>JBAUAR010000162.1:0-9912 GCA_049675875.1 Streptosporangiaceae bacterium
CGCCGACGCGGTCGCTCGGCGCCAGTCCGGCCGCCGGGCGGGGCGAGGGCGCGGATCGGCGGGCGCGGCATCGGCAACCGGGCCAGAAGCGACGACTTGTCCGGCGACCATCTGCTTGCCCGGCGTCTCGGACCAGGGCACCCCGCCATCGGGCTGCGCGGCCGGCTCCCAGGGCGGGGTGCCAGAGACCGGTGCGCGCTTGGCTACCGCCGCAGCCGCGGGGCCGTACGGAACCCACCTGCTGATCTCGCCGGTCGCTGCTGGCGGCGCGAGCACCTTGTCGTCGGTGTTCTCTGAGCTGGACGGGAGCGCCGTGGCCGCCGGTCGAGTGGGTAGCGCCAGCTGGGCGTTCGGCTCTCCCGGGCCGGTGGTGGGCGCGGCAAAGTAGTCGAGCGTCCGGTTGGCGTCGGTGGGCATAACCACGGCATGCGGATAACGCGACTGCGCCTGCCCAGCTGTCCACTCTGCTGCTAGCGCCGGCAAAGCGCCAGTCTGCCTCCGACGCCGGCGGCCGACGAGCGCATAGGCCGCCACAGCCAGCAGAAGCAGCACAAGCACCCCGGCCGATATCTCGCCAGCCCGGACGATCTGTGGGCTCAGCTTCGCTGCGCCCACGCCTGCGGCTGCAGGACCGAAGGTTGCGGCCGGCTTGGCCCCTGCCCCGGCGCGTTCCTTTGCCGGGGTGGCCAGCGTGGCGGCGGCGCCGAGGGCCGCGGCCGCGTTGACTGCACCATATCCGGACCCGTCGGCTAGCCCGTTAGATCGGTGATACATCGTCGTCGTGGTCAATGCCGAGCGGACGTCCGCCACGGACAGGTTCGGATACCGGGACCGGATGAGTGCGACGATGCCCGCCACCACCGCGCTGGCGGCACTCGTGCTATTCATCGTCTGGTAGCCACCGCTGTTGGACGCGGCGATCACGCCGGAGCCTGCCGCCGTTAGCGTCACGTAGCTCTGATGGCTTGTCCACGAGGCCTTGTCAAATGCGGAGTCGAAGGCGCCCACGGCGATGACGCCCGGATACGCAGCCGGATAGTTTGGCGCGTCGGTTGCCAGCGCGTCGTCACCGGCCGGGGCCACCAGCACAACGTTGTGGGCGAGCGCGTAGCTGACGGCTGCCTGCTCGGCGGCGCTGCCGCCCGCTGCTGCCTGGGCGCCGGTAAGCCCGTTGCTGCCGGCCTGGCCGGCGTCGATGGGGAGGTCGATCACGCTAGCGCCGTGACTGACCGCATACCGGATGCCCGCGGCAATGGCGGCCGGGATCGCCGCGGCCGCCGACGTGGTGTAGAGCTGGCCGTCGTCCTGCGGCAGCGTCACCGCGACGGAGAGGATGCGCGCCGCCGGCGCGACGCCGATGATGCCGGAAGAGTCGCCGCTGCCGTCGCCATGGCCCGCGATCAGGCTCGCGATGGGGGTGCCTTGCTCACCGAAGTACTGACCGGTGGCGACGGGCGCACCGGGCAGGTCCGGTGCGGTCGTGACCGCACCGGTGAGGTCGGGCTGACTGGCGTCGACTCCATCGCTGAGCAGGGCGACCGTCACGCCTGAACCCTGGGAGGCTGTCCAGGCGCTGGTGATGCTGAGCGCGCTGAGCCACCATTCCTGCTGCCGCACCTGGTCGGCGTTGGCAGGGATGGCGAACAGGCCGACCGCGACGGCCGCTGTCGCGGTGGCGACCAGCGCGGCGACTGGCCGCGGGAACCTCACTGGCACGCCGTCCTTGCCTCCCATGGTGAGTACCGCACATTCTGCCAGGTTCAAGCTATTTGCGGGCCAACTGGGCAAGGTTCTGCTGCCCCGCGCAGCAGGCGGCGCGGCTAGCTTGCGGCGGTCACGTACGGTGCGACTGCGAGATCCGGACGTGGGCACCCGGCGGCAGCCCTAGCTGCTCGGCGGCGTCGCCAGTGTTAATTGCCAGCGAGATGAGCCCGGCGCTATCGGTAAAGGCGACGATCTCGCCCGGCGTCCCGGCCGCGAATGTATCGAGGTAGCGAACGGTGAACTGGCGTCGGCCGCAGCGAACTATCAGCGGCGAACCGATCCCGATGCCGAGCCTGCCGGCGTCGGCCGCCGGAATGGACAGCTGAACGTTCCCGAAGCGGTCAACCGACATCACCTCGCCCTCCGCCGCTCCGTCGTGCAGCCTGCTCGTGGGCGCCGGCAGGGCGATCAGGTCGGCGACGCTAATCTCCGCGCCAGCCTGAGCCAGCTCGAGCCCGGCGGCTAGGTGCGCCGCCACCGGCATGAAAATGTCGCGCCCATGAAAGGTGGCGGACACCGGGTGCAGCCAGAGGTCGCCGTTAGTGAGCTGGACGGCGGCTTTCCCGCCGCCCAGGGTGGCGATGGACCACGAGAGCAGGCCGTTGTCCGGACCCACGACGATGCTGTCGCCGGCCGTGACGGCGATCGCCCGGCGGGCGGTGCCGACGCCGGGGTCCACGACGGCGATGTGGACCGCTGGAGGCAGGTACGCGACCGTCTGTGCCAGCACCGCGGCCCCGCGCCGGACGTCTCCTGGCGGGACCAGGTGGGTGATGTCGATGATGTGTGCCTGCGGCGCGATCCTGGCCGCGACACCGTGGCAGGCGGCGACGAAACCGTCCTCGAGACCGTAGTCGGTCAGGAAGCTCAGGTGCTGATAGACGGTCACGCCTGGAGAGCGTACGTTGCCAGCGGCCGTGCGCATAGGTGCGCGAACGGCCCGGAGCCGTTCGCAGCCGCCTAAAATGGTTTCCAGGCGCGGGTGGCCGGGAGGCTGGGTGGCTGCACTGTCGGAGCGTGACATGCGCATTCTCGCCTTCGAGCGGAGCTGGTGGCGGCTGCCCGGCGCGAAGGAGCGGGACATTCTCGAGGTCTTTGGCGTTCCGGTGACCCGGTATTACCAGCTGCTGAACGAGCTGATCGACAGGCCGGAGGCGGCAGCCTTCGACCCGGTGCTCGTGGGTCGGTTACGCCGACAGCGCAGCCGGCGGCGGCGACTGCGCGCTGCCAGTACAGCTAGCTGACGGCCAGCTCACAGCCGGGACGGCGCCGAGGGCTCAGCCAGCGGACGCGCGGTCGAGTGCACTCAGTTGGTCGGCGAGCCAGCGCGCCGGCGGCAGCGCCGATGCGGCAGCCGCCAGCGCCGAGCACCGGCTGGCCCGCTCGGCATCGCTCATGGTCAGTGCCCGGTGCAGCGCTTGCGCGGTCTGCATGACGTCGAACGGATTGACCATCAGGGCATTGTTGCCGAGTTCGGCTGCCGCGCCGGCCTCGGTCGACAGCACGACGGCACAGTGCCGATCGGACAGGATGGGACCTTCCTTGGCGACGAGGTTCATCCCGTCCCGAATGGGGTTGACCAGCAGCACGTCGGCGAGCCGGCAGGCGGCCAGCGACCGGGCATAGTCGTCGTAGACCTCCAGCAGGAGCGGGTCCCAGCTGGGTGTCGAGAATTCCGCGTTGATCTCCAAGGCCAGCTGCTGTAGCGCCGCCGTGTACTCCTGGTATTCGGGCAGGTCATGCCGCGACGGGTAGGCGAACGCGACGTGCACGACTTTGCCATGCCACTCAGGGTGAGCTCGTAGCAACTCCCGGTAGGCCTCGAGGCCGCGCGAGATGTTCTTGGAAAGCTCCGTGCGGTCAATCCGGACGATCAGCCTCCGGCCGGCCGTGGCGTCTGTCAGCGCCGTCATTCTCGCGAGCACGTCGGGCTCGTCGGCGCGGGCGCGCAACTGCCCGGCGTCCACGCCAAGTGGGTGGACTCCGATGGTCGTCACGTGTCCGGCGTAGCTGACCTGCCCACTATCCCTGTCGACCTTCGCGCCGAGCAGCGCCTCGCAGCAGTCAATGAATGAGTCGGCCCAGCGCTTGCACAGGAAGCCAGCGTGATCGGCGCCCAGCAGGCCGGTCAGAATCTCCAGCCCCACCTCGTCGGGCAGGACGCGGTAGTAGTCCGGTGGCGCCCACGGCGTATGCGAGAAGTGCGCGATAGCGAGTCCCGGAGCCCGCTTAGCCAGCAGCCGGGGGGTCAGGCAGAGGTGGTAGTCCTGGACCACCGCGCGCGTTGACGACGTGCCCGCTGCTACGGCCGCCTCCGCCAGCGCGTCCGCGAACATCCCGTTGTACTGGCGGAACGCCTCCCACTGACGGGCGAACGCCGGCCCAAAGCTCGGCTGGTTGGGCAAGTCGTACAGCATGTGGTGCACGAACCAGAGGGTCGAGTTCGCAACGCGGTTGTATGCGCTGTCGAAGACCGCAGGCGGGATGTCGAGCATCCGCACCGTGGCACCACCGCCGAGGTCGCCTGGATCGAGCAGCCCGCCCTTCGCCCGGCCGGCAGCCGCCCTATCGGCGTCGGAGAGCGCGGCGCAGACCCACAGCATCGGAGTCTCATCGGCGGCCGCAGCGAGCCCTGACACCACCCCGCCACCGCCGCGTCTCGCGGACAACGTGCCGTCCGCGGCACGGGCGAAGGAGACTGGCCCCCTGTTCGAGGCGATGAGTAGCTGCCCGTCGGCCCGTACGTCAGTCATGTGGCGCCAGCTTAACCGGCGTCCTTCCGGCGGCCGGGCAGCGGCCCTGCGGCGCTGCCATGTCCCTGGCTGCCCTGCGGGTAAGCCCCGCACGCGCGGATTGGCCGCCGACCGCGCTCAGGCTAAGATTCAGAGCACAACTACATAGTGCTCATCCAGAGGGGTGGAGGGAACGGCCCGATGAAGCCCCGGCAACCATCACGCTGATCGTGCGTCCGCTGACGCCAGAGCTGCTTGCGGCGAGGTCGTCGCGTGACAGGTGCCAAGTCCGACCCGGCGGCACGCCGCTGGGATAGATGAGGAGAAAGGCCTCGCCTGTGAATACAACGCTGACCAATGCGGCGACTGCAAGGACCCCGTCCCGGTTCGGGTTTGCCACGCATCTGTCCTGCCGTGAGTGCGGCCACACGTGTCCCATCGGTTCCGGGCACGCCTGCGCGCAGTGCTTCGGCCCGCTCGAAGTCGAATATGACCTGCCGACCCTGACGCGCGAGTCGATCGAGTCCGGCCCGCTCAGCATGTGGCGGTACGCGAGCCTGCTGCCGGTTCCGCAGGACGTCGCCAGCACCCCGAACCTCGACCCTGGCTGGACCCGGCTCGTGCGCGCCGACCAGCTGGCGACCACGCTCGGCATGCGCGAGCTGTGGATCAAGGACGAGCGCGCCAACCCGACCCATTCGTTCAAGGACCGGGTGGTGGGCGTGGCCCTAGCCGCAGCCATCGAACTCGGCTTCAAAGTGCTCGCTTGCCCGTCGACGGGCAACCTGGCCAACGCCGTCGCGGCCGCCGCCGCGCGGGCTGGCATTCGCGCGGTCGTGCTCATCCCCGCAGACCTTGAGGCGCAGAAGATCATCGGCTCCGCGGTGTATGGCTGTTCGCTGGTCGCGGTGCGGGGCAGCTACGACGACGTCAACCGGCTCGCATCTGAGCTGGCCGACGAGCGCGAGGACTGGGCCTTCGTCAACGTCAACGTCCGGCCGTATTACGCGGAGGGCTCGAAGACGATCGGCTTCGAGATCGCCGAGCAACTCGGCTGGCGGCTGCCGGAGCAGGTCGTCGTCCCGGTCGCCTCCGGTGCACAGCTGGTGAAGATCGACAAGGCGTTTCGGGAGCTGATCGCGACGGGCCTGACCGACGAGACGCCCTACCGGGTGTTCGGCGCCCAGGCGACGGGCTGCTCGCCGGTCGCGGCCGCGTTCCGAGCAGGTCACGACGTCGTGCACCCGGTCCGCCCCGCGACCATCGCCAAGTCGCTGGCTATCGGCAACCCAGCTGACGGCCCGTACGTGCTCGACGTCGTCCGCCGCACCGGCGGCGTCGTCGCCGACGTCAGTGACGATGACCTCGTTGACGCCATCCGGCTGCTCGCCTCCGCAGAGGGAATCTTCGCCGAGACCGCGGGCGGCGTCACGCTGGCGGTGCTGCGCGCGCTGCTGAAGGAAGGCACGATCGACCCCGACGCGCGGACTGTCATCATCAACTCCGGTGACGGGCTGAAGACGCCCGACGCCGTCGCCGACACCATCGAGGCGATCACCCCCATCCCGGCCACGCTGGAGGCCTTTGCTGCCCACGAGTCGGCCACTCGCCGGCCAGCACCGCGTCAGTCGCGGCCGCGAAAGGCAGGCTCAGCATGACGGTATCCGTCCGAATCCCGACGATCCTGCGGAGCTACACCGGCGGGACGGCCGTGGTGACCAGCGCGCCGGGTACGGTGCGCGATGTCATCGCGGACCTGGACGCTGAGTATCCGGGGATTGGCGGACGGCTGCTCGACGAGGCCGGCCAGCTGCGCCGGTTCGTGAACGTCTACGTGGGCGACGAAGATATCCGGCTGGCGCAGGGCCTGGACACGCCGGTGCCGGCGGGCGGCCAGGTCTCAGTGATCCCCGCGGTCGCGGGCGGCTGACGCCGAGCGCCGGGTCATTCGCCGGGACGCCGCAGTCCGCTACGGCGGTTCACAGCAGTCCCTTACGTCGCAGCAGGCCTTCGATTTGCGGGTGGCACAGCGCAGCACAGACACGTACAAGTTGCCCCCGCGCGCAGGCCTGGCATGTAGAGTCGTGTCCGGTCGCTGTTGGTAGTGGATGCGCGGCAGTGAATTCTGCCGATGAGGTCAGTACTGCGCCGCGATCAACGGGTCCCGCGTAACAAGGGCGGGACCCGCAGCCCGAGCAGAGTTAGGGAGTTGTTGGTATGGCTCAGGGCACCGTCAAATGGTTCAACGCGGACAAGGGCTATGGCTTCATCGCGGTCGACGGTGGTAGGGACGTCTTCGTCCACTTCTCCGCCATCCAGTCGGATGGCTACCGCAGCCTCGAAGAGGGTCAGCGGGTTGAGTTCGAGATCACGCAGAGTGACCGGGGTCCGCAGGCCGAGGCTGTGAGGACCGTCTAGAAACCCTCGGTAACAATGCCTGGAGCCCGGCACCGTGAACTATGGTGCCGGGCTCTCGCATGTCTGGCGTTTCCGCTGATCTTGTCCGGAAGGCCACGCTAACCCTGACGGTATGGCTCTGACCTGTAGAGACTAAGCATTAACCGGCAGCTGGCTTGCACTCTCGTATGGAGAGTGCTAAACATAACGTTGGCACTCTCGGGGTGAGAGTGACAACGTAGTGACGTGATCGGGGCGACGAGGCCCTCCTGGCGGGCGGGCAGGGACTGACCGCCGGGCGTGGCCGTCCGTCGCGGGCGTCGGCCCGGTCGGGCACGCAGGCACAAAGTTCGCAGGAGGACTGGAAGCCTATGGCAGCGAAGATGATCGCGTTCAACGAGGACGCCAGGCGCGGCCTCGAGCGCGGCATGAACCAGCTCGCCGACGCCGTGAAAGTAACCCTCGGCCCCAAGGGCCGCAATGTGGTACTCGAGAAGAAGTGGGGAGCCCCCACGATCACCAACGATGGTGTGTCCATCGCCAAGGAGATCGAGCTCGAGGACCCGTGGGAGAAGATCGGCGCCGAGCTTGTCAAGGAAGTCGCCAAGAAGACCGATGACGTCGCTGGCGACGGCACTACTACGGCGACGGTGCTCGCCCAGGCGCTCGTCCGCGAGGGCCTGCGTAACGTGGCCGCCGGCGCAAACCCGATGTCGCTCAAACGCGGCATCGAGGCCGCAGTGGAGCGCGTCAGCGAGGAACTCTCCAAGCTGGCCAAGGACGTGGAGACCAAGGAGCAGATTGCCTCGACGGCCTCCATCTCAGCCGGGGACACCGCGATCGGCGAGATGATCGCCGAAGCGATGGATAAGGCTGGCAAGGAAGGTGTCATCACTGTCGAGGAGAGCAACACCTTCGGCCTGGAGCTGGAGCTCACCGAGGGTATGCGCTTCGACAAGGGCTACATCTCGCACTACTTCGTGACGGACCCGGAGCGCATGGAGGCGGTCCTCGAGGACCCCTACATCCTGATCGTCAACTCCAAGGTCTCGGCCAACAAGGACCTGCTGCCCCTGCTCGACAAGGTCGTTCAGTCGGGCAAGTCGCTGGTCATCATCGCCGAGGACGTCGAGGGCGAGGCCCTCGCGACCCTGGTGGTCAACAAGATCCGCGGCCTGTTCAAGTCCGTCGCGGTCAAGGCGCCCGGCTTCGGCGACCGCCGCAAGGCCATGCTCGGTGACATCGCCATCCTGACCGGTGGCCAGGTCATCAGCGAGGAAGTCGGTCTCAAGCTGGAGAACGCCGACCTCGACCTACTGGGCAAGGCCCGCAAGGTCGTGGTGACCAAGGACGAGACCACGATCGTCGATGGCGCCGGTGACGCCGAGCAGATCTCCGGGCGGGTCAACCAGATCCGCACTGAGCGCGACAACACCGATTCCGACTACGACCGGGAGAAGCTTGAGGAGCGGCTGGCCAAGCTTTCTGGCGGCGTTGCCGTCATCAAGGCCGGCGCGGCGACCGAGGTCGAGCTGAAGGAGCGCAAGCACCGCATCGAGGACGCGGTGCGCAACGCCAAGGCGGCGGTCGAGGAGGGCATTGTCCCTGGTGGCGGTGTCGCCCTGCTGCAGGCTGGCAAGGTGGCGTTCGAGAAGCTCGACCTGTCGGGCGACGAGGCGACTGGTGCGCAGATTGTGCGCCGGGCGCTGGAGGAGCCGCTGAAGCAGATCGCGATCAATGCCGGTCTCGAGGGCGGCGTAGTGGTCGAGAAGGTGCGCGGCCTGAAGTCGGGTCACGGCCTGAACGCTGCAACCGGGGAATACGTCGACATGTTCAAGGCCGGCATCCCCGATCCGGCGAAGGTGGTTCGCTCTGCGCTGCAGAACGCGGCCTCGATCGCCGCGCTGTTCCTCACGACTGAGGCAGTCATCGCAGAGAAGCCGGAGAAGGAGAAGGCCCCAGCCGCTCCCGGTGGCGGTGACATGGACTTCTGACCCGGTCGCCCCGAGAGGGCAGCTCGGAATCGGAGGTCGAACCTCGCACGACACCAGGCGGTCCCCCGGCTTCGGCCGGGGGACCGCCCTTTTCTGGCCTTGCGCTGGCCGGAGAGCTGTGCCGGTCAGCACGATGACTTCGCTTACGCCGCACGCGCCACTGGTTCATCACAAGTTCGCGTAGACCGTTACATTTTTCGGGCGTGCCGGCTCCACAACGTGTTCGGCACGAGGGATCATCAGGCCATGGGCCCCCCGACCGAGCAGCTCATCCGCGACTACCTCAACCGGTTGTCGGTCGCGGCCCGCGACCTTGCCCCTGATGACCGACGCGCGTTGCTCGAGCGAATCCGCAGTTTCATCGAGCAAAAGGCCGACCTCACCCGGCGGCCGTCGACGATGGACATCGGCAAGGTGCTGGCCCGGCTGGGAGACCCAGCCGCGCTGGTCGCGCAGGAGCGGCGGCGCCTGGCGGCGCAGGGAAAGTCAGCTCGCCCCGGCCAGCCGCCGGTTCGCCAGCGCTTCCTCGCGAAGGCGCGGGGCCGCGAGTACGGGCGGCCGCGCGGCGCGAGCTTCCGCTGGTCGGCCCTGCAGGATGGCGGCGGCAGCGGTCCCGTAGCCCCATTGAATGCGACAGCCAACGGCATCCACCGTCCGGCGGCACCCGCCGCGAGCGAGGCCCGAGATGGGACCGCGGTCGACGCCGGGGCGGCTGCAGCACCGTCGTCGGGAGCACCGTCGTCGGGAGCACCGTCGTCGGGAGCACCGTCAGCGTCGGCGATCCTGCCTGCCGACAGGCCGGGATCCGCTAAGGGGCCGGTGCCTGTGGCGGGGCCGGTGCCTGCGGCGGGGCCGGTGCCAGCTGACAGGCACATGCCGCCGGAGAGGCCGGTGCCTGCCAGTTCGCCTCCGTCCGTCAACGGCACTGTGCAGATCGGGCAGGCGCCGGTCGGCGCCGAGTCACCGCAGCGCCGGCGACCCGCCAGCGTCGCGCGGCACGACTCGAGCGCGGTCGGCCGGTCGAC
>JBAUAR010000163.1:0-5022 GCA_049675875.1 Streptosporangiaceae bacterium
GCGCTGCGCCGCCGGCGCAGCCAGCCAGCATCGGTGTGAGGGCTGCGGTTGCAGCGGCCCGCCAGCGCCATGTGCTCAGCGCGCCGGGTCGCGGGCAGGCGGGCGTCATACGTGTCCTCCATCGGGGCCGACCCTTGGCTACGGACGGTGGACCGCTCGTCGTCGCGCGAGGGTCACTGGCCCCGGACGCTATGCCGATTCAGAATTGACAGCGCGCCGAATCGTCGCCGTGATCGCCGACGGGGACCTGCGGTAACGCCTGGGCAAGGCAAGAGTTACGCGTCAGGTCTCTCGGACCACGTCGGCGGCGTCCTTGTCGTCGCGCAGGCCCTTGTAGGCAGGTGCACGAAGCCGCCCGGATTTTGTCCAGCCAGCAAACGCGACCTCGGCAACGAGCACCGGCGCGACCCAGCGGGCGAACCGGGCGTCTTCCGCCGATATCTGGCCAGCAAACGGCGACGTGTCGCGCTGTAGCGTGGCAAGCCTGTCCCCCAGCATCCGGAGCGTCTGCTGGGTGAAGCCGGTGCCGACGTGACCGCAGTACACCAGGTCGCCGACGTCCTGAACGCCGACAAGGAGCGAGCCGATCCAGCCAGCCCGGCCGCCCTCGCCCGGCTTCCAGCCACCGATGACGACTTCCTGCCGGAACACGTTCTTGATCTTCCGCCACGCAGCCGACCGGCGGCCCGGCTCGTAACGCGACGCCAGGCGCTTGGCCATCACTCCTTCGAGCCGCTGCTGCACGGACACGGCCTGGATGTCGGAGCCGGCCTCGCTCATGAACGACGGCGGCACCTGCCAGCGGCCACGCTGCAGGCCGAGGCCCTCGAGCAGTTCGCGCCGCCGGGTGTACAGCAGCTCGAGCTGGGGCCTGCCGTCCAGCCAGAGCAGGTCGAAGGCCAGGTAACTGACGGGTATCTGGGCTGACAGAACCGCCGCCTGCGCGGCGGAGCCGATGTTCATCCGCTGCTGCAGGGCCTCGAAGTCAGGCCACGATCCGCCCGCGAACGCCACGATCTCCCCGTCCAGCACGGCCTCGCGCGAGCCGGTCAGGTCCGGCGCGGTAGCGAGCTCGGGGTAAGTCTGCGTGATGTCCCGGCCAGTGCGGGACGTCAGCCTGACAACGCCGCCGGTCAGGAAGGCCAGTGCCCGCAGCCCGTCCCATTTCATCTCATAAGCCCAGCCAGTGTCATCGGACGGCAGCTGACCGGGCGTGGCCAGCATCGGCCGCAGGTCGCCCGGCGGGTCCCGCCACATCTGGTCGTGCTGGCTGGTAGCCACACCCTGATCCTGCCTCGTGCGCCCGTTGCCAGTGCACCAGGCACCGCAATCGAGGACGGTCAGCGCCATCGGGGGTCGGGCTGGTAGCGGCGCGGCGAGGGTCCCTGATCAGCCCATGGTCTTCGAGCCGTCGATCGATTCTCTGATGATGTCGGCGTGACCCGCGTGCTGCGAGGTCTCGGCGATCAGGTGCAGCAGTACCCGGCGCGCCGACCAGCGTGTGCCCGGCGGATACCACGGTGCCTCCGGCAGCGGCTGACTCGCGTCCAGATCGGGCAGCGTCGCCAGTAGCTCGTCCGTCACAGCCGTCGCGGCCTGGTAATCGCTGATGATGCCGGCCAGGGTCTCGCCCGGCAGCATCCGGAAGCCATCCGCGTGCGCCTGTATCGCCGCCGGATCGTGCCAGTCGACGCCCGTCGCCGGGCCTTCGGTGATGAACCGCGCCCAGTTCCGCTCGACGGCGGTGACGTGCTTGATGATGCCGCCTACCGTGAGCTCGCTGACAGTTATCCGCGCCGCCGCCTGCTCGTCGGTCAGATCACGCGCGGTGAAGGTCAGGAAGTTCCGGTGCTGGCCGAGCGTCTGGGCCAGGTCGGCTCGCTCGCCCGTGAGCGTGCGCTCTGGGCTGCCCATTTGGTCACCTCCGCTGGTGCCGCCGACGACCCGCTGCCGCCGGTGACCGGCACACTACCGGCTGGCTCGGACATCGCCAGGACCCGATGGGACGGTCCCGATGGTTGCCAGCCCGCGGGCCGGGAACCTTGACCGGAGCGACCCTGAGCGGCGCACAGCGGCTGGCTCAGTGCCTGGGCGATAGCCGCGAGACGGGCCGCCGCAGAAATAACATATGGCCTATCGGTATTATCGGCATTCTGCTCGCGAGGCTTCCGGGGGAGTGCCCCCGTGAGCACGGGAGGTCGCCGTGGCCCTGCCGGACTTCTTCGTGGCGGGCGCCCCCAAAGCGGGAACGACTGCGCTGCACGCCGCGCTAGCCCATCACCCAGGGCTGTACCTGTCGGCGGTGAAAGAGCCCAAGTTCTTCCTCACCGACGGCCCGCCCCCGGCCCAGGGCGGCCCCGGTGATGCCAAGACTGTCCGCGAGCACGTCTGGCGGCGCGCCGATTACGAGGCGCTGTTCGATCCGGCGCCGCCCGGCACGCTGCGCGGCGAGTCGACGCCGTTCTACCTCTACAGCCACGTCGCCCAGCAGCGCATCAGAGCGCTCGTGCCGCAGGCCAGGATGATCGTCGTGCTGCGCGATCCGGTCGAGCGCGCGCACTCGAACTGGACGCATCTGTGGTCAGCCGGGCTTGACCCGATCGACGACTTCGTCCGCGCGTGTGACGCCGAGGACCGGCGGGTCGATGCGGGCTGGGCAGACTTCTGGCATTACAAGCGGCTCGGCCTGTACGGCCAGCAGGTCCAGCACCTGTACTCGGTGTTCCCGGCTGAGCAGCTGCTGCTGCTCCGGTACCGGGACCTCGTCGGCGACCCGGCTGGCACGCTGAACCGAATCTGTGGCTTTCTCGGCGTCAGCCAGGGCTTGATTTCCGACCTGCCGCGGGAGAACGTGACCGCTCATCCGGATCAGACCCGGCGGCACCGGTATCTGTCCAGGGCGCTCCGGACCGGCTTGGCCGTCACCACCGCCCTGCCCGGCCATCCGGCCAAGACGGTGATCGACAAACTGGAGGGTGGCCTCCAGCAGGGGGCCGCCCCGCGCCGCGCGCTCACCTGGTCGGAGCGGCAGGCGCTGATCCCGTTCTTCGAGGCCGACATCAGGCTCCTGGAACAGCTCACCGGTGCGGACTGCAGCGGCTGGCTGCAACCGCGCCAGGAAGCCGGCGGGCTGGTCGGAGCGCGTCCTGCCGGGCAGCGGCAGGCCCGCAATGGCCGCCCCCGCGAGTACTAGCGCTGCCGCAGCTCCGTCCGGAGCTCGTGCAGCCCATCCGGGCGGCTGAGTTCGTAGTACCACCGCTCGCGACCATCGCCCGTGCCGACGATATCTACATACCGGAGGCCCAGCGTGCCGTCCGAACCGCCACCGACGGGAACGGAGCCGGTTGCAGCCAGTGCCGCCGGTCCGGTCCCGGTCGCCAGGCCGGTTCGTTCCTCGAAGTTCTCGCCGGCCGTCGCCCGGCCGTCGTAGTGGGCCACGACCTCGCCGGGCCCGAACCGCACCGCGCTCACCCGGACGCCACGCGCGTCCCACCCGCCGGGTCGGGGGGTCAGCGCGTGGCCGTGGCAGGTCCAGTCGACGCCGTCTGCGCTGGAGAAGTAGTCGGTGGCCATCCGGTCGGTGTGGTGGGGATCAGCCAGCGGATGCACCGATGCCCATAGATGCCACGTTCCCGCATGAATTCTGATGACCGGGTCCTTGACGGCCGAGGCAGCGTCGCCGGGCAGCACCACGACGCGCTTGCCGGGGTCGAAGGCGTCCGGCGCCTGCGCCTCGAGCAGCTCAACCCGCCAGTGCTTGGTCCCCGGCGTTGCGCAGCTCAGGTACAGTCGCCAGCCGCCCGCGGGGGTCAGCACCAAGGCCGGCCGCTCGAGTGACTCGGCGTCCATGTCCTCTTTGGTGATCAGCTGCATGGTCTGGAAATGCACGCCGTCAGCCGAGCGGGCCACCGCCACGGCATAGCCACGCCGCGGACCGCGGCGGAGCCGGTATGCCAGGAAGACCTCGTCGCCGTCGAAGACCGCGCTCGGCGCACCCGTCCAGCTGCCCGTCTCACGGCCCGGCGGCCCGACGGCGACAACAGAGCGTTCCGGGCGCGGCTCCGGCCCGGAAAGCTGGGACGGGAGGTCTTCGGTGATCACATTGGGTAAGAATAGGCGATCTGTGCTCATGGCGACGTCGCCTCGGTAACCGCACGCGAGTAGCCACGTGCGCGCCGACTGCAACGGAACGCCTGCTTGGGCACGCTCTCGAGGGATACATTGCCGCTGCGATGCATCGTCCTTTTTGCTGACCGCAGGAGTGGGCCTGGTGGACGGCCTAAGGCCTGGAGACCCTCAGCGGGTCGGCCGGTACCGGCTGCTCAAGCCGCTCGGAACGGGCGGGATGGGCCGCGTATACCTAGGCCAGTCGCCGAGCGGACGACCGGTAGCGGTCAAGATCATCCGTGCCGAGCTCGCTGACAACGCCGACTTCCGGCAGCGCTTCCGCCAGGAGGTCACGGCAGCCCGGCGGGTGAGTGGGATGTTCACGGCGGCCGTTGTCGACGCCGATCCGGACGCACCGGAGCCCTGGATGGTCACCGCGTTCGTCTCTGGGCCGTCGCTGGCCGACGCGGTGGCGAGCCGGGGACCGCTTTCCGTCCGGGCGGTGCGCATCCTCGCCGCCGGGCTCGCGGAAGGCCTCGGCGCGGTGCACGCCGCGGGGCTCGTGCACCGCGACCTCA
This sequence comes from Streptosporangiaceae bacterium, assembly GCA_049675875.1. Taxonomy (GTDB): domain Bacteria; phylum Actinomycetota; class Actinomycetes; order Streptosporangiales; family Streptosporangiaceae; genus JAJYUU01. The sequence continues at coordinate 4,686 of JBAUAR010000163.1, forward strand.
AGCCGTCCAACGTGCTGCTTGCCAGCGACGGCCCGCGAATCATTGACTTCGGCATCTCCCGGTCGGCCGGCACCGCGGGCCCGACCCGGGTCGGCGGCGTCATCGGCTCGCCTGGCTTCATGTCGCCCGAGCAAGCGAAGGGCGAGCCGGTGGGTCCGGCCAGCGACATCTTCACCCTCGGCAGCGTGCTGGCGTACGCGGCCACCGGCGAGCCGCCATTTGGCGAGGGCCCGCCGTCCGCCCTGCTCTACCGCGTGGTGCACGGCGAGGCGGCGACCAGCAAGATCCCGGCGGAGCTGCGGCCGCTCATCGAGCGCTGCCTGGCCAGGGATCCGGC
>JBAUAR010000164.1:0-12085 GCA_049675875.1 Streptosporangiaceae bacterium
GAGTCGAATCGCGGAGGTGCGGGAGCGCTGCGGCGAAGCGGAGCATGTGTTCGAACTTCTGATCGTCCCGCTGCTGTCGCCACAACTCGTGATAGCGGTACTGGGTCCGCCCCCGGCTGTCGACACCCGTGGCCTGGATGTGGCCGAGCGGGTCCGGCGAGATCCAGACACTAGTCCAGGCTGGCGGGAGCGCAAGCGCCCGGATTCGCCCGAGCGTCTGCGAATCTGTGATCTCAGCCCCGGCGGCGTCCAGATAACGGAATGCTGCGCCCGCGTGCACCCTGGTGAGTCCCGGACCGCGCACATCGCTACGGTTCAGCCCGGCCACGGCAGCGGCGCCGGTCATGTCCGGCTACCCGATCTCGCACGCACAGCGAAATGCCCCCGCCTTCAGGGTAAGCCGGCCCGTCAGCGCGGCCCGGCTTTGGCACGGCCGGAGCCCGCAAAGAGCGAGAATGGACGGCAGGCCACGATCCGAGCCAGCTTCACCAGACCGCGGCTCTCTGCTGCGTCAGATCGCACGCTGCGGGCACGGCGTGCCGGATTGGGGACGTGATGTCGGCAACCAGCCTTCCCGGCGGGGCACCGCCCGCCAGCCATCCGGGCCAGCCCGACCGGCGGCGCTGGTTCGTACTTGGCGTCGTAGGGCTAGCCCAGCTGATGATCGTGCTGGACATCACGGTCATGAATATCGCCTTGCCATCGGCGCAGAAGGCGCTGCATTTCTCCGACGCCGACCGGCAGTGGGTGATCACGGCGTACGCGCTGGCCTTCGGGAGCCTGCTGTTGTTCGGCGGCCGGCTCGGCGACCTGTTTGGCCGCAGGGTGACTTTCCTGACTGGGCTGACCGGGTTCGCGGTGGCGTCGGCCGTGGGCGGCGCGTCGGTCAGCTTCGTCATGCTCATCGTCGCCCGGGCCTGCCAGGGAGCGTTCGGCGCCTTGCTTGCTCCGGCGGCTCTGTCGGTGCTGACCACAACGTTCAGCGATCCGCGGCAACGGGGCCGGGCGTTCGCCGTGTACGGGGCCATCGCGGGCGGGGGCGGGCTCGTAGGGCTGCTGCTCGGCGGGATTCTTACGCAGTACCTCAGCTGGCGCTGGTGCCTGTACGTGAACCTGCTGTTCGCCGCGGCGGCGGCGGCCGGCGCGGCGGTCCTGTTGTCGCCGGAGCGGCCGTCCGCGGGCCGCGCGCGACTTGACGTGGCCGGTGTGCTGCTGGTGTCGGCGTCGATGTTCAGCCTGGTCTTCGGGCTCGCCAACGCCGCCACCCATAGCTGGCACGCCGCATCGGCCTGGGGGTTCCTGGTCGCCGGCGCTGCGCTGCTGGCCACCTTCGCGGCCTGGCAATTCCGTGCCCCCAGCCCGCTGCTGCCGCCACGGGTCGTGCTCGACCGCAACCGCGGCGGCGCGTTCCTGACCATCCTCATCGTCGGCGCAGCGATGTTCGGCCTGTTCCTGTTCCTCACCTACTACCTGCAGACCATCCTCGGCTTCTCCCCGGTGACCACGGGCCTCGCCTTCCTGCCGGCCATCCTCATGCTCATCTTGTTCGGGCAGATCTCCAACATCGTGCTCATGCCGCGCACCGGGCCAAAGCCCCTGGTCGGCATCGGCCTGCTGATCGCCGCCGCGGGGATGGCCTGGCTCACGCGGATCGGGGTCCACTCCGCGTACGCGTCCGCGGTGCTCGGACCCCTGCTCGTGACCGGCGCAGGCCTCGGCACCACCGTGCCCGCGGCGATCAACACCGGCACCTTCGGCATGGCGGCGGGCGACGCAGGCGTCGCCTCGGCGACCATCAACGTGGGCCAGCAACTTGGCGGCTCCACCGGCACCGCCCTGCTCAACACGATCGCCACCAGCGCGGCCGCGGCCTACGTTGCGAGCCATGTCAGCTCGGCAGTCGCTGCCTCGCCGGCCGCCCGCGGAGCGCTGCAAGCGTCCGCTGCCGTGCACGGCTACACCACGGCGTTCTGGTGGACGGCAGCCATTTTCGCCGGCGGAGCCGTCATCGGCGGATCCCTGCTCCGCCGGGGACCGCTGGCACGCCAGACGCCAGCCGCGACCGATGTCGAGGCGATGGCGAGCTAGCCGGCTGCGGGCAGCTCCGCGCCGGGTCACCCGGTTCGATGATCAGGCGCTGGCTGCGATGATCTCGGTCACCGGAGTGCTGGCATCGGCGAGCCGTCCGCGATCGGCTGACTGGCCGATGAGCGCGCGGAGGTCGTCGTTGACGTCCCAGACGTTGACGTTCATCGCCGCGCGGATGCGGGCGTCGCGAATCCAGAACGCGATGAATTCGCCACTGTCCAGCTCACCCCGGACGACCAGTTCGTCTTCGGCGCGGGCGTGGCCGACGTACTCCATGCCGAGGTCGAACTGGTCGGTGTAGAAGTACGGCTGCCAGTCGTAGCGTGCGCCCGCACCCAGGATCGTGCGAGCGGCGAGCGTGCCCTGCCGGATGGCGTTGTCCCAGTGCTCCACCCGGAGCCGCTCGCCGAGGGCGGTGTTGACCGCGCTGGCCACGTCGCCCGCGGCGAGGATCGCCGGGTCCGCGCTGCACAGCCGCTCGTCCACCCTGACGCCATTCTCGACGTCAAGCCCGGCCTGGCTGGCGAGCTCAACGGCCGGGACTGCGCCGACGGCGATCAGCACCACGTCCGCAGCCACCGGGCCGTCGCTGGTCTGCACACCGGTCACCCGCCCGCCCGACCCAAGCAGCGACGTCACACTGACCCCGGTGCGGACGTCGACCCCCCTCGCCCGGTGCAGCCTGGCAAAGTAAGCACCCATCTCGTCACCGAGCACGCGCTGGAGCGGCTGGGCCCCGTACTCCAGGACTGTCACCTCCAGGCCGGCTAGCCGGGCCGCGGCGGCTACCTCCAGGCCGATCCATCCGGCGCCCACGATCGCGACGTGGCCGCTGGCCGCGAGCGCCGACCTGAGCGCGTCGCTGTCTCCGAGCCGCCGCAGGTAGTGCACTCCGGCCAGGTCCGCGCCCGGCATGGCGAGCCTTCTCGGTCGCGCGCCGGTCGCGAGCACCAGGTGCTGGTAACGCAGCGATTCTCCGGACTCGAGCAGCACGCGCTGTCCGGCAGGGTCGATGGACATGGCCGTGGCGCCAAAGCGGGTCACGACGTTGTGGCTGGCGTACCAGTTCTCGTCGTGCACGTACAAAGCGGCCGCCGCTGTCTTGCCCTGCAGGAAGCCCTTGGACAGCGGGGGCCGCTCGTAGGGACGGTCGACTTCATCGCCGATCAGCTGGACCGGCTCGCTGTATCCGCCCGCGCGCAGCGTCTGCACGACGTGCGCAGCCGCGAGGCCCGCCCCGATGACCAGGCATCCACTGTCAGCCGTACTCATAGCCTCTCCTCTGCTGGCCTTAACCGATAGGCGTCGAGCCCCGCGCCGAGGCGAGGAACTCGGCCCGGCATCGCGGGTCATCGCGCAGCACGCCGGACAGCGCAGTCGTCGTCGTGACGCTGCCGCTCGCCTGCACGCCGCGCACCGTCATGCAGCTGTGCTCGGCCTCGATGACGACCCCGACGCCCTTCGGCGCCAGCTGCAGGTCCAGCCAGCTGGCGATCTGCTGGGTGAGCCGTTCCTGGACCTGTGGGCGCCGCGCGAACATCTCGACCACGCGCGCGGTCTTCGATAGCCCGAGTATCCGGTCGGCTGGCCGGTATCCCACCGTGGCGCGACCGAGGAACGGCAGCAAGTGGTGCTCGCACACCGAACGCACCGGTATCGCCCGCACCACGACCAGGTCGTCATAGCCAGCGTCGTTGGGGAACGTCGTCATGGCGACTGGCCGCGCGGTGAACATCTCCGCGTATGCCCGGGCCATCCGCTGCGGACTCTCCCGCATCCCCGGACTGTCGCAGCTGATGCCGAGCGCCGCCAGGAACTTCCGCGCCGCGACGGCAGCGGCCGCTAGGTCGAACCGCTCCCCCGGACCAGCAGCCCCGTCCGCCAGGTCCGGGTAGTCAGTGATCTCGGTCATGTACGGCCCGCCCCGGGCGCCGCGCCCGGCAAGCCAGCCCGGCCGAGCGTGCAGCCGGATGTGATGCGTGTCATGTCTTGCCCCTGAGGTCTAACGAGGAATAATCTCTACGTTAGAGAGTCGATCGTTGTAACGTCAAGATGCGTGCTCGTTAGAAGGGGATGTGCCGGAGTTCGAGCGCAACGTGGCAGGGATCGGCGCGCTAGCCGAGCCGGTGCGCCGTGAGCTCTACCTGTATGTCTGCTCTCAGCCTGGGCCGGTGGGCCGCGATCGGGCCGCGGCTGCCCTGGGGATCACCCGCCACCAGGCCAAATTCCACCTCGACCGGCTGGAGGCCGAGGGGCTGCTCGAGACCGGCTACGCCCGGCTCACCGGCCGGGTCGGTCCTGGCGCTGGACGACCGGCGAAGCTATACCGCCGGTCGCCTCGCGACATTGCGATCAGCCTGCCCGACCGCCAGTATGAGCTGGCCGGGCAGCTGATGGCTGACGCCATCGCCGAGACCGTCAGCACCGGTGAGCCCATCCTCTGTGCCCTGCATCGAGTCGCTGCGGCGCACGGTAGCGCGCTCGGCCGCGCCGCCACGGCGAGCGACGGCCCCGCCCGCGGCTATGAGAATGCACGCACCGTCGTGATTGAGGCGCTCAGCGGCAGCGGCTACGAGCCGCAGCCGGACGGCGCCAGGGTAACCATGGCGAACTGCCCGTTCCACGCGCTTGCGCAGGCGCATACCGAGCTCGTGTGCCAGATGAACCTCGCGCTCATAGCCGGGCTGGCCGACAGCATTGCGCCCCGTCACCTTGTCGCCCGGCTCGAACCCGACGACCACCGCTGCTGCGTAGTTGTCGAGCGCCGCCTGCCAGCCTGACCAGACTCCTCGCCGGGGGTCGGTCAGTGCGAGGCGAGGACCTTGCTCTTCTCGCGATCGAACTCTGCCGGGCTGATAACACCGCGCTGCCGCAGGTCCGCCAGCTTGGCAAGCTGATCCGCGGAACTCGCCGACGATCCCGTCGCCTCCTGGACCGAGCTGCGGAAGGCCTCGTCCTGCTGGCGGGCTTGCCGCGCGGCGCGCTGGTGCATCGACCGTCCGCGGAGGACCAGGTAGGTTAGGACCCCGATCAGCGGCAGGAACAGCACGAAGATGGTCCATCCCGCCTTCCCCCAGCCGGACAGGTCGTCGCTGCGGAAGACATCCATCAGCACGACAAACAAGAGCCAGAACCAGACGACGAACGCGAAGATTTCGAACATCGTCCAGAACACGTCCAGCACGGGATAACTCGACGAGGCGGCGAGCGGCATAGTCGTCTCCTTTGGCGCAACCGTGCCGCGCTCGCGGGCGGCGCGGGCTTGCAGCTCACTTACCCCCCGGTCAGTCGCAGGGCCTCACCCGTGCCGGGTGATACGAGCCGCGGCCCGGTTCGCTGCTCAGCGCCTCGCTGGCCACGATGCCCAGAACTGCCTGCCCGGACAAGGCCTCCTTCGGCAGGAACGAGACAGCCGGGGAGTCCGCCATCATGTCGCCGAAGTCGTCCGCGGAGTAGGCGGAGGTGAGGATCACGTGAGGCTGCTCGGGGCCGGTCTGGCCGGCGAGCAGCCGAGCAACTTCAAAGCCGGACTCCGCGCCGAGATCGACGTCGACCAGGACAACATCTGGCTGCAGCTCATCGCAGGCTCGACTTGCCTGCGCGCCCGTCGACGCGACCGCGACCACGCTAAGGCCGGCGTGCTCCAGGAGGGCGCTGGCCGCGCGCAGGAAGTCACGACTGTCGTCGACGATCAGGCAACGCACGGGCATAGTCCCAGGCTGCCTCATGAGGCGAGGCCTGCCATTGCGGCTAGCTGGAATGCGCGGCCGCCAGCCAGCAGGCACGCGGGTTGGGCGCTAGCGGCGCAGACCCGGGCGACCGGGCGCGCCAGGATGGATGGCACCTGACATGGACCAGCGCCAGCGGCATACGGGGCGCAGCCAACAGAAGCGAGCGACCATGGATAGCTCCACCGCGAGTCCAGCGGACCTCTTCCCGCCCGAACTCGTGCACCTGCTCGGTACCGCCAAGCAGGTGATCGACCAGCACGTCAACGACTGCGGCAACTGCGCCTGCTGTGGGTCGCTCTGGCCATGTCAGCGCGCCCAGCTTGCCGAGTTTGCGCTTGGCGCGCTGTGAACCAACCGCACGGACGGGGCCGGCGCCGCCGCCGGACGCCCCCTGGTCGCGGCTGACCCCCCAGGGCCGGCCCTGTCCGTGCGGTGGCTGAGGCCACAGGTCCCACCCCCTCGGGTTGCCGTCTGGTCAGGAGACTCTTCATGACTCAGCAGGTAGAGACGCCAGCCGTTGCGGTGAGCATGCGTGCCACCAGCGGACTCCCGGCACCGGGCCGCAGCGTCACAGGTCGAAAGGTGCGGCTCGCCGCGTTGCCGTCTGCGGTGCCGTGGGCGCGGCTCGTTCTCCGGCACAAGCTGCGCGAGTGGCGGCTGGAAAGCCTTTCAGACCCGGCGTTGCTTCTCACCTCAGAGCTGGTCACCAACGCTGTCCAGGCCTCGGCACGCCGCCCCTGGCACGACCCCGGCACGCTGCCAGTGATCGAGCTCAGCCTGCGGGTCACCGACACCAGCCTGCTGACGGAGGTCTGGGACGCCAGCCCGGCCCTGCCCGTCCTGCGGGCGGCGGATCTCACTGGTGAGTGCGGACGAGGACTGCTGCTGGTGGACTTCCTGGCCGACGCGTGGGGGCACCGCGCCGCTGATAACGGCAAGGTGGTCTGGTGCGAGGTTGCCCTGCCCGCGTAGCACCGTATCGGGACCGGCGCCCCGCCTGGGCGAAAGATACGGAATGATTGGCATTGCGCGAATGCGAGCGCGGCCAGCGGACAGGCAACCCAGGCACAGCGTCGGAGGCATTCTCATGACCAGGACGGTCCTCAGCGGCGGGCAAGTCTTTGACGGCACGGGCAGCCCGATCGCCACCGCGGACGTGGTGATGTCCGAGGGCATGATCGTCGACGTAGGGATCGGGCTGGACGGGGACGAGCAAGTCGACGTGTCGGGCCTGACCCTGCTGCCCGGCTTCTTCGACTGCCACGTGCACGTGATGGTCTCTGGGGTCGACCTGGTCCGACGCCTGCAGCGTCCGTTCTCGTACCAGTTTTTCGAGGCAGCACGCAATCTTGCGGCCACGCTGGACTGCGGTATTACCTCGGTGCGCGACGCCGGCGGCGCCGACCTCGGCGTGCAGCGCGCCGTCGCGGACGGCCTGATCGGCGGGCCGCGCATGCAGATCGCCATCACCGCCCTGAGCCAAACTGGCGGCCACGGCGACGGCTGGCTGCCATCGGGGATGACGACGTCCTTGATGTCGCCCCACCCGGGCCGCCCTGCCGGACTCGTCGACGGGCCGGAGGAGATGCGCAAGCGAGTGCGCGAGATAATCCGGGCCGGCGCCAACGTCATCAAGGTGCACACCTCGGGCGGCGTGCTGTCGCCGCGCGACAGCCCGAAGCACGCCCAGTTTCGGCCCGATGAACTGGCCGCGCTGATGGCCGAAGCGTCCGCCGCGGGCGTGCCGGTGATGGCGCACGCTCAGGCGACAGACGGCATCAAGAACGCGGTACGGGCCGGGGTGAGGTCGATCGAGCACGGAATCTACCTAGACGACGAGGCGATCGAGATGATGCTCGGTGCGGGGACCTGGCTTGTCCCCACCCTGGTGGCTCCCCATGCGGTCCTCAGCGCGGCAAACGCGGGCAGTCAGCTGCCCGACGGCGTGGTAGCCAAGGCTCAGGAGGTTATGGCCGCGCACGCCGATGCGTTCGCACGAGCGGTCGCAGCTGGAGTTAAGGTCGCGATGGGCACGGACAGCGGCGTCGGGCCGCACGGCAGCAACCTCGACGAGTTGCCGCTCATGGCAGCTGGCGGCCTGACGCCGGTCCAGGTTCTCACCGCCACGACCAGCTCGGCGGCCGAGTTGCTGCAGGTCGCGGACGAGACCGGCACGATCATGCCCGGCAAGCGAGCCGACATCGTCGTCCTGGCAGGCGACCCATGTGACCTGGCCAACATCAAGGGGAACGTCCGTGCCGTCTATTGCGGTGGCGCGGAGGTGCGCGGCAGCAGGGCGCTGGTCGGCCCGTCGGCATGAGCGGAGGGCCACTCCGCATCGAGCTCGGAGTCAGGCAGCGGAAAACCGGACGCTGACGCCGAGCTTGCGCAGCACCGACCGGAACCACACGGTGGATGCGGCGACTCCGAGGGCGATGAGCGCGACCGTCGCGATCACCGAGAACAGCAGGAACGCCGGCGTTGTCTGAGTGGCCAGCAGTGCGCCCATACAGCCCCCGAGCACGAAGAAGACCCCCGCCCACAGCCAGGTGGCGCCCTGGAAGAACCGGTGCAGACCCGGTAGCCGGATGGTCGGCTGGCGCAGCGAGATGACCTCGCTGGCCAGCCTTTCGGCGAGCGGCAGGTCACTGCGGGCGGTACGAGCGAACAGGAAACACAGCACCAGGTTTGCCAGCGGGAAGTGCAACAAGAAGATCCACAAGTTACCGGTGCCGATAGCGAGTGCGGTTTGCAGCGTAAGGATGATCACCATGATCACCACCAGGCCAGGCACGCACCCCGTGACGACCTTGCGGATGCCCGCCGTAAGCCAGATCGCGCCAAGGCCGGCCAGCAACCCGACATCACGGCCCCCGAGCCACGCCCCGATAGCCAGGGCGGCGACCGGGAACCCGATCGATTCGATCAGGTTCCAGGCCGTGGTGCGCACCAACCTCAGTGGCCGGGGCAGTTCCAGGTCCTGGCCCACCGAGTCAGTGTAGGCGCCAGCCGAAGTGCCGCCGCGGCTTCCGGGCCGCACACCCAGCGACAACGGGCTAGACGGCTACTGCAGCTCCGAGACGATCCACTCGACCATGACCGCCAAGAGGCAGCAGGTGCCGGTAAGAAGCAGCGCTACTCGCGCTTCCTTTCCCATGACATCCCCCTTCGTGCTGGTGAGCGCAGACCTGAAGCGAGATGCCCGGACCGCGTCTTTGGCAAAGCTGGCCGGGCGCAAAGACATGCTCAATTTCGCCGCGGGGCTGGCGGCACGTGAGCTGAACCCGGATTCCTGACCGTCACGGAGACGAGTAAGATGATCATGGTGGACAACCGGGGGGCCACCGGTATTACAGGATCCGCCAGGCTGGCTGACCAGAGCGACAGTTGTTCCCGGTTATCGCGGTCGCGGCCGGGCTCGGCGCTGCGATCGTGTTCGGGATGTCGTCGGTCGCTGAGCAGCGGAGCGCCAGGCGCGTCAAGACCCGGCGAGCGCTCTCGCCGACGATACTGCTCGACCTGGTCCGCCAGCCGCTGTGGGTGATCGCGATCGGCGGCACCGTGGTCGGGTTTGCGCTCCAGGTCGTCGCTCTCCGGTTCGGGCCGCTCGCTCTGGTCGAGCCAATTCTGGTGTGCGATCTCATATTCGCCGTGCTGATCACCTCGTACCAGCGCCGGCGGTCGGATCCGATCATTCTTGGCGGAGTCATCGCGACAGCCGCCGGCGTGGCGGGCTTCCTGGTGATAGGCCACCCATCGACCGGCCAGTCGGCCGTCAGCTTCCTGGTCGTGCTGCCGCTGGCAGCAGGACTTGCGGCCTGCGTCGCGGGCTGCCTCGCGGTCGCCAGGCGGAGCAAGGACCTGCGCCCGCTGGCACTGGCACTGGCCTGCGGCATCTGCTATGGCACTGCTGCGTTCCTGGTCAAACTGGTCGTCTCTGACGTCAGCGCGGGCCTGCCCCACTTGCTGACCGACTGGCCCATCTACGCGCTGGCCGTGGTCGGCCCGGTGGGCTTCGTGCTCAACCAGGACGCCTTCCAGCAGGGAACGTTGCTGGCCCCGGTGCTGGCCATCATTACCGCGTGCGACCCGATTGTCTCCATCGCTCTCGCCTACCTGTGGCTGAACGAGAAGCTCAGCAGCAGTCCGGCGGCGATTGCGGGCCAGGTCATATCGCTGGTCGTCATGATCACGGGGATTGTCGTGCTCGCCCATCACTCGCCCATGGTCGTGCAGAAGCTGACCGAGGCCGAAGCCACTAAGGGCGCGGTGCCCCGCGGAGCGGGCAGGCCGCGGTAACGGCCGCCGACAGGGCCGCGGTGCTTGCGAAGGGTGCGCAGCCGCGGGCCAACGGCCTGCTGGCCCGCCGGCTGACAGGAAGGTTCCGGATCGTCAGGTACGTGCGGGGCTACTCACCGCGGACTGGACCGTGGGAAAGATCTCGAGCAGCCGGTCAAGGCCGGCGACCCGCAAGGCCAGGCCCACCGCGGGCGTCACCGCGGCCAGCCGCAGTGAGCCGCCGAGCAGCCGGGCGCGCCGACCCGTGCCGACCAGGAAGGCCAGGCCGCCAGCATCGACGTGGCTCACCAGCGACAGGTCCATGACAAGCCGGCTGCTGGCGGGACGAAGCAGGTGCAGGCACTGTTCGCGCAGCGCAGGGGCGCGCGCGATGTCGAGCGCGCCGGTGAGGACGGCAACCATCGAGCCGCGCTCGGTCCGGGTAGCGAACGCCAGATCACAGGGCCGGTCGGCGACCGTGTCGATCATCAGATGGATCCAATCAGGAGTACCTGCGCTGAGCGGAATCTAGGACACGCGGTTCGTCGTGCCAATTCGCATAGTTGTCCGCGGAAACCCGGCGGTCAGCGCTGGCCCAGCCGGACGGCGGCGTCAGTGTGGTCACTTGCAAGGCGGCCATGACGGCCGGGCCTTGGATGTGAACATGTCCGGTAACCCCGGGTAGCTAGCCGCCTTGGGGCGGCTGGGACCTGCGCTTGGTTCTGACAATACACTGGTCTGACAATACTAGCAACTTATTTCCAGTATCGACGTTCGATCGCATACTCCGGCTGTGCTACCTTCGCTGTATCCGCTCAGGCAGCCGGTACGAGTTTCCGACCTGGTCTAGACCTCGCCCGTTTTGAGATCGGCCTTGCTGCATCCTAAGATCGCGAGGCCCACGATGAGCGCAGGCGTGACGCCGGTTCAGTATGACGGAACACTTCCCTTTCCCGCGGCTGATGTGCCCCCATCGGCTCCTGCGCAGCGAGCTTTCCAGCTGACGGTGATGACGCTGATCGTGGTCGGGCCGTTCGCGGGCCTGGTCGCTGCGCTCTGGCTGCTGTGGGGCCACGGTGTCGGCTTCGCTTACCTCGGGCTGGCAGCGTTCTTCTACCTGCTGACCGGGTTCGGGGTCACGGCGGGATTCCACCGGCTCCTGACCCACCGGAGCTACACGGCCAGGCCAGTACTGCGTGCTGTGCTGGCAATCGCGGGCTCGATGAGCTTCCAGGGAGATGTCACCGGCTGGGTGGCCGTGCACCGGCGTCACCATGCGTTTTCCGACCGGCCAGGCGACCCGCATTCGCCCTACCGCTATGGCACCGGGCCGGCCGGCCAGTTGCGCGGTGTCCTGCACGCTCATGCCGGCTGGCTGCTCCGCCACGATCCGACGTCACGAGAGACCTACGCGCCCGACATGCTGGCTGACCCGGCGATGCGCGCGATATCGGCCGCTTTCCCCGTGCTGTGCGTCGTCTCGCTCGCGGTGCCATTCGGCATCGGCTGGGCGATCGGCGGCCTTCGGGGCGCACTGCTGGCACTTCTCTGGGCGGGCCTCGTCCGCATCTTCCTGCTGCACCACGTGACCTGGAGCACCAACTCCCTCTGCCACGTGCTGGGCAACAGGCCATTCACCACGCGGCGGCACGACCGGGCCACCAACCTGTGGCCGCTGGCTGTGCTGTCCATGGGCGAGAGCTGGCACAACATGCACCACTCCGACCCAACGTGCGCGCGGCACGGCGTCGACCGCGGCCAGTTCGATCTCTCGGCCGAGCTGATCCGGGTGTTCGAGCTTGCGGGCTGGGCGACGGATGTCCGCTGGCCGAACGCTGCCCGGCTCGATCAGCACCGGCGCCCCGCGGGCGGAGCTGCCGGGCTCGCAACGACCAGCCGCTTCCCGGCGCCCGCGCTGGCGGAAGCACGCGCCGAGGACCGCTGAAACCTCCGGCCACTGGCTGGGCACCACCCGGCCAGGCTCCGGC
>JBAUAR010000165.1:0-4377 GCA_049675875.1 Streptosporangiaceae bacterium
GGGCCAGAACACCGCCCGGCGCACCGATCCGACCCGCCGCGCGGCCGCGAACCAGGCCAGCTTCGCTGACGGCACGCCGTACACCCGGCTGCCCGGCGGCGCACACATCCGGTCGGCCACCTCGGCCTGCACCATGACCAGCCCGCCACGCAGCGTCGGCGCGGTAGCCAGCAGATGCAGCACGACCGGCACCGAGACGTTGTACGGCAGGTTCGCCACCAGGATGGTCGGCTGCGCGCCGGGCAGCGAACCGACCCGGGCCGCGTCGGCCGTCACGACCTGCAGTCTCGCGGCGAGCTGCGGCGCGCGCGCGGCAATAGTCGCCGGCAGCTCGGCGGCCAGCACCGGGTCTGCCTCGACCGCCACGACCCGGCGCGCCGCCGCCAGCAGCGGCAGCGTCAGCGACCCGAAGCCGGGACCGACCTCCAGCACGATGTCGTCCGGCCGCAAGCCGGCCAGCGCAGCGATCCGGGTGACCGTGCCGGCGTCGATGACGAAGTTCTGCCCGAGCCGCTTCGACGGCTGGACGCCCAGCCGGGCGGCGAGCGCCCTGATCTCGGTCGGGCTGAGCAAGATAGCCGCAGGCAGGGAAAGCGAAGGTGCGGCAGCTGCCGGGGGCGGATCGGGCGACACTGGCAGCGCTAGACCGGCCAGGGCCCGAAGACCCGTTCGCCGGTCGCCTCGATGACCGCGCACAGCTTGGCCACGTCCATCTGCTTCGCCGCGGCGATCGCGCGGACGGTGTTCGCTACCTGCGCAGGAGCGTTGGACTTGCCGCGGTTCGGCGCTGGCGCCAGGAACGGCGCATCGGTCTCCGCGAGGATCAGCTCCGCCGGTGTGATAGCGGCCGCGGCGCGCAGATCGGCGGCGTTCCCAAACGTGAGGGTGCCCGCAAAACTCAGCACGTAGCCGGCTTGCACGCAGCGTTCGGCCAGCTCCCCGTCGCCGGAAAAGCAGTGGAAGATCACCTGCTCTGGCGGGCCGTCGGCGGCCAGGATCGACAGCACGTCCGCGTGCGCGTCGCGGTCGTGTATCACCAGCGGCTTGCCCGCTTGCTTGGCGATATCGATGTGCGCGCGAAACCAGTCCCGCTGAACGTCGGGCGCCGCGCTGTCCCGGTAGTAATCGAGCCCGGTCTCGCCAACGGCACAGACCTGCGCTAGCGCGGCCAGGCTGGTGATCTCGGCCAGCACCGCATCGCGATCCTCGGGCGAGGCGGCGGTCGCTGCAGTCTCGTTCGGGTGGATCGCAACCGCCGCATACACCTGCGGGAACGATGCCGCGCACCGCGCGGCCCAGCGCGACGACGACACGTCGGTGCCCACGGTGATGACCCGGGTGATGCCCGCAGCAGTCGCCTGCGCGAGGGTATCGGCGACTGCCATGTCGATCATCTCGAGGTGGCAGTGACTGTCGAAGGCTGTTGCCGGCAGCGGCTCAGGCGCGAGCGCCGGCGGCCGGCCTATGCCGGGCCCAGGGCCGAAGTCGCTCGCAACCGATGCGGGGTGCCGCGTCACATCCGGCTGTCCGGCCGGCGACGTCACCTGTTCTCCAGCAGAGCCAGCTCCTCGGCCGCCACCGACGGAGGCAGTTTGACGAACAGCGGCGTCGGCTGGGTCAGCTTCGTGCCGGGCCTGATTGGCGCGGACTCCCAGCGAGCCGCGGTCCGGTAGTCCCCGGTAATGACCGGGTAGCCGGGCCCGCCGTCCTCGTGCACCTCGTCGATCCGCGGCAGGCCCGACCACTGTCCAGTGCCGCCGAGCATCTCGAACACCTGCTGCGAGGAGCGTGGCAGGAACGGGGTCAGCAGGGTCTTGCCGTCATCCACCAGCTGCAGCGCGACGTGCAGGATACTGCGCACTCTGTCCGGGTCGGACTCGCGCAGCTTCCACGGCGCCTGATCAGACAGGTACTTGTTCGCCTCGGCGAGTGTCCGCATCGCCTCCGTGCTCGCGGCCTTGAACCGGCACCGGCCCAGCGCGTCGCCCACCGTCGTGAACGCCGCCCTGGACCGCTCGAGCAGCGCCCGGTCGGCGTCGGTCAGCTGTCCGGGTGCCGGGATCTCCCCGATGTTGCGCGCCGCGAACGACACCGCACGGTTGACCAGGTTCCCCCAGTTAGCCACCAGTTCGTCGTTGTTGCGCCGGACGAACTCGGTCCAGGTGAAGTCGGTGTCCTGGGTTTCCGGGCCAGCCACCGCGACGTAGTAGCGCAGCGCGTCCACGTCATACCGGGACAGGAAGTCACGGACGTAGATCACCACCGACCGAGACGAGGAGAACTTCCTCCCCTCCATGGTCAGGAACTCGCTCGAGACGACCTCGAACGGGAGGTTGAGCTCGCCCAGGGTGCCGGGCGTGCCACCGCGCGTTCCCTTCCCGCTGTAGCCGAGGAGCATGGCGGGCCAGATCTCGGAGTGGAAGACGATGTTGTCCTTGCCCATGAAGTAGTAGGCGTCCGCATCCGGTGCCTGCCACCATGCGCGCCACGCGTCCGGGTCACCCGAGCGCCTGGCCCACTCGATGGACGCGGACAGGTAGCCGATCACCGCGTCGAACCAGACGTAGATCCGCTTGTCCGCAGCGTCCTGCCAGCCCTCGACCGGGATGGGCACGCCCCAGTCCAGGTCCCTCGTGATCGCCCGCGGCTGCAGGTCACCGAGCAGGTTCAGGGAGAACTTGAGCACATTCGGCCGCCACAACCCGCTCTTGCTCTGCAGCCAGCTACCCAGCACCTCGGCGAACGCCGGCAGGTCCAGGAAGAACTGCTCGGTCTCGACGAACACCGGTGTCTCACCGTTGATCTTCGACCGTGGGTCGATGAGGTCGACGGGGTCGAGCTGGTTTCCGCAGTTGTCGCACTGGTCGCCGCGCGCGTTCTCAAAGCCGCAGATCGGGCACGTTCCCTCGATGTACCGGTCGGGCAGCGTCCGGCCGGTGGACGGCGACACCGCTCCCATGGATGTGCGGGTGAAGATGTAGCCGTTGGCGTACAGGCCGCGGAACATCTCCTGCACGACCGCGTAGTGGTTGCGAGTCGTGGTCCGGGTGAACAGGTCGTAGGACATGTCCAGCCCGGCCAGGTCCTCGGTGATGACCCGGTTGTAGCGGTCGGCCAGCTCGCGCGCGGTCACCCCCTCGGCGTCGGCCTGTACCTGGATGGGCGTGCCGTGCTCGTCGGTGCCGCTCACCATCAGCACCCGGTTGCCGCACATTCGCTGATACCGGGCGAACATGTCGCACGGCAGGCCGAAGCCTGACACGTGGCCGATGTGACGTGGGCCGTTGGCATACGGCCACGCCGCGCACGCGAGAATGTGACGGCTGGTCATGACTGTCAGCCTAGGGGAGGCGCGGCCCGGGCACTGACGCCGGACGACAAGTCGGCGGCTACCGCCAGGTGACCCGCATGCCGTCTCGCCAGGACCGCAGCACGGCCTCTGCGCCAGCCACGGTGACGTCAGCCGCGGCCGGCTCGGCGCGGTTCCAGAGCAGCAGATACAGCCCGGCAGCGGGACCGGCCAGCGTGCAGTCCGCGGTGCCGCCGCCGCGCCGGACGGTGGCCGCGAGCCTGCCATCCTCGGTCAGCTCGAGCAGCCACTCGCCGCCGGCGTCGGTCGCCCGGACAAGTATCCGCTGGCGTCGCCCGGCGCGCTGCTCGGCGGACAGCTGCCTGCCGTCCCGGCCAAAGAACCCCATGATCAGTTCGTCGATCCCGTCAGTGCCGAACTCTGGGCTAACCAGCGTCGCCGCGCCGCCGGCGGCAAGCTCCGCATCGACTCGGTGGATCGCCGTCTCGTGCGCCTGCCGACGAGCCCAGAATGCTCGCGGCGACGAGGCCGGCAGGAACGTCCAGCAGGCCAAGTCGGGCGCGGCGGCCGCGAGCGCGCCCACCAGCCCGGCGTGCCCGGCCCGAAACCAGTCAAGTAGGTCCGCGTCGGGCGGGCCGGCCGCCAGTATCTCGGCTTCGGAAGGCTCGGGCGCCGCCTCGGCCAGGCCCTCGGCCACGAACCGAGTCGCCCACCGGTGCACGTGGCTGGTATGCCGGAGCAGGTCGCGAACCTGCCAGCCGGGACACGACGGGACCGGAGCGCGCAGTCCCGCCTGTGCTGCTGCGGTCGCGAGCAGCCGTCCGTCCTGATCCAGCGCCTCGATGTGCGCACCGACGTCCACGCGTCCATGGTGCCAGCAGCCGCCGACAGCCTCGGCGCATCCGGCCGGCTGACCGCCTGACGGGCTGACCACGAAGGGGCGCAATTGTCACAACCACTCCACAAGTGCGGGGTCGTTGTGACAATTACTCCCCTTCGGGTCGTGGCCGGGCGGGCGGACCGGGCGAACGGGCCGGGCCGGGCGAGCCGAGCGGGCGGGGCAGGCC
>JBAUAR010000166.1:0-17803 GCA_049675875.1 Streptosporangiaceae bacterium
GCTGCCGCCCGGCCCGCTGCAACGCGATGACGAGGAGCAGGCAGGCCGCTGACAGCAGCGTCCCGGCCGCGAATCCTTCCACGACGCCCGGCGCCAGCGCGGGCAGCAGAGTCACGCGAACCCCCGGGAGGCGGTGGCCACGGCCAGGCACGCCGGGCGGGCGATGCAGACGACCGTGGCCACCGGAGCGGGCGAACGCCCGCAGCTGGCCTGGAGGGACTCACGGCCAAGGCACCAAGTCTGCGCGCTGCCAGTCGCGGTTCCGTGTGACTGCGACGGAGCGCGGCTGCAGACCGGCTTCGCCAGGCTCTGCCCCTGTTCCGGCAACACAGGCGACCCTCCTTGTCGGCCAGCTGGCGATGGCCATGCAGTCTCCCGATGACCCGCCAGGGTGCGAGGCGGCTGGCCGGGGCGCAGTTCGAAAGGGGGGTTGGCGACCCCGGGGCATCTACCCCGCACAATGAGTCACGATAGCACTACTGAGTGTGCATGCGTGGAAAAAATGAAACGTCGCCCACGTCCATACTCGTCACCGCGCTGCCGACAACTCGGGACGATCATGCGCCCACCTTGCTAATGGCGCTGACCTCGGCTAATAGCTAACAAAGATCAAGGAAGTTATCCAGAACGCGGACCCCGAAGCGGAGTGCCGAGATGGGGGCGCGCTCGTCCACGCCGTGGAACATGCCCGCGAAGTCGAGCTCGGGCGGCAGCCGGAGCGGCGTGAACCCGAAGCAGCGAATGCCCAGCCGCGAGAACGACTTGGCGTCCGTGCCCCCCGACAGGCAGTACGGCACCATCTGACCGTCGGGATCCTCCGCGAGCAGCGCCGCCGCCATCGCCGCGACCAGGTCACCGTCGAAGCTCGTCTCCAGCGCGATGTCGTGGTGCACCTGCTCGCGGCTGACCCCCGGACCGATCAGCGCATCGATCTCGCGGTAGAACTCATCCTCGAGGCCAGGCAGGAACCGGCCGTCCACCTGAGCCGCCGCGACCTGGGGCACCACGTTCACCTTGTAACCCGCGGACAGCATCGTGGGGTTCGCGGTGTGAGTCAGCGTCGCACCGACCATCTTGGCGATCGGGCCGAGCTTGCCGAGTACCGCCGCCGGGTCCGCGGCGTCAAACTCGACGCCGAGCGCCTCACACGCTGCTCGGGCGAAGGCGAAGGCTGCCTCGGTCTGCCGGACTGGCCACTCGTGCCGGCCGATCCTGCCCACGGCCTCGGCGATCTCGGTGACCGCGTTGTCCTTGTTGATCATGGAGCCATGCCCGGCCGTGCCCCTCGCCGTCAGGCCCATCCAGGCCATTCCCTTCTCGGCCGTCTGGAGCAGGTACAGCCGCTTCCCGCCGAGCGTGACGCTGAAGCCGCCAACCTCGCCGATCGCCTCGGTCACGCCCTCGAACTCGGCCGGGTGATTGTCGACCAGCCAGCGGGCACCCCAGGTGCCACCCGCTTCCTCATCGGCCAGGAACGCAACGACCACGTCGCGGGGCGGGCGGCGGCCCTCGGCAAGCCGCTGCCGCAGCACCGCCAGGACGATCGCGTCCATGTCCTTCATGTCGACTGCGCCCCGGCCCCAGACGCAGTCCTCGGCGATCTCGCCTCCAAATGGGTGCCGCCGCCAGTCGGCCGCGTCGGCCGGCACGACGTCCAGGTGACCGTGGATCAGCAGGGCCGGCCTGCCCGGATCGGTCCCCTCAATCCTGGCGACAACGCTCGCCCGCTTCTCGTGCGACTCAAAGACCTTCGGCTCGACTCCGGCGTCCGCGAGCAGGGTAGCGACGTACTCCGCGGCCGCACGTTCGCCAGGGCCCGAGTGGTCACCGGGGTTGCTGGTGTCGATCCGGATCAGATCGCTCGCCAGCGTCGCGACCTCGTCTTCGGCTGCGGTGCCGCGGGGGGCAGTGGAAGCGGTGTTCTCGGTCATTTCGTCATCGTCGCATCCTCCGCCGATCAGCGGAGCGGCCGCCCGGCTCCGGCAGGCCGTCGTGGCTCTTAGGCGCGTCGCCGCGGGGTGTCCGGATTTGCTATCGTGAGCGCGGCCCAGCTGTGAGCTGGAGCCCTGTCCGGGTGGCGGAATAGGCAGACGCGCTAGCTTGAGGTGCTAGTGCCCCAAAAGGGCATGGGGGTTCAAGTCCCCCCTCGGACACCGCATTCGCGCAGGTCAACGCCTTGTAATTCGGCCACTGATGCTTCCGTGACACCGGATTGACACTAGTCACTGTCTGCTCGCCTCCCTGACCAGCTGGGCGAACAGGTTCGCGGCTTCCCTCTGGCTGCCGGGCAGCACGTGCGCATAGACCTGCATCGTGACGACCGGGCTGGCGTGGCCGAGCCGCTGGGAGACGACGTGCACGGGCTCGCGGGCCAGGAGCAGGATCGTGGCGTGGGTGTGCCGCAGGTCATGCAGCCGTATCACGGGCAGCGCGTCCTCGCCGAGCGCGGCCCGGCAGCGGGCGACGTCGCGCACGAACTGCCGGGAGACGTGCTCAGGGTTGCGATGCTGCCCCTCGATGTCGCCGAACACCAGCGCGTCGTCGCGGGCGAGCTGCAGGGCGAGCGAGCCGCGTTCCTTCCGCCAGGCGCGCAGGACGGCGACCGTCGCAGGGTCCAGGTCGACCACGCGCGGCTTGCCTGACTTGGTGTCGCCCTCGTGCACTGCGGCGCCCTCGCCGGCGTTCCGGACCATGCCCGCCGAACGGCGGACGCTCAGCGTCGCGCCGTCCAGAGCGACGTCACGCCAGCGCAGTGCCAGCGCCTCCCCTCGCCGCATCCCCGTGTGCGCGAGCACATGCCACAGGCTCGCCTGCTGACTGCCGCCGTCGCTCTCAGCCCACGCCAGGAACGCGGCGAGCTGGGCGGCGGTCCAGCACGGCTTCTCCGGGGCCTTGGCCTCGCGCGCTGCGCATCGGCTGCACGCACGGGACCGTCGTCCACCTCGAGGCCGCGCGCCGCGCGCCTAGCGCGATCATTGCCGAGGCAATCCTCGACGCCTACAGCGACGCGCTGGACGACGACACCGCAGGCGAGCTGCTCGCCCAGGCCGTCGACAACGCAGGCCGCTGCTGGCGGCCGGACCCCACTCGATAAGGCACGGCTGCGCGTCATCTGCGGCGGGTCGATCTCGGCGTTCGTGAGGCAGCCATGTGTGACCGGGTCTACTCAGCTCTTTGGCCGGGCGGCCCGATAGATCCAGTAAATGTGCGGACATACGCTTGCCCCCAGACTCGAACCCGTATTACGCATAAGGCAGTAACTTGCTTTTCCGTAATACGGATAACTAGACTGACGTCGTGTCGGCAGGCGAGCATGACTACGACGGCGTGTCGTACGCCGACCTGGTCTTCGAGGAAATCGACTGGTCAGAGGCCGGTGCTCACGACCCAGGCCGGCGCGCCGAACGCAAGGACAGTACCGAGCGCAACGTCCAGACCGAGTGGGCCACCGAGGCATGCCAGGACGACAACCGGTGGGTCCGCCCAGCAGGAAGCAGGTCCGGGCTCAGCGTGAGGGTGACCGGCTACTCCGCCATGGCCGGCTTCGTCGTCACGGTGATACTCGCCCCGAAAGATCACCCGCCGCTCGGCCGGTGGTGGGGGGCAACGGCCTGGGAAGCCAAGCCATCCGAGGTCAAGAAATACGAGGAGGGCCAATGAGCGGGAGCATGAGGGAAATCCTGGCTCGCGAAGCCGCCGAGGCAGAGGCCCGGGCCGAGGCTGAAGAGCGAGGCGATATCGCGCTGGCGCCGGGCCAGCGCGGACGGAAGCGCGCCGAGGACCCGGCCCAGGTGTACGCGGTGAGAATTCCCGTGTCGAGGCTGCGGCGGCTCCGCGAACTGGCCGAGGAGCTGCAGATCGCGCCGAGTGCGCTCATCCGGCAGTGGGTGATCGAGCGGCTGGATGAGTCCGACCGGCGGAATGAGGACAGTCCGGCCGCAGGCGACGCAGCGTCAGCCGGATCGGCCAGCAGCGGCGAGCTCCGACTTGGGCCGCGGCGGCGGCGTGTCCCGGCTGCTGCGGTCGCCGAGCATTACGACAGGCGGGAGCGGCGCCGTGCCTGACGTCCTGTACGCGCCCGTGCTCAAGGGAAAGCAGGGGGAGCTGGTCGCACTCAGCTGGATAGAGCCTGCCACCCGCGAGCATCTGCTGCCGCTGCTGGAGATAGTTCCCGGTAACGACGATGAGGCGGATGCACGCCCGGCCGCGCGCTCGGCAATCCAGAAGACCGTGCAGAAACTCGGCCCGTGGTCAGGCCAGCGGCTGCTGCTCGACGTCGGCCTGCTCGCCAGCGACACCGCGCTGAAGGACGGCTCCGGCGCGATCGATATTGCCATCACCGGGGCGGTCGACCAGGGCGTGCGGGCAACGCCGGTGCTTCGGCTCGACGACGGCCAGTTCGCCCGGAGGGAGGCCGCTGCCGCCCATGCCGACCTGCGGACGGGTGTCGCCGTGCGCCTCCGCGGCGACGACCTCGACCAGGACTCCGAGGACATCGACGACGCGCTGGCGGCGCTCCTCACCGAGCTCGGTATTCATCCCTCCGACCTGGACCTCGTGCTCGACCTGGGCGGCGTAAGGGGCGAGGTAGCCGTTCGGGGGTGCGAGCGGATAGCCGCTGACGCGCTGCGCGGGATCCGCGCCGCAGAAGAGTCGCGAACCGTGATCGTCGCAGCCGGCGCTTTCCCGCCCGACTTGAGCGAGATCCAGCCCTGGGTGATCGGCGAAATCCCCCGGTATGACGCTGCCCTGTTCGACCGGCTGCAAGAGCGCAGACGGCTTCCGAGGGCACCAGTCTTCGGCGACTACGCGGTCAACAACCCGGACTTCACAACTGGCGGCTTCCGGCCCGCGCCCCAGCTCCGCTATGCGATGGCCGACCGGTGGCTTGTGCTCAAGGGAACGCTGCGGGACCCGCGCGGGCACGAGCAGTTCTACGACGTGTGCGAGACGATCGCCGCGCAGCCTGACTTCGTCGGCGCTGATCTGGGCAAGGCCGACGCCAGGATCGCCAGCCCGCGGGCCAACGGACAGGGCCCAGGGAATGCATCTACGTGGCGGGCGATCGGCACGGCACACCATCTCGACTACGTCGTGCGCAGGCTCACCACTCTGGGCGAGCCTTAATCGCTTCCCGCACCTCGTGTCTCAGGTCTGGCAGCGGCAGACGGTCCGCCAGCGCTTCCCACAGCCTCCACCTGGTCGCTGCGCGCAGGCCGGCTGCGAGCCCGCGGCGCTCGAGGACGCCGTAAGCCTCGTCCCGCCACAGCAGCTGCGCGACCGACAACGGATCGGGCGCAGGATTCGGCTCGCCGTCCCGCACCGCATCCAGACTCGGCCCGCCGGTCGGCTGTGGACGTGCACACCAGATGCCCCACCAGGCCGGCACGATGCCCTCGGCTCGTGCGGCCGCGGACTCGCCCTCGACGGCAAGGATTGCGGTGTCGAGCACCGCGCTATACAGGCGCATCTGGGCCGGCAGCCTGCCGAAATTGTCGCGTGCGCTCTTGATCTCGCATCCGGTGATGGTGCCATTGATGGCGGCGATATCGATGCGCGTAGCGCCGACGCCGATGCTCCACTCGCGCTTATAGACCGTCGCCTGCTGCCGGTGCTGGTGCTGAAGCTTGGACTCGACGGCGGCCAAGATCTCCCCTGCACGCACAGCAGCACCATAACGTCCGGCCTTGGCACAAAGGCAAGAACTGGCCGGCGCCTATGTAGGTTTTCGATTGTGTGTCCCACTGACTTGAGATCAACGGGCGCGACGGGGTGCGGCAACAACAGCAGCTTTCCCGGAATTTTCCCGGAAAGCCGTTGGTGCCCAGGAAAGACGTCGGGTTCCGGCACGAACGCTCAAACAGGCGTGCCGGAGCACCCGAGTCGGCCATGCTGGTTGCAGTGACTGAACCCGCGCCGCGCTACTTCGGCACCGCACGCATCCTGCGCCCGGGTGACCCAGTGCCGCCCGGCGCCGCCATCACGACAGACCCGGCGAGAGCACTCGCGGACGCCTGGCGGGTATCGGCGACCGGTGCCACTGACCGCTCGCCATTCGTGTACGAGGTCGCGGAACGAGACGGCGCGCTCATCGTCGCTGATGACGTTCTTGTCAGCAGGCAGCTCGCACGGCGGGCGGCCGAACTCAGCAGCGGCGGGCCAAGAGGCGCATAGAGGCTGTCGGCATGCTGCCGGGCTGCGTCCATTGCGCGTCCAACGCCTGCATCAGTGCAGGTCAGCGCGTTGTGAGCGGTCAGCAGATCCGCTGTAGGACGCTGCCCGCGCGCAGGTGTTCTGCTCAATTCCGGCCTGGGACGCGTGAAGCTTCTTGCGGTCGTGGCTCAGGAACAGTCAGGCGCGTCTAACCGTCGCTTGGCGCAGCCGCGTCGCCTGATCGCCACTCGGTCTGACGGTCCTGCCAACTCGCGGTGCGGGTGGCGCGTCTCATGCGTGGACCAGGTGGGGATCACGGCTGGGAGACGTAATGGGCTTATTCGCGCGCGCACACCCGTCCGTTGCAGGCTTCGCGGTGGTTGACGTAGAAACCACTGGATTGCATCCATCGACAGACCGTGTTGTCGAGATCGCTGTCGTCCAGATGAGCGCAGCGGGGGATTTGACGGGCGAGTTCTGCACGCTGGTCGACCCGGTGCGTGACGTCGGGCCAACACGCATCCATGGCTTGCGGGCCTCGGACGTGATTGGTGCGCCGGTCTTCGCCGATATCGCCGCAGCTGTCTGGGGATTGCTGGCTGGTCGTGTGCTGGTGGCCCACAATGCCCTGTTCGATGAGCGGTTCCTGGACGCCGAGTTCCGCCGCTGCGGGGCCGCGCTGCCTCCACCGCCTGTCATGTGCACGATGGCGCTGTCGGCTCACTACCTGCCAGCATCCCCGGCGCGGAGCCTGACGGCGTGCTGTGCGGCAGCTGGCATCGAGACCGGCGTGCACCACAGCGCGCTCGATGACGCCATGGCGGCAGCGCGGCTGCTCGGATTGTTCCGGTCGGCGCACCGCGCAGTGCCGCCTTCGTGGGCGGACGCGCTGGCCGCAGCGGCCGCTGCCGCCTGGGTGCCCGCGCCTGCCCCGGTCGCGTTCAGCCTGGTCACCCGCGCTTCTCAGGTGCTCCGCAAGGCAGCGGAACGCCCGCCGCTAGTCGCGTTCGTCGACCGGCTGCCGCGTGGCGCAGACGCCGCCGCCGACGCCTACCTGGGCGTGCTGGACAGGGTTCTGGAGGACCGGTACGTCAGCGACACTGAACTGGCCGCCCTCGGGCGCCTCGCTGCCGAGCTCGGGCTGACCCGCGATGCTGCCGAGCGGGCGCACCGCGACTACCTGCGTCACGTATGCGACGCGGCGTGGCGTGACGCCCGCGTCACCGACGCGGAGCGTGCGGACCTGCTTGAGGTTGCCCGCCTAGTCGGGGTCACCGCCAGCGAGGCACTGGCGATCCTCGACGCCACCGAGCAGCGACCGGTATCGCTTGCCGCCAGCTACGTGACCTCTGGCCTCAGCCCACGCGACCGGGTCGTGCTGACCGGCGAGATGAGCCTGCCCAGGGCGGAGATTGAGACGATGGCGGCAGGCGCAGGCTTGGTGGTAACCAGCTCCGTCAGCGCGAGGACAGTGCTAGTTGTGGCCGCCGACCCGTACTCGCAATCGGGAAAGGCTCGCCAGGCACGCGAGCTCGGCGTCCGCATGGTCACCGAACAGGTCTTCCTCCACATGCTCGACCAGATGACGTCCCCAGACCGCGTCCCGGCTGCCAGCGCCACCGGCTAATGCTGTAGTGCTAGCTGCGCGGACAGGAGGACGCCTCGGCCGGTTGGGGCGCGGTTGCGAGGAGGGCGGCGAGCTTCATCTTCGTCTCGTCGCTGAGAGGCGGCGCGGAGGCCACACTCGCGGCCACGGCCTTCCGCCATTCGGGGCGCACCCGGTCGCTGATGGGCGGGCCTGAGTTGGGGGTGGTCATCGCTACGCCTCCTCACACCCGGCGGCGAGCGGCACGTAGGTCCGCGGAACGGCTGTCGACGCGTCGCCAGGATGCGTCCATTGTGCGTCCAACGCCTGCATCGGTGGTGGTCAGTCGGCTGTGAGCGGTGAGCAGGTCCGGTTCCGATGCGAAGATATCCTGGCCTGCCGCTCGCCCTGGTAATGGCTGCGATAGCCGGGCTCATGCCATCGGCGTTCTAATTAGTGGCGGGCGCCCTGACTCCCCCGAGTAGGACGCCTGCCGTCAACGGCCCCAGCAGGGGTGTCGCTCCCGTTACCCCACTCGTCGACTGCCCCGGCCCCGCGGGCTCGACGGCCAGGGTGTGCTAGTCGAGCAGTGCGGCGAGCTTCTTCGGAGCGAGGATCCGGTAGCTCTCGGTCGCAAGCTCCCGGATCTCCTCCCAGTCCGTGTCGTCGGTGAGCACCACGACGATGCGATCACGGCCGGCTCGCGGGGCGAAGAACGGGTGGCCTATGGACAGCAGCGCCTTGCGTTCGTCGGGGTCGGCGCGCAACACGAGCAGCGTGACGCGCTTGCCCGTCGGGTCTTCCCTTGCCACGAGCAAGCAGAACGACCTGCGGCGGATGTCGAACGAGTACGCCGTCGATCTGGCTGCGGTCAGTGAATCGTCGACTCGCGCCGTCACCTCGGGCAGCGCCAGGCATAGCGTGCGGATCCGCTCGACGAGTTCGTCCGGGACCTCTACCGGCGCGCCGGGCTTGGCCACGCGCGCACGATACCGGATTACCGCTCGCGTTCGCCATGCAGCAGTGTCCTCGCGAAAACCCGTGCTCGCGAGTGAGACCTCCGGCGACTGCCGCCGCCGTTGCCTTGCCCGGCCGGTCGGCGAGCATGGGGTTCGCCAAGCCGTCGTGGTGACCGCGCTGCGCGCGGGCAGTCTAAGAACTGCGCGCAGGCAGTCGAAGAACAGCGGGCCGTCGGCGTGCCTACAGATCCTCCGCAAGTGATGTCATGAAGGCAGCGGAGTCTGCGTCCGACAGCGCCGCGGCCTGCAGTTGGCGGAACAGGTCGTTGTACCGGTCGACCTCGGTGGTGTCTTCGATCCATAGCAGGCCGGTGGGGTATCCGATGCAGACAACGTCGGGGTCAGCCGGGTCGGGGAACCCCATGATGGTGAACGACGCGTCCATGGCGATCTGCAGGCTGCTGGTGTAGGGCATGACCTGGATCCGGATCTGCGGCCGTGCGCTGAGCTCGATCAGGTGCTCGAGCTGGCCGCGCAGGACCTGCTGCCCGCCCACGTGATGGCGCAGCGCGGCCTCGTCGAGCACTGCCGACAGGCCGGGCGGGGTAAGGGCGGCCTGTCGCTGCCGCTCGGTCACCAGGGCCACCGACCGATCGGTGTCGGGGTGCACCTGCCCGGTCCGTGCCGCGCTGAACACGGCACGGGCGTAGTCCTCGGTCCACATCAGGCTGGGCAGGCGGCTGAGGTTCCAGATGCGGATCTGCGACGCGTCGTGCTCCAGGCCGAGGAAGGTCGCCAGGTGGGGCTGCACGGTGTCGCCGTAGCCCTGCCACCAGCCCCTGCTGCGGGACTCGCGGGCCAGCTGCACCAGGCTGTCGCGCAGCTCGTCGGGCACGCCGTACAGTCCGGCCATGTCGCGGACGTCCCGCGGTCCTGCCAGCACCCGCCCGGTCTCGATCCGGCTGATCTTCGATGCCGAGCACTCCAGCCGCGCGGCCACGTCCTCGGTCGTCAGCTGCGCAGCCTCGCGCAACCGTCGCAGCTCAGACGCCAGCCGGCGCCGGACCACCGCGCTCACCGCTCACGCCCCGGGCGTCACTGGAGTATCACTCATCGTGACCGCCATGCTACTCACTGCCGCGACCAGGGGATTCCTACCGCGCCGCCGAGAGCGCGTGTCCCGGCGGGCCGCCCAGACAACGACTCCGGAGATAGTTGCAGATTGCAACGTGCATGAGCCTCAGGCGGCCGCCCGGTGGGTGCGCTGGGTGGCTGTCGGCGCGTCGCCGGACGCGTCCATGCTGCGCCGGGCTTAACTGAACGGCACAAGTCGCACTGCCGATGTATCGGTCCGATACATCAGCTCGATACATAGATATCGTGTAACGTCGCGAGCCGGGCATCCACACATGCTGAGCATGCGAGAGCCACGGCCAGTGATCGCGGGCAGGGACGAAAGCGACGCGTCCGCTCGGACACGAACCATTTGCCTACACTGAGCGGGTGGAGAACCCGTCGCTGCGGCCGCCTGACGTGCGCGCCGTCCGGGTGATCTTGTTCACTGGCGTCAGCCCGCGGCGATGACCGGCCGACGGGGCGGGCTGCTGCGGCAGCGGAACTTCCGCCTGTTCTGGACCGGGGAGAGCATCAGCGAGGTCGGCAATTCCGTCACGATCGTCGTCATTCCGCTGGTCGCCATCGACACCCTCCACACCAGCACCTTCATCGTGACACTTCTGACTGCGACGGTCTGGCTGCCCTGGGTCATCATCGGAATTCCCGCCGGAGCGTGGGTCGACCGGCTACCACCCCGGCCCGTGATGCTGGCCAGTGATGCGATCTCGGTCGCGGTCTACGCGAGCGTCCCGGTCGCCGCCTGGTGCGGGGTGCTGACCGTGGCGCAACTCATCACGGTCACGCTGCTCGCCGGCGCGGCGACAGTGTTCTTCAACAGCGCCTACCAGGTCCTGCTCCCAGGGGTAGTCGAGGAGGCGGACCTTACCGAGGGGAACGCCAAGCTGCTGGGCAGCCGGGAGGTCGCCCAGATCGGCGGGCCAGGACTCGGCGGGCTGCTGGCCCAGGCGGCCGGACCCGTGACCGGGCTGCTGGCCGACGCGGTGAGCTTCGCCGTCTCGTTCTGCTGCCTGACGGCCATGCAGCCACCGCAGGATCGCCGGTCGGGCGGACCCGCCGCCGGAGGCGTGCTCGATGGTCTTCGCTTCGCCTGGCGGGACCCCTACCTGCGCGCGATGACGGCGTTCTCGTCGCTCGCCAACCTGGCACTTACCGGTGTCGACGCCCTCCTCGTGGTCTTCCTGGTCCGTACCGTCGGGCTGTCCTCGGCAGCGGCCGGACTCGTCATGGCCAGCCTCGGCGTTGGCGGCGTCCTCGGCGCACTTGTGGCCCGCCCGCTGGGACGACGGTTCGGCACCGCCCAGGCCATGCTCATCGCCGTCCCGGGCGGCCTGTCCTTCGCGGTGCTGCTCCCGCTCGCGGACAAGGGACCACGGCTCGCGTTCGCGAGCGTCGCGATGGTGTGCGCCGGTTGCGTCGTCGTCATCGGGAACGTGATCGTCGACAGCTTCATGCAGACCTACGTCTCGCCGGACATACTAGGCCGGGTCACCTCGGCGACCAGGGCCGTCGGGTTCGCGATGATGCCTGTCGGCGCGCTGCTCGCCGGAGGCCTCGCCACCGCGCTGGGGATCAGGGCTGCGCTATGGATACTCACTGCCCTGATGGCGGCGTCCGGCCTTACGTTCCTGCTGACTCCCATGCGGCACCTGCGTGACCTGCCGCGGCGCCCGGCCGGGGATGGCGTCCCGGCTATGCAGCTAGAAGTTTAGTTCGCTCTGGCTCCTAGCCGTCGGCGCGACAGATGCGCACCGAAACAGGGGCGCCCGCCATTGCAAGAATGGCGGGCGCTTTTCCCTGGGGGGGTATGAGATTTGTACCACCTCACTAGTGCTCTCAACAGTGGGCCTCCGAGCTCAAGGCCGGATAGTGGTCCTGGGCAGGCGCTAGGACTCGCTGAGCACCGCAGTGATGAACGCCAGCGAGTCCTGGAGCGACAGCGCTCCGGCCTGCAGGCGGCGGAAGAGCATGCTGTACGTGCGGACCTCTGCCGTTTCCTCGATCCACACTGTGCCAGTCGCGTACCTGATACAGACGACATCGGGGTCGGCTCGGTCAGGGAAGGCAAGAATGGCGAACGGCAAGTCCACGGAGAACTGCGAGCCGGCGGTGAACGGGATGATCTGGAGGAACACCTCGGATTCAGCGGCCAGGCTTACCAAGTGCTCGAACTGTGCGCGCATGACTTCCGGTCCGCCGACCTGACGCCGCAGCGCAGCCTCGTCCAGCACTACCCACAGTCGTGGTCGGCTGACCTTCGCCTGCTGCTGACCGCTCCATCCGATATGCGATGGAACGCCCGTCGGGACGCGCACTGCCCGGTGAGCTCGCCGCGGATATCGTGCGCGCGTAGTCCTCGGTCTGCAGCAGGCCGGGAAGGCGTATGGCCCGGTACACCCTGATTTCCGACGCGGTGCTCTCTATACCGAGATAGGTGGCCAGATGCGGCTCCACGCTGTCGCCGTAAGCCTGCCACCACCCTTTCTGGCGGGCCTCGCGGGCCAGCTGGACAAGGCTGTCGCGCTGGTCGTCGGGCACGCCGTAGATCTCGGCCAAGTCGCGGACGTCGCGGGGCGATGCTATAACTTTGCCGGTCTCGATCCGGCTGATCTTGGACGCCGAGCAATCCAGCTGCCCGGCGACCCCCTCACACGTGAGGTCCGTCGCCTCGCGCAGCCTCCTCAGCTCTAAAGCCAGGCGGCGCCGCCGGACGGTCGACAAAAGTCCCTCCCGGCAAGCCCGGTCAGTCTCATCCAGCACCGCGCACGCAGTGTAGCCGTAATGCTACTCATCTCCCTCTGACTAGAATTCGCCCGCAATTCGTGGCAACCGCGCGGATGCGGCGCGCGCCCCGGCGCCGCCCTGCGCTCT
Organism: Streptosporangiaceae bacterium; assembly: GCA_049675875.1. Lineage (GTDB taxonomy): Bacteria > Actinomycetota > Actinomycetes > Streptosporangiales > Streptosporangiaceae > JAJYUU01. The sequence goes on from JBAUAR010000166.1 coordinate 12,703, forward strand.
AGTCGAGCGCACAGCCTGATGCACACGCCGGAGGCCATGCTGGTTGCCCCTGTGTGTACGTGATGCCGGGATCAGCGGCAGGGCCTGCGCGCTGGTCTGAGCAGCTGCCCTTTTTAGAGGCTGCTGACGAACGACGACAGTGAGTGCCCGGCGGAGCGCAAGTCAGCGAGCAGATGCCTGACTAAGCCGGCTGCCCCGGCTGGGTCGCTGAACAGGAAGTAGATAGCAAAGGCGACGAGCGCCCAGATGACGATCTTCTTAACCACCGCGTGGCCTCCTCGATCGCCTGATCCCGCTGACCGGTAATGAACGCGACCGGCGACGCGCTGATGCCGGACAAATGGAGGTACCGATGTATGACGCTATACGACGCTCTGGGCACGGTCCAGCGTGTCGCGGCTGCGCGCGCGCCGGGGTGGGCCACTCCGGGCTCGCCGGGGACGGTTGGCTGCAGCCTGCGGGGTATCTCCACCGGGAAGGGGTGCGCGTGCCTGACTGCCCAGGATCGGCGGCCGGGAGGGGGACAGCGGATGACAGGACTGCGGGTCGACTTCGAGGATGTATTCCGGCACCTGCCGATTCCGGTCCTGCTGATGACGCCGGACTTCGATATCGCCGACATGAACCTTGCGTATCTGCAGGTGGCCGGGCGAACGCGGGAGGAGTTGCTGGGCCGCAACGTCTTCGAGGCATTCCCGGACAACCCGTCGGATCCGAACGCAAGCGGGGTGCGCGACCTAGGCGAGTCGCTCCGTCGGGTCCTGGCCACGGGTGCGCCCGATACGCTGGCGTTCCAGCGATATGACGTGGAGGTTTCGGGCAGGCCGGGAGTATTCGAGCGGCGGTTCTGGTGCCCGGTGAACGCGCCCGTTTTCGGCGCAGATGGCCGAATGGTCCTCATCGCGCAGTGCGTGGAGGAGATCAGTGACAAGGTGAGCAGGTTCATCCGGGGTCTGACGGACGATGGCTTGGAGGAGGGGCAGGGATAGCCCTGCGTGCGTCCGTGCCTAGCTGCCCGAGCCGTTTTCGCCCGCCGTTCTGACGAGCGGATCAAGCGTTCGGTCCGGCTCTGCCAACAGACCTCAGAGCCGCACAGCGCGCTGCGCTAGCTGCGAATGCCCGCGCTTGCGCGCAATCGTGTCACTGCCAGGTCGCCCCTGGCGGCAAACCTCAGCGTCCGGCCGTCCTCGGTGACGCATTCGACCCACGGGCCGAGCCTCGGGTCGCGCGCATCGAGAACAATGACCGTAGCCTTGAGCAAGTCCGCCGTGATGATCTGGTCGCCCGGCCGCAGCAGGGCTGTGACGACAGTCGTCGGCGACAGATCGGTCATCACGCACTCCGTTCCGCGGTGTGTTCTGGCTGCCATCCGGACGCACCGCACCGGGCATGACGCCCTGGCACTCGCGCGCTACCGGGCTCGAGCGCTTCGGCGATCTCGAAGATGATGCCGTCCCACTCGGCAGTGTCACCGGCGATGGCACCGTCGGGTATGGGCCGGGTGAGACGCTCCCACACGCGATCCAGGTCGCTCTCGTCACAATGCGCTATCTCATCAGCACGTAACGTCATGTGTCTGATTCTTATGCTGTGACAAGCCGTTCGCTGGCGTTGTTGACTAACATCCCGGTTCTGGCCTGATCGCACAGACTGCGTAGCGTTAGGGCGTTGCGGTCGGTGCCGACGACTGGCCCACGGCCTGCTGGATCGACGCGAGGCCGGCGTCGCGCACGCGCTGAGTGAGGCCGCGATGAATACGAGGCGGCCACATTGGTCCGCCGTAGACAAAGCCGGTGTATGCCTGAAGCAGCGTCGCAGCGGCCTCGACCCGCTCCCAGGCGTCGTCCGGGGTCTCGATGCCGCCGCTCGCCACGAGCACGAGACGGTCTCCCACCCTCGCCCGGAGTCGGCGCAGCACGTAGAGCGCACGGGGCTTGAGCGGCGCGCCAGACAGGCCACCCGTTCCGACTGCCGCCGACTCGGCGGGCGAGCTGACCAGGTGGTCACGGGCGACGGTGGTGTTCGTCGCGATGATCCCGTCGAGGCCGACCTCGACTGCCAGGTCAGCGATCGCGTCGACAGCTTCGTCCGCAAGGTCGGGCGCGATCTTGACCAGCAGCGGGGTCGTGCCACCGCCCGACGATTGCATCGTCTCTCGCACGGCCGCGATCAGCGGTCGCAGCCGATCGACGGCCTGCAGGCTGCGCAGGCCAGCAGTGTTGGGCGAGCTGACGTTGAGCACCAGGTAGTCGGCAACGGGAGCCAGCAGCCGTGCACTCGCGGCGTAGTCGGCGGCCGCAGCAGCATCCGGGATGACTCTGGTCTTGCCGATGTTCGCCCCAACCACCAGGCCGGAGCGGCGACGACGTCGCCGCGACCTCAGCCGTGCCGCAGCGATGGCCGCGCCTTCGTTGTTGAAGCCCAGCCGGTTGACCAGCGCCCTGTCGGCTACCAGGCGGAACAGCCGTGGCCGGGGATTGCCGCCCTGCGGCTGCGCGGTCACGGTTCCTACCTCGACAAAGTCCAGGCCCATCGCCCCGAGCGCGTCTGGCCTGGCAGCGTCCTTGTCGAACCCGGCCGCCAGTCCGAGCCGGCCCGGCAGATCGCGCCCGAACGCGTGCACCCGCAGCACCGGATCAGCGGGCGCCAGCGCACGCTGAAGCAGCCACAGCGCGCCCGGCACCGCGCGACGCCTCGAATCAGCGCAAAGCCGAGCCGGTGCCCGGTCTCGGCTGACATCCGCCGGGACGCAACAGAGAACAGCAGCTTGTACATGACCCCTTGACCATCATCCGCGCCCGCCGGCCGCGGACCGCGCGCGACCATGGGATAACGGACGGGGTCGAGGCAAAGGAGATCAGGTCGCCATGTGTACTACCGATGGCATCGTCACCAGGGCAGTCTCCGTCGCGGCCAGCTCCGAGCAGGCCGGGCCGCTGCTGACCATCCCCCTCGCGCCGGTCGAGTCGGTGACGATAACGACCCTCGTTGACAACGTCGCGGACATGCTCGCTGTGGACGCGGGTCCAGCCAAACGCCCGTTCGTGGGCGACGCCACGCGCGCGCCCTCGCCGCTCTTCGAACAGGGCTGGCTGGCCGAGGGCCTGATGGCCGAGCACGGCTTCTCTGCCCTTGTCTCTGTCCAGCGCGGCGGCGCCACCCACCGGATCTTGTTCGATGCAGGGCTGAGCCCCGACGCCATGGTGACCAATATGAGGCGGCTGAGCTTGGAGCCCCGCGATGTCGAGGTCATCGTGCTCAGCCACGGCCACAATGACCACACAACTGGTCTGGACGGCTTCATTCGCGCCGTGGGGCGACCCAGCCTTCCGGTCGTCATCCATCCGGAAGCGTGGAGCCGCCGCCGGGTCGTTATCCCCGGCCGCGAGCCCGTCGAACTGCCGACCACCAGCCGCCATGCGCTGGCGGGCGCGGGCCTGGAGATCATCGAGGAGCGTCAGCCGAGCTTTCTGCTCGATCACAGCGTGCTCATCACCGGAGAGGTGGATCGCACTTCCGGGTTCGAGCCGGGGTTCCCGCCGCAGCAGGCTTTTCGGGGCGGGCGCTGGGAACCCGATCCGCTCGTGCTCGATGATCAGGCGCTCGTCGTGCACGTAGCCGGCAAGGGACTGGTCGTCCTGACCGGCTGCGGGCACGCCGGAGTCGTCAACATCACGCGATACGCCCGCCGGCTGACCGGCGTGGACCAGGTCTACGCCGTGCTGGGCGGCTTCCACCTCGGCGGCCCGCTGTTCGAGCCGCTGATCCCGCAGGTCTGCGACGAGCTGGCGCTGCTGGCCCCTGCGGTTCTCATGCCCGCCCATTGCACCGGATGGGTCGCCCAGCGTGCCCTCGCCGATCGCTTCCCTGGCGCCTACATCCAGAGCACCGTCGGGACTCGGCTGGCGCTGTGAGCCGAGGCACCCAGGCCTACCGCGGCTCCTACTGGGAACCCAACGGCGGGCTCATCGACCCCGGCATCGAGGCCTAGAGCCGCGCAGTATTTGCGCCGGCACTACCGTTCGCCAGCGCCGCCAGCGCCGCTGTCCCGGCCTGGCCACGGCGCCGCCAGGCGGCCCAGCCGCGGCCGCACCCGTACGACAGTGCGCCAAGCACTCCGACGAAGAACCCGACCGGCCAGTTGTAGAGATACGACGCGGCGATCGCGAGCCAGACGGTGACCAGGGCTATCGCCACGGACAAGATCATGGCGACCACCGGCCTGCTAGTGACCGACCGCGCAGCGGCCGGGGGGCCGATCATCAGGCTGAAGATCAGCAGGGCACCGACAACCGGGATCGTCATGGCGGTGGCAAGGGCAACGATGACCAGGAACACCATCTCGACGCGGTGCGCGCGGATGCCCTTGGCCTCGGCGACCTCGGGCACGATTGACGACAGCAGAAGCGGCCGGTACACCACCGCGATCGCCCCGATGCAGCCAAGTCCCAGCAGTGCGATGGGCAGGATCTCCGTGCTGCTCACGCCGAGAACCTCGCCGAACAGCAGCGAGTAGATCTCCGGCTCGTATTCGGTTGTCCTGGACAGGAACGCGGCGCCGAGGGCAAGCATCATGACCAGCGCGAGCGCGGTCGCGACGTCGTGTCGCCCGCGGCGTCCCATCGAGCCGATGCCGAGAGCGCCTAGCAGCGCGAACACTGCAAGCCCGATGAGGGTATTGATGCCGAGCAGGGCAGCGCCTGCCGCGCCGGCAAATGCGCCCTTGGGGATTGCGTGTGCAGGAAATGCCGAGCCGCGCAGCACGACGAAGTAGCCGACCGCGCCGGCCACAACGGCGACGATGGTGCCCGAGAGCCAGGCGTTCATCATGAAGCCTGCCGCGAACATGACTCCTCCCTTCGCCTCTGCACAGTTCCGGAGTCGGCAGTTCCAGTCTCGGCAGTTCCGGTCTCGGCAGTTTCGGTCACGCGACGATCCGCTCGCGCGGCGGAGCCTCAGCCGGTGCAGCGGCAGCCCGGTGGCGGACGGCCCGGCCGGCCGGCAGCCCGGACACCAGATAGCTGACGAACACGACTGCGACGATGAAGAAGCTGACCGGCAGCCCCTCGCGGCTCGCTCCCCAGTAGTAGGAGTCGTAGGC
>JBAUAR010000167.1:0-2872 GCA_049675875.1 Streptosporangiaceae bacterium
CCGTCGAGCTGGGCGGCGAGCCGGTCCGCCCGCCGGCCGATGCTGGCCGGTTCGCGTTAGCGGCCGTCGGGGCCGCGTTTGACGCCGCCGCCGGCCTGCCGGGCTGGCTGGCGCTGGGGAGGTGGCGGTTCGCCTCGGCGGTGACCGGCGGGAGGCTGATCGCCGCCAACACAGTCTCGCCCTGGCTGATCGTCGGCAAGCGGCGTTTCATGCCTCCTGTCCCGCCATGACCGGCATCAGGAGGCAGAACTCGATGGACCACAAGGAGCAGGAGCAGATCGCATTGCACCGCTGGGCGGTGATCGCCGAGGCGGCCAGCGCCCGGCTGACCGCCGCTGAGCGCGGCGTGCTGGTGCGGCAGATCGCCGCCCGCCCGCACACTCACCCGGACGGGTCATCACGCCTCTACTCGCGCGGCACGATCGACCGGTGGATCCGGGCCTGGCGTGCTGGCGGGCTAGAGGCGCTGCGGCCGCCGCCGCGGGCCGACACCGGTACGGTGCGCGCCCACCCGGAGCTGTTCGCTGAGGCCGCGGCACTGCGGCTGGAACTGCCGGGCCGCTCGGCGGCGCAGATCGCCTCGATCCTGTTCCACCGGCACGGCATCACGGTGTCGGAGCGGACGATCCGCGGCCAGCTGCGCCGCGCGGGGCTGCACCGGGAGGCCCTGGCCGCCGAGCCGAAGACCTACGGAAGGTATGAGGCAGCCCGGTGCAACGAGCGGTGGATCAGCGACGTGCTCGTGGGCCCCTGGGTCCCGTTCCCCAGGCGGGACGGCGCGGTGCGGGCCCGGCTGTTCCTGATCGTCGACGACCATTCCCGGCTGCTGGTGGACGGCCGGTTCTTCGCTCACGAGAACGCCCGCGCCTGCCAGGACCTGCTGCGCCGGGCGATCACCCGCCGCGGGGTGCCGGAGGTGTTCTACTGCGACAACGGTGCCCCGTTCTCCAACGCATGGCTCGCCCGGACCTGCGCGGTGCTGGGGATCAGGCTGGTGCACAGCCAGCCCTACTCCCCGGAAGGCAGGGGAAAGCAGGAGCGGCTGAACCGCTATATCCGGGAGGCGTTCCTGGCTGAGGCCGTCCACCGCGGGATCGAGTCGCTGGAGGAGCTGAACGACCTGTTCGCCGCGTGGGCCGAGCGGGTCGCCAACCGGCGGGTGCATGCCGAGACCGGGCAGACGCCGGCCGGCCGGTTCGAGGCCGGCGGCCCGCCGAGGCAGGCCGACCCGGCATTACTACGCGAGGCGTTCCGCTGGTCGGTGACCCGCAAGGTGACCCGCACCGCCACCGTCCCGCTGGAGGGGAACTCCTACGCCGTGGACCCGGCGCTGACCGGGCGGCGGGTCGAGCTGCGCTACGACCCCGAGGACCTGACCCGCCTCGACGTGTTCCTCGACGGCCGCCCGGCTGGCCAGGCGGTGCCGTTCGTCACCCGCCGCCACGTGCACCGGGCCGTGCCGCAGGCCGCCCGCCCGGACCCGGACCCGACCGGGATCGACTACCTCGGCCTGGTGTCCGCCGCCCGCGACGACGAAACTGGAACCGGCGCGAAGATCGACTTCACCCGGCTCGGCATGCCCGGCCACGACCCGCGGGAGCAAAGGTGAGCGCGGCGCCGTGGGCCGCGCACTTCGGCCTGTCCCGCACCCCGTTCGGCAAGTCCATCCCGGCCCGGGACTTGTTCGCCCGGCCCGCGCACGCCGAGGCGATCGCCCGGATCAGCTTCTGCGTCGTCGAATCCGCGCTCGGGGTCGTGACCGGGGACGTCGGCGCCGGCAAGACCGTGGCGCTGCGCGCCGCGGTCGCCGCCCTGGACCCGACCCGCCACCAGGTCATCTACATCGCCAACCCCGCCTTCGGCGCCCGCGGCCTCTACGTCACCATCGTCCGCGCGCTCGGCGACCGGCCCCGCTACCTCAAAGCCGAGCTGATGGCCCAGGCATCCGACCTGCTCGCCGCCGAGACCGCCGAACGGCACCGCCGCGTCGTCATCATCGTCGACGAGGCCCACCTCCTCGACCCCGCCCAGCTGGAAGAACTACGGCTGCTGACGAACTCGGAAATGGACTCCGCGTCGCCGTTCGCCGCGATCCTGGCCGGGCAGCCCACCCTGAACCGGCAGCTGCGCATGGGCATGTTCGCCGCCCTTGACCAGCGGATCGCCACCCGGTTCACCATCAAGCCGATGGACCTGGCCGAATCAGCCGCCTACCTCAAGCACCACCTGGCCCTGGCCGGCCGCGACGAGCCGCTATTCGCCGACGACGCGACCGCCCGGCTGCACCGCGTCTCCAACGGGCTGCCCCGAGCACTCAACAACGCAGCCATCGCCGCGCTCATCGCCGCCGCCGCCGACGGCAAGGACCTCATCGACGATGCCTGCGCAAAAAAAGCAGTCGCCGAGCTCACCCGCGACTAGCTCGGCATCCCCGGGCAGCCCGGCCGTCGCCGTCAGCCCGGCCGCCGCCGCCCGCATCCGTCAGCTCGCCGCCCAGGCCGAGCACCGCCGTGCCATCGCCGAGTTCCGCGCCCGCCATGCCGCCGACCAGCAACAACGCATCAACGCGCTGCTGCTCGAGACCATCGCTGCCCTCGCCATGCTGCTCGGCGCCGACCACAGCTAACACCCGAGCCGGCCCGCACATCCGTCGACCTGCGCCACCGTCGGCGACTCCACCAAGACCTGCCGACACATCAACACCGAACGCTGCCGAGTCGTGTGCAGACAGCGTGGCCGCCAACACCCGGCCCGGCCATCAGCCATCGAGGTGACGACCGCGCTCAGCGAAGCACGCTCATCCATGAACGGCATGCCGTAGGTCACGATCGCGCCAGCCATCTCGCCGGCCACATCCCCGACTGGCGCATCC
>JBAUAR010000168.1:0-6015 GCA_049675875.1 Streptosporangiaceae bacterium
GCGGTCTGTGTCAGACGGGTGGAACGGGTTGCTCATCCGGATCTCGCCGTCGCTGCCGAGGAGGCGGGTGAAGGTGTCGTAGGCGCGGTTCATGCCGCACGACAACATGAGGCTGCGCCCGTCGCCGTAGCCGAGGACCGCGGTCGATTCAAGGTCGACACCATGCCCGCCGCGAACGCAGCTGCCCCACGCGTTCTGGTGCGTGCGGCCGAACAGCTCGAACGCCAGCCTGATCGGGTAGCAGCCAACGTCGTTCAGCGCGCCGCCCGCGAGATCGGGGAACAGCCGGATGTTGTCGGGCCGGGCGACCGTGAAGTGGAAGTCTGAATGGATCTCGCGCAGCTCGCCGATGGCCCCGCTCGCCAGGGTTGCCCGAACGCGCGCCAGCTGGCTGTGGAACGGGAACACGAACGCCTCCCACAGCAGGGTGCGCGTCTGCCTGGCGACGTCCAGGACGCGCCGCGTGTCGGCCAGGTTCCCGGTCAGCGGCTTCTCGCAGAGCACGGGCCGGCCGGCCTGTAACGCGGCGATGGTCCACTCGGCGTGCAGGGAGTTCGGCAGCGCAACGTACAGGGCGTCGACATCCGGATCGTCGATGAGCGCCTGGTAGCCGGTTAGCGCGCGGGCGATGCCGTGCTCGGCGGCGAAGCGCTCCGCGGCGCGGGCGTCCCGGCTGGCGACCGCCTCCGCAGTGCCGCCGGCGTGCCGCACTCCGGGCAGGAACTGGCCCCTGGCGATGTTCGCGGTGCCCATGATCCCCCAGCGGACCGGGCGGGCGGGCGCTACGCCCATCAGCGAGCCGCGAGATCTGACTCGTCCGCTAGCGGCGGTATTTCCGCTGCCAGGTCGGGGTGCTTCTCGCCGAGCATGCCCGCCAAGGCGCGCAGGTCTGGCCGCGAGCGCCGCAACCGGGTAGTCGCCACCGGACTGCTCATCAATGTCCTCCCCGAGCGGGTGGCTCAACACTAGGCCCGACCCGAGGGCCTGGCTATCGGTAGACGTCCGACGGCAGGCAGCGGAGTCTGCGGCTCACGGGCTCCGGCGCCGACACAATGTGGTGATGGAGCACTTCACAACGGCCAGGCTAATCGCGAGGGACTGGACCGCCGCCGATCTGGAAGCCGCTTTCGCGATATACGGCCGGGATGAGGTGACTCGCTGGCTCGGGCCGCAGCCACGCCAGCCAGTCCCGTCGCTGGCGCACATGCAACAGGTTCTCGACCGGCGGATCGCCCGCGGCCTGGCCGAGCCGGACTATGGTTTGTGGCCCATCGAGCTTCGAACCACCGGCCAGGTCGCGGGCGCAGTGCTGTTGTCGCCGCTGCCGGGGGACGGCACCGGAGTGGAGATCGGCTGGCACCTGAATCCGGACCACCGGGGCGCGGGTTATGCCACGGAGGCCGGCCGTGGCGCGATAGCCCTGGCCTTCGGTCTGGACAGGGTCGGCCCGGACCTGGTCTGGCCGGTCCTGGCCTGCCGGCCAGCCAGGCCGGTGCTGGACAGCGTTCAGGCTCTCGTCGACCCGGGCAACATCAGATCCCTGGACGTGTGCCGGCGCCTGGGCATGCGGCACCGTGGCCAGAGCAGTATTACGGACTCACGCTTGAACTTTTCGAGCTCGCTCGCGCAGAGGTCGGCTGACTGGTCTGCACGCGCGTCCGGTTCTGCCGTGGATGTGCCCCTGCTAGTCGCCGCCCAGCGCCCAGAAGCCGCAGTGATGGTCTGTCGAGAAGCTGCTCTCCGCCTGTGGCTCCGGCGGAATCAGCGACAGCATCTGCTGACCCGCGGCGGTAAAGCGGGGCCAGGACGCCGCGCCGCGCGCGGACGGCGCGCCGGACTTGGCGAAGCTCGTCCACTCGGCCCGCATGGCCGTGGCCAGCTGCTGCTGCTGCGCCGACAAAATGCCGTGCGACGAGACCGGCAGCCCGAAGAGGTACTGCAACTCTGCGGCATGCGCGGCGGCGTAGGGGAAGCCGGGGCTGGGGTAGGGGGCTGGTGCATTCTCGTCGTTGAACTCGTAGGCGTAGGTCGGCGTGTATTTCGCCATGTCCTGATCGAGCTGCAGCGTCGGGCAGGAGAAGATGGCGTCGGTGCCCACTGCGCTCATGGCGAGCGGCGGGTTCGGGTAAGCGCTGAGCGGGTACTGCGCCACGATCAGCGCGGCGATCTGCGCGGAGACATCCAGGGTCGACTCGATGGTCGACTGGTAGTTTGCCGCCGTTACCGGCTGGCCCTCGAATGTCGCCAGAGCGACGAACAGCCGCCACTCATCATGATTGGATCCGTCGATAACCGGGACATGGCTGAACTTCCCGCTAGCAAGGGCCTGCTTGAGCGGCTGGGTCAGCACCTGGCCGTCGATGTCGGCGCTGGCACCCGACTGGTTCTGGTCGGCCAGGATTGTGGCGACTGACAGGCTGCGCAGGCATTTCGCCGTCTGACTGGCGCAGCCTGCCTTCGCAGCAAACGCCTGGCCCTGCGCCTCGGCGCTGGCGAGCGACAGCGGGTACTCGGCGTAGCCGCCGCTTTCGGCGATCGCCTTCGCGAAAAGCCCGCGGGCAGTCGGCGAGATCAACTGCAACAACACACTCTGGCCGCCAGCCGACTCGCCGAAGATGGTGACGTTCGCCGGGTTGCCGCCGAACGCGCGGATGTTGTGCTGGACCCAGCGCAGTGCAGCCTGCTGGTCCATCAGGCCGTAGTCGCCGGTCGGACCGCCCGGGCGGCTTGCCAGCGCCGAATCGGCGAGGAACCCGAGTGCGCCGAGTCGGTAGTTGATGGTGACGACGATGACGCCGTCGGCCACCAGGGCGCTGGGGTTGTAGTCATCGCTTTCGCCGGCTACGTAGGCGCCTCCGTGTATCCAGACCATGACGGGCAGATCGCTGCTGCGCTGCTTGGCGGGCCTGAACACATTCAGGTAGAGACAGTTCTCCGACGTGCTCGCCCGGCCGAACACCCCGGCTGACTGCGGACAGTGTGGCGCGAACGTGGTGGCCGCCCGGATCCCGTGCCAGCGCGCAGGCGGCTGCGGCGGCTGCCAGCGCAACGAGGCCACCGGTGGCGCCGCGTACGGGATCCCGAGGTAGTCGTAGGTGCTGCCAGCCTGCTTGCCCCGAATCTGGCCGTCGGCGGTGCTGACGACGAGCGACGGGTGCCCGGTCTGCGCCGCGGGAGTAGACGCCGGGCCTGAGCATGCGGCCATCATGCTGGCGAACCCAGTCGCGATCAGAAACGCGAGTCCTCGGCGGGCAAGGCGCCAGCGGGCGGCCTCGTGCCAGCGTGCGTGGCGTTGCTGCACTGGCCACTCCGTCACGGTTGGTCCGATAGATGCTCCCATTCTGACGGTCGAGGCGTGCAAGCGGAAAGGCGTCGCGGCTGCCTCTCCGGCGCCCATTGACTTTGACGTGCAAAGTAACCTAGCTTTGCAGTGCAAAGCAAAGAGCAGCAAGGAGCAGGCCATGACTCAGTACGGCACATGGGTTAGCTACGGGGGCACCGCCGAGTTCGTGCTCGCAGGCGTCCTGGCGGTCGCCGCGGTGGGTGTCGCGTATGCCGGAAGCAGGCTGCCGCTGCCCGCACGACTGCCGACTCCTGGCAAGACAGTCAGGGCGATCATGCTCGCCATCTGGCCGCTTGCGATCGCGGCGTTCCTCGTGTGCGTCGCGGCCTACGCCCACCAGGCTTACGTGGACCACCTGGCCAAGGCGCCGCCAACGGATCCCATCGACCCCGTCAGTGTGATTCTTGTCGGCGTCACCGGTTTCGCCATTGCCATCGGCTACAGCGCGCGTGGCTGGCGGACAGCCCTGGGAAGCGCGGTCATCGGTGCTCTGGCCGCATGGATGATCTTCGAGTTCCCGTTCGACCTCATCGTGATGGCCAGAATCTATCCGCCCATCCCGCCTGACCCCGCGTTGTACCGGACGCTGTTCTTCGCGCCGCTGATCCTGATCGAGCTCACCACGCTCGGGTTGCTGACGCTGTCGCCCGTGGTGCGGCTGTCGAAGGCAACGTTCTGGTGCTTCGCGTCCATGCTGGGGATCTTCGCCGTGTGGAGCCTGCTCGGCTTCGCCTATCCGGGGACCCCGGGCCCGCTCGCCCTGAATGTGGTGTCGAAGATCCTCGCCTTCGTGACGGCAGCCACGCTGTTCGTGCCGGAGCGAGGAGCCCAGCCCGCCGAGGCGGCGCAAGCAGAAGCACAGGCACTACCAGCCAACTCGTGGACCTCGGTCATGTAAGTGGCTAAGCCAAGAGCGGTTCACCGGGCTGCGACGGACGATGCCCGCCAGCGCACCCACCAGCGCGGCGGTCACCGATAAGCTCCGCCAGCTCACGCCCACGTGGCCGGACGCTCCGCCCGCACCGTCGCGCCGGGCCCGTTCTGATGCGGGCCCGGCGCTGTGACCGCCTGATTCGCAGGGGGAAGCCGGCAGGTTACCTGCGCACCATCCGGCGACCGCCCCGTCCGCCGACGGCGTGACCGCTGCGCCCGTTAACAGCGCGGTAGACGACCAGCAGGACCGCCGCGCCGACGATGGCAGTGAGCCAGGTGGAGAGGTTGAAGAACCCGTGCAGGGTGTGGACGTGGAACAGCTCGGTGGCTGCCCAGCCGCCGCCGAGGGCGCCGGCGATGCCAATCAGGCAGGTGATGATCAGGCCTTGCGATCGCTTGCCGGGGATCAGCATATTAGCCAGCAGGCCCGCGGCGAGGCCGAGAACGATCCAAGCGATGATGCCCATAACCGACTCCTTAGGTCAGTGACGTACGTCGGTGGTCGGCATTGTGCCGACCCTAGGCGCGGGTGCTGGGCAGCCTCATGCTGCCGGTCCCACGCATGTCCCCCCGCACGTTGGCGAGGCACGATCTGGCCGATGTCAGCTCGCGTGCGGCTTGCGTCGGTCGTGGCGCATGATCCGCCGCAGCTGGGTGATCCGCGCGGTTCCGGCGGCTGCCATGATCAGCGCCCCGGCAATGGCGGCGAACAGCAGCGCGACGGCCAGCGAGAGGCGCAGGTTAGCGCCGAGGAAGCTGATGTTCACGGCGTGCGCGTTCTGGACGATGAAGATCATCACGATGATGAGGCCGGCGACGGCTGCGATCAGGCCGGTCCGCATGCCGCTGATCCGGGTCTGCAGCCTCCGGCGCTGGGCCGACGGAGCCGCCGCAGCTGGCGGGGGCGGCGGCGCGGAGCCATTGGCGGTCGGCGGCGGCAAGGTAATCGTTATGGGGCGTGACGGCTCGGTCATGACGTTGCTTTCTCGGAAACAGGGATCGGGCCGCTGGGGATTGGCTGGTTCCCTTGACCGGGGGCCTGGCCGCTGTCGGCCGCTGTCTCCCGGTGTCTGCTCTCAATCTACATTCGAATCCTGATACTAGCAATTGGTTTCTAGAAATTGTTAGCCAGCCTTTGAGAACGGCCAGCTCGCGGCTCCTGACCAGCCACGCCCGGCTCTGGTGTGCATCGCCCGCGAGCCGGGCAGGCGGCTCGATCTACCCGCCGCGTTGCGACCGCGCGATGTCGTGCTCAACCCCCCGCGGCGCGCGAGGACCAGCTTCGCTGACGTGATGACCAGCCCGCCGGGCTATGGGTTCCGCCGCGAAGACGAAGGCCGCCCTGGCTGTACGCCAGCCCGGCTTGCGGCAACGCCACTGACGCACAGCTCGGCGCCGGTCGTGGTCCGGCGATGTTGATATCGCGGTCGCCGACGCATTGGACGGGACTGCGCTGTAGCACGTTTTCGAAGGTGTCGAGGTGGCCTATTACCTGGTCCATTCGCTCGGTACAGGCGCGTCCTTCGACGTGGGTGGAAACCCGCATCCAGCCGATCGCCGCTTGGCTGTGGACAACTTCGTGGCGGAAGCCGCCAGGACTCCTCGCGCGTTAATGATTAACCTGCGCCAAACGCGGGAGCTAGCGAAACAGTCAGCACGGGAGCGGCCCGTGCAGGAAGGGCGTGATGCCCGATGACTTCGCCGACGGCAAGCGGGAACCACGCCAGCTCCCCAAGCCC
>JBAUAR010000169.1:0-8459 GCA_049675875.1 Streptosporangiaceae bacterium
GCCCAGGCCCGGATATCCGAACTCCGCTGCCGATGCGCCGTCGTCCGCCGCTTCGGCCGGCCGGCGCGGCTGCTTACCTTCCTGGCCCGCTCCGCGAACCGCCCGACAACCTCGTCGAACTTCTGGCTGTGCCGCTCGCAGAGGTCAATCTCATAATCCCGGCCGTCCAGGCTGAACGCGCGAGCCATGTGCTCGCCTTCGGGAATCTCTTTCGAGTCGTAGTCACACGCGAACGTGACTGAGATCTTCTGAGCCACTTGCGGATCCCCCTTCCCCCCGCGAATCTATGCCCAGCCCATCGGGGCTGTAACGGCGGCGGCGGCAGGCTCCGCGCGGACAACAATCCGCGCCGGGCCAGGCACCGTCGCAAAGCCGCCTCGCTAGCCAGGATAATGCCGGTGAACTGCGGACTAGTCGTCGTCGTCGAGAGCAGGAACGAGCGGCTTCCCGGCCGTGAACCGGGCCATCCGGCTGGCTATTCCAGCCGCGGGCGTTGAGCCAGACTCACCGCGGCAGTGCGGCCGGGCACAACTCAGAGCGCTGCAGTCAGCGTCCGCACGGGCGGCTAACGGTACCGATACTCGGCGCCGTAGGAATAGGCGTCCTCCGGCTCGGCCGGCTCGAGATAGCGGTCGGAGGGCGAAACTGGCCGTCGATCGGCCGGATAAGCGGCATCGCCGATGTCGCCCGGATAGCCGCTGGCCGGGGCCGGATTGTCATTCGGGTAAGTCTGGCCGCCGTCGCCTGCATAGGGCGCTACAAAGCGCTCGTCGCGGTAACCGGAGCCTCCGGTCTCGGTACCCGCCTGGCTGCCAGCGCCGCGCCGGAATCCGCCGTCATCACGCCGGTGATCGGCCGGCCGGACCTCCGGCCGATCGACGTAGTCGCCCGGACCATAACCGCGGTCCGAACCGGCCCGGCGCTCGTCCGGATAACCGGGGTACTCGCCCGTCCGGTAGTCGGTCTCGGCAGCCCCGTAGCCAGGCCCGTAGCCGCTGGTCCCGTAGCCAGCTGGCTCGTGGCCCCGTCGGTGCCCGCCGCCCTCGGCATACTCGCCAGGTCCGTAGTCGGCCGGATAGCCCTGGGCGCGGTAGTCCTCGCTGCCGGGCTGGCCCGGCGACTCGTAGCCGACATCGTCGTAGCGCTCGTCGGCAGCACGGCCGGCCGCACCGTAGTCAGCTGAACCGTAGTCAGCTGAACCGTAGCCACCCGGCGCACCGTAGCCAGCTGCGTCGAAGCCTGCGTCGCGATGATCGGCCAGGGCGCCGTGGCCGGCCTGACCGTAGTCAGCCTCATAACCCGACCGGCTGTAGTCGGCGGTGTGCGGTTGGCCGTAGCCACCCTGGCTCGCCGCCGCATCAGGCCGGACGGGCTCGTCCGGTCCCGGCCCGTAGTACCAGTCGGAGTCCGAGCCACGGTCGTCGCCCTGGCGCGCCGCGCTCACCGGGGCGCGCCCGCGTCCTCCCGGCGCCGGTCCGCGCTCCAGAATCTCGATCATCCGGCTGAGATCCGCCATCGGGAGCCGGAACGTGCCCGTACACATCCCGGCCTGCCAGATGCTGAACACCGCGACTCCGGTATCGGCATACCAGCTCACCCGCATGCTCCGGGAGTTGCCGCGGACGTCAAAGAAGACCTCACCGAGGCGAGGCAACGGCGCTGCATCGGACACGGACATGGAGCTTATCGTGGCCCGAAGCATGCGATCTGTCCAGTTCATGATCACTTAGTGTGACCTGGGGCACGCTGAAGCGGACCCCGGCAAGGGACGGCCGCCGCGACGCACCCGATCCGCGCCACGATCCAGCCGGCGGATTCATGATCCTGGCTGCGCGGCGACATCCGCTAGTGGCATGATTGTCCGGCGCGCGCTCGGCGGCTCCAGGCCGACGCGCCCGGCACGCAAGAACTACCCGTCGGGAACATCACGCCAGCGCGACACGTTGCATGATGCGACGGGGCAATTGCCGTAGCGCGCGAGAAACCTTCGTCTAGCTAGACCCTACCGCGTCCGGCGGGTCCGCTGAACGATGGCGAGCAGTGAGCGCTAGCAAGGCACGGGATGACCGCACGACACGGGATGACGCACTAACTGGTGTGACTGCTTTGAGAATCTGCATGTTTGACCGACTACGTGGAACTTACCCGCGGTGGTCGCCGACGACCGCCGCTGCCTGGCTGAGGAGAGCTATTCATGTCTGAGGTACGCCGCCAAGCTGCCCTGCTGCAACGGCCGAACTGGGGCTGGCAAGACGATGCTGCGTGCCGGGGCCGGGACGTCGTGCTCTTCTTCGGACCAGACGGCGAGCGCCAGCCGGAGCGGGAGATCCGCGAGCGCAAGGCCAAGACGCTGTGCGGCACGTGTCCGGTCCGGGCCGAGTGCCTGACCTACGCGATCAGCCGGCCAGAGAAGTACGGTACCTGGGGCGGGCTGAACGAGGACGAGCGCTCCTCCGAGCGCCGTCGTCGGATGCGTCGGGCCAACGCCGCCTGATCGCCGGTTCCTGGCATGGTGTGCGGTGGCTGCCGGGCCCAGCGGCATGAGGAATGCCGCGGCGGCACTTGGTGCGACTGCCAGCATCAGCCGCCGGTCCGGCCGACCGAAGAGCGGCTCGGCTGGATCCGTCAGGGTTAGGCTCGCCGGCCGATTGGCGGCCGGGCGCACGCGGAGCGGCAAATCATGTGACTTGCCTCACAAGGTGCCCGGCGGTTCTCGGCCCACCATGGCCGGACCAGATAGGCTGC
This sequence comes from Streptosporangiaceae bacterium, assembly GCA_049675875.1. GTDB lineage: Bacteria > Actinomycetota > Actinomycetes > Streptosporangiales > Streptosporangiaceae > JAJYUU01. The sequence continues at coordinate 2,746 of JBAUAR010000169.1, forward strand.
CAGAGCGAGTGGACCGTCGCGAGGAGGACCGCAGCCAGATGGAGAGGCTAGCCGCGCAAGCCGCTGATGCGCTGGCCGGGGTGCCGGCCGATGAGGTCATCGCGTGGGCAGCGCGCACCTTCGGCCGGCGGATCTGCATCACCTCATCCATGACCGACGCCGTCCTCGTCAACCTGGTGTCCAGGCACCTGCCCGGCGTCGACGTGCTATTCCTCGACACTGGCTACCACTTTCCGGAGACTCTGGGGACGCGAGACGCCGTTTCCGCCATGTACCCGGTGAACCTGCTCAACGTCACGCCCCCCACCACGGTCGCCGAGCAGGACGACGAGCTTGGCCCGCGGCTGTACAGCCGGAACCCGGATCTGTGCTGCTACCTGCGCAAGGTGGTGCCGCTCGAGGAGGCGCTCGGCCCCTACGACGCGTGGTTCACCGGGATCAGGCGGGAGGAGACAGAAGCCCGCAGCGACACCAAGGTGGTCGAGTGGGATGCCAGGCGCGAGATGGTCAAGGTCAATCCCATCGTTGAGTGGACACAGCAGCAGGTCGATGACTACATCGGGGCCAATAACATCCTGGTGAACCCGCTGGTCTTCGACGGTTACCCGTCCATCGGCTGCCGGACCTGCACATCACGCGTGGCCGACGGCGCCGACCCGCGCAGCGGGCGTTGGGCAGGCATCGCGAAGAGCGAGTGCGGGATTCATACCTGAGCCCGCGGCCTGATGTCGGCACCACCCGATTAAGGTCGCAACTATGACAACGCCCGGTCGGCATGCGACGCACGACGTGCTCAATCAGGTGCCGCCGCTCGCGGACTACGACGTCGCTGCTGACCCGGCACTGATCGCCGGCTTGCACCGGGAGGGCGGCGGCTGGGCAGAGCCGGAGCTGCACGAGCTTGGCACGCTCGCGGGGGCCGCCAGCACGCAGGAACACGCGCGCCTCGCGAACGTGCACAAGCCGGTACTGCGGACCCACGACTCCCGCGGCTACCGGATCGACGAGGTCGAGTTTCACCCCTCCTGGCACTACCTGATGGGTACCGCGGTCAGTCACGGCCTGCACGCCGCGCCGTGGGCGGACGACCGGCCGGGAGCGCACGTGGCGAGGGCCGCCAAATTCCTGGTGTGGACGCAGGCTGAGGCGGGTCACGGCTGCCCGATCTCGATGACCTACGCGAGCGTGCCAGCGCTCCGCCACTCCCCGGAACTCGCCGCGAGCTACGCCCCGCTGCTGACGGCGCCGGTCTACGAGCCCGGCCTCCGAGCCCCGCTGGCGAAGGCGGGGCTGCTGGCAGGCATGGCCATGACGGAGAAGCAGGGCGGCTCCGACGTCCAGGCCAACACCACCACCGCGACGCCTGCCAGCGACGGCAGCTACGTACTGACCGGCCATAAGTGGTTCTGCTCGGCACCGATGTGCGACCTTTTCCTGGTGCTCGCTCAGGCACCCGAAGGCCTGACCTGCTTCCTGCTGCCGCGCGTGCTGCCCGACGGCAGCCGGAACGCCATGTATCTGCAGCGGCTCAAGGACAAGCTCGGCAACACCTCCAACGCCTCCAGCGAGGTCGAGTACGACCGCGCGGTCGCCTGGCGCGTCGGCGAGCCCGGCCGAGGGGTGCCGACGATCATCAACATGGTCAGTGCAACCCGGCTCGACTGCGTGCTCGGCAGCGCCGCGGCCATCCGCCAGGCGACCCTCATAGCAGCCGACTACGCGCGCCAGCGCCAGTCCTTCGGTGCCAGCCTCATCGACCACCCGGCGATGACTGCCGTCGTCGCCGACCTCGTGCTGGAATCCGAGGCCGCCACGACACTGGCCCTCCGGCTCTCCGGCGCCGCTGACCGTGCCGCCCGCGGCGACCTGGCCGAGGCAGCGCTGCTGCGGGTCGCGCTGCCTGCCGCGAAGTTCTGGGTGTGCAAGCGGACTCCGCTGATCACCGCTGAAGCGCTGGAGTGCCTGGGCGGGAACGGCTACGTGGAGGACTACTCGATCTTGCCCAGGCTGCTCCGCGACGCGCCGCTCAACTCCATCTGGGAGGGCTCGGGTAACGTCACCGCCCTGGACGTGCTGCGGGCGCTGACCAGGGGGCCGGGCTGCGCCGAAGCGCTGCTGGCGGAGATCGACCTCGCGGCCGACGACGATCGGGTCGCTGCGGCGGCCGATCAGTTGCGCGCGGAGCTCACGACAGTGGCCGGCGCCGCGGACGCGCAGCGCGACGCGCGGCGGCTGGCCAGCCGGATCACCGTCGCGCTGCAGGCAGCCCTGCTGGTTCGGCACGCGCCGGCCACGGTGGGCGACGCCTTCGCCAGTACCAGGCTGCAGCCGGGCGCCGCAGCGGCCGGGCCGCCGATACCGTTCGGCAGCCTGCCCCGCGGTCTCGACCTGCCCGCGATTCTTGCCAGGGCCGGCTCCGCGCCATGGGCCAGCTCCATGGCTACCGGCAGGTAAGGTCAACGGATGCACGTCTGGCCGGGAGCTGCGTATCCGCTCGGCGCAACCTGGGATGGGTCAGGAACGAACTTCGCCCTGTTCTCTGAGGTGGCCGAGCGGGTCGAGCTCTGCCTGTTCGGCGACTCCGGTACCGAGACCCGGCTGGAGCTAGCCGAGGTCGACGGCTTCGTCTGGCATTGCTACCTGCCGGGGGTCGGTCCCGGTCAGCGCTACGGCTACCGCGTGGCCGGCCCCTATGACCCGCACCGTGGCCATCGCTGCAATCCGGCCAAGCTGCTACTCGATCCGTACGGCAAGGCCGTCGACGGCCTCGTGCGCTGGGACGACGCGCTGCTCGGCTACCGGACGGACGCGCCCGATCAGCCGAGCGACACCGACAGCGCGCCGTTCATGCCGCGCAACGTGGTGGTCAACCCCTACTTTGACTGGACCGGCGACCGGCAGCTGCGGACGCCGTACCACGAGACCGTGATCTACGAGGCGCACGTGCGCGGCCTCACGATGCGCCACCCTCAGGTTGCGGCCGAGCTGCGCGGAACCTACGCCGGCCTGGCCTCACCGCCGGTCATCGAGCACCTGACCAGGCTCGGAGTTACCGCGATCGAGCTCATGCCCGTGCACCAGTCCGTGCCCGAGCGCGAACTCACCGCGCGCGGCCTGACCAACTACTGGGGCTATAACACGATCGGGTTCTTTGCCCCGCACAACGGCTACTCCGGTGCGATCGAACCGCATGGCCAGGTGGCCGAGTTCAAGTCCATGGTCAAGGCGCTGCACGCCGCGGGGATCGAGGTCATCCTCGACGTCGTTTATAACCACACGGCCGAGTCCGGCGCGGCAGGGCCCACCCTCAGCTTTCGTGGCATCGACAACGCCGCCTACTACCGGCTGGACGACAACGACCCGTCCGGCTATCTCGACTACACCGGCTGCGGAAACAGCCTCAACGCTCGCCACCCGCACGCACTGCAACTGATCATGGACTCGCTGCGGTACTGGATCCTGGACATGCACGTCGATGGCTTCCGGTTCGACCTCGCCTCCGCACTCGCCCGCGAGCTGCACGAGGTCGACCGGCTGTCCGCGTTCTTCGAGCTGGTACAGCAGGACCCGGTCGTGTCCCAGGTCAAGCTCATTGCCGAGCCGTGGGACGTCGGAGCTGGCGGCTACCAGGTCGGCAAGTTCCCGCCGCTGTGGACGGAGTGGAACGGCAAGTACCGAGACACGGTGCGGGACCTGTGGCGCGGCCGGCCAGCGACGCTGCCGGACTTCGCGTCCCGGCTGGCGGGCTCGTCCGACCTGTACGAGACCAGCGCGCGCCGACCGGTAGCGTCGATCAACTTCGTGACCTGCCACGACGGTTTCACGCTCGCCGACATGGTCAGCTATGACCGCAAACACAACGAGCCGAACGGCGACGAGAACCGGGACGGCACCGACGACAACAGATCCTGGAACTGCGGCACCGAGGGACCGACGGATGATCCGGCGATCACCGAGCTGCGGGCCAGGCAGGTGCGCAACTTCCTGGTGACGCTGTTCTGCTCCCAGGGTGTGCCGATGCTGCTGGCCGGTGACGAGCTCGGCCGGACCCAGCTGGGCAACAACAACGCCTACTGCCAGGACAACGAGACATCCTGGGTGGACTGGGAGGCCGCCGGCAAGCACGCGGACCTGCTCGACTTCACCTGCTCGCTGATAGCCCTGCGCCGCGACCACCCGGTGTTCCGCCGCCGCCGGTTCTTCAGTGGCATCGCGCCGACCAGCACCGGCCGCGGCGACATCACCTGGCTGACCCCGGCCGGAGCCGAGATGACGGTGCACGACTGGGGCTCGGACGCGCGCGCGCTCGCCGTACTGCTCAACGGCGATGCCATCACCGAGCCCGGGCCGCGCGGCGAGGTCATCGGCGACCAGAGCTTCCTGCTGCTGTTCAACGCCGCCGATGAGCCGGTCACCTTCACCCTGCCGGGCGCCGGCCCCACGGCTGCCTGGGACGTTATCGTCGACACCACCGTCGGCGAGCCGGCCGCCAGCGATCCGCGCCCGGCGGCGAGCGTGCTCACGGTGGCTGGCCGAGCGGTCGTCGTGCTGCGGACTGGCACCGCCCGCTAGCCGGCCCGGCTGCGGGGCTCGGGGAGCACGGTCTGGTTAACTGCTGGCCGTGCGCCAGATCTACCCGGTCCAGGGTCCAGATCTCCGGCCGGCCCCGAAGGCTATCGCGGGATGCCTGCCGACCGCTGTCGCTCAGCTCGCGCTCTTGTACGGGAACGGGGCTGTTCCCGACCCGGCCGATCCCGGCGTGCGCGGCTGGGTGCGTGCGAACATGGTCGCCAGCGCCGACGGGGCCGTCACGCTGGACGGGCGATCGGGCGGCTTGTCCGGGCCTGCCGACAGAACGGTCTTCACGGTCCTGCGCAGCCTGGCTGATGTCGTGCTCGTCGGCGCGGGCACGGCCAGAGCGGAGCACTACCGTCCGGTCCAGCCCGACCAGATCTGGGCCCAGCTCCGCCCGGACGGGGCCGCGCTGCCGCCGGTGGCGGTCGTGACGGCGAGCCTCGACCTGACCGGCTGCGATCGGCTGCTGACCGTGCCGCCCGGCCCGTCGCAGACCATCGTGATCACCACCACCACGGCGCCGGCCGGGCGCAAGGCTGCGCTCGCGGGCCGCGCACGGATCCTCGAGGCCGGGGTGGACTGGGTCGACATCGGCATGGCCATCCGCCAACTCGCCGCCCTCGGACTGACGAGCGTCCTGACCGAGGGCGGCCCGATGCTGCTCGGCCACCTGGCCGGGGCGGGACTGCTCGACGAGCTGTGCCTGACGACGAGCCCGGTGCTCGCGGGCGGGCAAGCGGGCCGGATCGTCGCGTCGCTGCCGGATCCGGACGCCAGCTCCGGGACCTGTCGGCTGTCACTCACGCACGTGGTGGCCGATGACGACTTCCTCCTTTGCCGGTACCTCACCAGTCAGCCTCAACCAGCGGAGTGACCGATGCCCCTGCACGCCAAGGTCGATGAGACCCACGGGACGGCCGAACTCGACATCAACCCGTTCTGCACGGTGGTCGAGCACCCGGTGCCGCGCCACCAGATTCCGGCGGAGCCCATGCCGCCTGACGTGGCGCTACAGCTAGTCAGGGACGAGCTCATGCTCGACGGCAACGCCCGGCTCAACCTGGCTACCTTCGTAACGACGTGGATGGAGCCGCAGGCCGCGCAGCTCATGGCCGAGTGCTTCAGCAAGAACATGATCG
>JBAUAR010000170.1:0-7531 GCA_049675875.1 Streptosporangiaceae bacterium
CCGGAGTACCGGTCACGCAGCAGCGATTCGCCGGCCAGATGCACGCGTTCTTCACCATGGTCGGCGTGCTGCCTGGCAGCGCCGCGGGCATCGACTACGTCTGCGAGCACCTCGACCGGCACCTCGGCGCGCGGCCGCAGCCGGTGGCGGATTAGCGGACGGCCGCAGCACGACCCCCCGGGCAGGAGGGCACGATGTCGGACCACGAGACCCTGGACGCTGTTATCGTCGGGGCCGGATTCGCCGGCTTGTACCAGCTCTACCGTCTTCGCGAGCTCGGCCTACACTGCCGGGTGGTCGAGGCCGGCAGCGACGTGGGCGGTACCTGGTACTGGAACCGCTACCCCGGCGCCTGCTGCGACGTCCAGAGCCTGGCGTACTCCTACTCGTTCTCGGACGAGCTCGAGCAGGACTGGGAGTGGACCGAGAAGTACCCGACTCAGCCCGAAGTGCTCCGCTATCTCAGCCATGTAGCCGACCGGTTCGGCCTGCGCCGCGACATCATTTTTGACGCCACGGTGACCGCGGCGCATTACGACGACGCGACCGGCCGCTGGCGGGTGCTGACGGACAGCGGGCATGACCTGACGGCGCAGTTCCTGATCATGGCCACCGGCTGCCTGTCCGCCGCCAAGTTGCCGGAGGTGCCCGGCCTGGAGCTGTACGGCGGCCGGACGCATCACACCGCCCGCTGGGGCAACGCCGAGGTCCGCTTCGACGGCCTGCGTGTCGGCGTGATCGGCACCGGGTCCTCGGGCATCCAGTCGATCCCCATCATCGCCGAGCAGGCCGCTGACCTCACCGTCTTCCAGCGCACGCCGAACTTCTCCATGCCGGCCGGCAACCGCCCGCTGACCGATGCCGAGAACGCGACCATGAAGGCCAGCTACCCGGCGTACCGGGCCGCTCAGCGGGCGTCGCGCGCCGGAGTGCCGAGGCAGGTGCCTACGCTGTCCGCGCTTGAGGTGACCGAAGAAGAGCGCAACGCGGCCTACCAGTGGGGCTGGGAGCAGGGCGACCTGTTCTCGCTCGGTGGCCAGTATGCCGACGTGCTGGTCGACCCCGCCGCGAACGAGACCGCAGCCGAGTTCATCCGGGCCAAGATCCGCAGCATCGTCGCCGATCCACAGCTAGCCGAGAAGCTGTCGCCGCGCTCGTTTCCTTTCGGCACCAAACGGCCGTGCCTCGACACCGGCTATTACGAGACATTCAACCGCCCGAACGTGCATCTGGTCGATCTGCGCGAGACACCGCTGGCGGAGTTCACCGCGACCGGTGTGCGGACGTCCGCGGCGCACTACGAAGTGGACGCCATCGTGTTCGCGACGGGGTTCGACGCGATGACCGGCGCGCTGCTTGCCATCGACATCCGGGGACGGAACGGGGTGAGTCTTGGGTCGCGGTGGTCCGCCGGTCCGCGAACCTACCTCGGGGTGGCCGTGTCGGGCTTCCCGAACCTGTTCACCATCACCGGTCCGCTGAGTCCCTCGGTGCTGAGCAACATGGTCGTGTCCATCGAGCAGCACGTGGAGTGGGTCAGCAACTGCATCGCGTACCTGCGCAAGGCAGGTTGCACGACGATCGACGCCGCGGCCGCTGCGGAAGACCGGTGGGTCCACCACGTTGCCGAGGTCGCCTCGGTCACTCTCTTCCCGCGGGCCGACTCGTGGTACATGGGCGCGAATGTGCCGGGCAAGCCGCGGACGTTCCTGCCCTATATCGGCGGCGTCGGCGAGTTCCGGCGGCTCTGCGACGACGAGGCCGCCCGCGACTACCCGGGCTTCGTGCTGGCCAGGGCGGCCGAGCCGCCCGCAGTCTCGGGGAGCCGGTGAGACGCTCGCCGATGCGTTGGCCGGGGACGCTGGTGGCCGACCGCACTGAGTCGGCCTGGCTCGAGCGAGCTGGCCGTCGGGGACCGACATGCGGCCCGGATCTCAGTTCAGCCGGTTGCGGCAGAAGACGAGCGAGTGAGAGCTTGCCCGCGGGACCGGCTTCAAGGACGGCCGGACCGGCCAGGACTTTGCTTCCCGGGCAGCGGCTCGCAGGGCTAACGTTGGCAAATGGCTCGGCGGAGGGACGCGGCTGTTGCTCGCTGTTCTCGCCATGGTTGTTACCGCGGCCGGATGCGGCGGACAGTATGGTGCGTCAACTGCTCCGACGGCAGCAAAGCCGTCCCTGCGACGGGCAGTCACCGACCGGGTCGCGGATGATCGGTTTACCGTGACGTTCAGCGCTGCCGCACTGCAGGCGGCACAAACGGCTGGCGTCAGCCTGCCGGCCCTAGTCGACCGTGTTCTCGACCACGTCAACACGCTCTTGCCCGGGCCTAAAGCCAGTATCTCGGTTAGTGATGGCCGGCCGGCAGTGCTGAGTCCACAGAGTGGGACTGAGGGATATACCAACCCGATGAATGGGCGCATCATGGTCGCATTCGGAACCGTACCGCAGGTCAGCATCAAGAAGGTCCTGACGTTCTGGTTTCCGCGTGACCTCGCCCACGAGGTCAGCCACAGCGTCCGGATCCTTGCCGGGCCAGGCCACGGGCCCTCCCTGCTCGAAGAATTTGTCGACGAAGGTATCGCGACGGCGTTCGACCAGGCTGCCTTCCCCGGTCCCCCAGATCCCGGGGGCGCAGCCATCACCCCGTCGCAGGAATGCACACTCTGGAACAAGGCGGAATTCCTACTCGGCGACTCCGGGATCGATGGCACCTGGATGTTCGGTGGCAACTCCTACGGCTACGCCGTGCCCAGCCTGACCGGCTTCACCATCGGCTACCACATCGTTAACGACTACCGGGAGCAGCATCCGCATGCGGGCTGGGCGGCGCTGACCTCCGCGAGCGCGGCCACCATCCTGGCCGGCAGCGGCTACCAGCCGTGCTCGCCTTGAGTCTGTTGTCGCGGACCAAATCCACGATGCCGGTTTCGCGCAACCTGGCTGCGCGCGTCGACACGGTGCGTCGCCGGGCGCTGTGGGTGACCCGGCTGGTGTCGCCGGCGCTCGGCCCGCCGAGTCTGCGCTGGATCGAGGCCGAACTGGGCTCAGGGCCCGGCAGTGACCAGCCGGGCTCAGCGACCACGGCGTGATCCGCGCTGGCAACCGGGAATTGGCTTCAATGTCACGTTCAGGTAACGGTTACGTTCGGGCCTTGTAAGCGCTTCCCCGGCCGTTGTAACTTCTTGCCAGTTGCTTAAGTAAGCGCTTTCCGGAACCCTCTCCCTCCGAGCGGCAAACGCCGCGGGTAGCAAAGGCCGGTCGGGTAAGCGCTTACCATAGGCCGCTGCATCGCACGCCCACGACGAACCGAAGGTGCAGGAGTGAACGCTGAGGCCAGCACGATCACCGTGCAGCCCCCCACGATCTACGACGTGGCCAGGGTCGCCGGCGTATCCATCGCGTCGGTGTCACGCGTGCTCAACGGCCAGGGCAACCCGCGGGCCGACACCCGCCAGCGCGTCCTGGACGCGGTCGCCGAGCTGGGCTTCGTGCCGGACGGCGCGGCCCGGGCGCTCAGCGCCCGGCTCAAGGAGGTCGTCGGCGTCGTGGTGAGGCGGCCGCAGTGGCACGGCGCGACCATGTTCGCCGACGAGGATGAGAACCTCCAGTTCCCGGACATGATCAACCGGGGCATGGAGATCGTCGCCCAGCGCCACGGTTTTGACCTCCTCATCCGGTCCGTGGACCTGGACGAGCCGGACGTCGGCCGGCAGATCTTCGCGCTCGCCCGCAAGAGCGACGGGCTCATCCTGCACGACCGGATCCTGTCCCCCGAGCAGCTCGACACGCTCTCGCGTCAGGTCCCGGTCGTCACCCTGGCCGGCGTGCCCACCGAGACGACCGCGAACGTCCACGGCGACAACGCGGGCGGGATGCGCATGCTCGCCCGGCACCTCATTGCCGACCACGGCTACCAGACGATCGCCTATCTGGCCGGGCACGACGGCAGCCCGGACAGCATGACCCGCGGCCAGGCCCTGGCCGACGAGGTGGCGGCCGCAGGCGCGACGCTGTTCACCGGCGAGCAGTGGCGTGGCAGCTACCAGGCGGCGGCCGGAGCGCAGGCCATCGAGCGGCTGATCGCCGCCGGGGCGGAACTGCCGCGCGCCATCGTGTGCGCCAACGACCAGTCAGCCATCGGCGTGCTGCACGCGCTGGCCCAGCACGGCGTCTCCGTCCCGCGCGACGTCGCGGTCACTGGATTCGACGACATCCCGGTGGCCCGGCACCTGCGCCCGCAGCTCACCAGTGTCCGGCAGTCCATCCAGGACCTGGGCGCGACCGCATTCGAGACCGTGTACGCCATGATCGGCCGCGGGCCGGATGCCGCCGATACCGCCAGGGGGCGGGACATCGCCCTGCCGACGACGCTGATCCGGCGCGAGAGCTGCGGCTGCGAGCTGCCGGCCCTGGCGCCGGCCCCGCGGACGCCGAGGGAGGCCGGTTAGATGCTGGCCATAGCCCGTCGGCTGTTCTTCTACCTGGTGACCGCCGCGGTCGCGGTCAGCCTGGATTTCCTCATCCCGCGGCTGATCCCGGGCAACCCGGTGGCCGCGATCGTGGCGAAGATGCAGGGCGTGACGATCACGCCGGCCATCATCCACGCCCTGGACCTGCAGTTCGGCGTCCAGACCAACGCCAGCCTGTGGGCGCAATACGCGCACTACTGGAACGACGTGCTGCACGGCAACCTCGGCGTGTCGACGGCCAACAATTTCGTGCCGGTCAGCACCGTCATCCGGCAGGCGCTGCCCTACACGCTTGGCCTGGTTGGCGTCGCCACTCTGATCAGCTTCGTGCTCGGAACCGCGATCGGCGCGATTGTCGCCTGGAAGCGCGGCAGCTGGATGGACAACCTGCTGCCGCTGGTCACCTTCTTCCAGGCAGCGCCCTACTTCTTCCTCGCGTTCGTGGCAGTCGACGTGTTCGCGATCAGGCTCGGCTGGTTCCCGTCGGAGCGGGCCGCCAATGTCGCGGACTTCCCGGCGCTCAACTGGACCTACATCAGCGACGTGCTCGACCACGCGATCCTGCCCGCGCTCACGATTGTGGTTGCCTCGGCGGCCGGCTGGATCGTGGGCATGCGCAACGTGATGCTCACCACGATGGACGAGGACTATGTGCTGATCGCTGCCGCGAAGGGCCTGCCGAAACGACGGGTGATCTGGTACGCAGCTCGCAACGCGATCCTGCCGAGTGTCTCGGGCTTCGCGCTAGCGATCGGATTCATCGTGTCCGGTGCGCTGCTCACCGAGGTCGTGTTCAGCTATCCGGGCCTCGGCTCGCTGCTGATCCAGGCGGTGTCGAACAACGACTACGAGCTGATGCAGGGCCTGTTCCTGATCATCACCTTCACGGTGCTGGCGGCCAACCTCATCGCCGACTTCGTCTACGTCTTCCTCGACCCGCGCACCCGTCAGGAGGCGTGAGCCATGGCTGTGGGCATCGGCATCGAGCAGGTCACCGGCAGCGGGCCGGCGCCAGGCAGCGCGCCGCCAGCCATGGCGCACCGACGCCAGCAGGCACTGCGGCTGCCTCGCTCGCCGAAGATCATCGCGGGCCTGGTCATACTCGCGTTCTTCGTGCTGTTGTCGATCATCGGGCCGCTGGTCGCGCCGTACAGCCCGGACCAGGTCTTCGCCAACTCGCCGGTCCCGCTGCCGCCGTCCGCCGCGCATTGGCTCGGCACCACGAACCTGCAGCAGGATGTGTTCTCGCAACTCCTGGTCGGCGGCGGCGACATGCTGCTGGTGTCGCTGGTCGCCGGAGTGATCGCCACCACGCTGTCGGTCGTGCTCGGCGTGACCGCCGGGTACGTGGGCGGGTTCGCCGACGACCTGCTGTCCATGCTCGCGAACATCTTCCTGGTCATGCCGGCCCTGCCGCTGCTGGTCATCCTGTTCGGTTTCCTCGGCAAGACCGGCAGCAACGACATCTTCCTCGTCGGCCTGATCATCTCGGCGACGGGCTGGGCCTGGGGAGCCCGCGTGCTGCGCGCCCAGACGCTCTCGCTGCGCAGCCGGGACTACATCGACTCCGCCCGGATCATCGGTGAGCGCCGGCGACGCATCATCTTCGCTGAGATTCTGCCGAACCTCACCCCCATCGTGGCGAGTTCGTTCCTGTTCACCGTGCTGTACGCGGTGGGGACCTACACCGCGATGGCCTTCCTCGGGCTGGTGAACCCCAACTGGAACTGGGGCGGCATCCTGTACTACGCCCAGGGCTCGAACGCGGAACTGACCGGGTACTGGTGGTGGTATATCCCGCCGGGCCTCGCCATCGCGCTGCTGGGCACCTCGCTGGTGCTGCTGAACTTCGGCATTGACGAGTTCATCAACCCGCGGCTGCGGGCGGCCGGGCTGACCCGGCGCGCGGCCGGCCGGGGCCAGCCGCGCATGCAGCGCAGCCAGCAGTTCGCGCTGACTCCGGTGATGCAAACCACGCGGGTCCCGGCCGCGACCCACGGAACCCCTGGTCAGGAAGGACAGGCGTGAGCGGCGAGCGGCTGCTGGAGATCCGCGGCCTCTGCGTGGACTACGGACAGGGGCCCGGCGCTGTGCACGCGGTGACGGACGCCGACCTGGTGCTGCACCGCGGCGAGGTGCTGGGGCTGGCGGGCGAGAGCGGCAGCGGCAAGTCCACGCTGGCCATGGCGGCCACCCGGTTGCTGCGGCCGCCGGGCGTCATCGTCGACGGCGCGGTGCTTTTCCATCCCGCCGACGGGCCGACGGTCGACCTGCTGGCGGCCGACTACGACATGCTGCGCGTGCTGCGCTGGTCGGAAGTGTCGCTGGTGCTGCAGAGCGCGATGAATGCGCTCAACCCGGTGCTCACGATCCGGGCGCAGCTCACCGACGCGCTCGCCGCGCACCTGCCTCACATGTCGCGTAAGGAACGGCACGCGCGTGCCGTCGAGCTGCTCGAGATGGTCGGGATCAGCAGTGACCGCCTGACGAGTCACCCGCACGAACTCTCCGGCGGCATGCGGCAGCGCGTCATGATCGCCATGGCGCTGGCGCTGCGCCCGCAGGTCGTCATCATGGACGAGCCCACGACGGCGCTCGACGTGGTCACCCAGCGGGAGATCCTGGAAGAGCTGAAGGACCTGCGGGACCAGTTCGGGTTCGCGATCTTGTTCATCACTCACGACCTCTCGCTGCTCATCGAGATCGCGGATGCCATCTCGGTGATGTACGCCGGCCGGCTAGTGGAGCGAGCACCGGCGACGGCGCTGTTCCGCGCTCCGCGACACCCCTACACGCTGGGATTGCTCAGCTCGTTCCCGCCGCTGCACGGTCCGCGGGCGCCGATGACCGGGATTCCCGGCTCGCCGCCCGACCTGCGGACGCTGCCATCCGGCTGCGTGTTCCACCCGCGCTGCCGGTTTGCATTCGACCAGTGCACCGCAGAAGCCCCGCCGCTGGAGATCGTCGGCGCCGGCACCAGCCGGCTTGCGGCCTGCTGGCTGCAGCAGCCCGGCAGGCCCGCTCCGGCGGAACTCGCGGTCCCCGAGCCAGCCGCGCCGGGC
>JBAUAR010000171.1:0-6408 GCA_049675875.1 Streptosporangiaceae bacterium
ATCACGGGGGGCATTGGCCCCTTGGGATCGGAACGCGGGAACTCGGGCCTTACCGCCGTCGTGGCGCTCGCGGAGCAGCGGCCACCCGCGGACTTCGTTGACGTGGCCGTCGTGCCCTGGCCGCGCAACGAACTAGGTGCGCTAGCGGGCCTGAAGACGACGTCATACGCGGAGAATGTCCGTGCCCTTGGCTACGCGGCCGAGCGCGACGCCGGCGAAGCGATCTTCGCCAACACGGCGGGCAACCTATGCGAGGGGACCGGCACGAATGTCTTTGTGGTCGTCGGCGGCAGGCTGGTGACACCGCCGCTGGCGGCGGGCTGTCTCGCCGGTGTGACCAGGGCTCTCGTGCTCGAGTGGGTGGGCGGCGCCGAGGAAGATCTGCCGCTCAGCGCTCTGACAGAAGCGGACGAAGCCTTTCTAACCGGTACAACCAGGGATGTGCAGCCGATCCGGAAGGTAAATGGCTCGACACTGGCCGTAGTCCCCGGACCGGTGACCCGAAAAGCGGCCGAGGTATTTGGCACCCGGGCGGCGGAATCACCCGATCCGTGAAATGGCCATGCCGCGGGCGGCATGGCCATATTCGGGGGGCGATTTGGGTCAGGCGCGCCAGAGCAGCTCGTCCAGTTCGGCATCCACGTCGATGTAGTCGCTCTCGTGACCAGGCGCGATGACCTCGTAGGTCCGGGTGAGGAACGCTGCCGTGGAGTCACGCGGCGCCTCGAACTGTGCCTCGCCGAAGGGAGACGACAGCGCGATGTTCAGCAGTTCGCGGTCGGCGTCCTCAGACGGCCACACCTGGACGTCGCCCTCGCCCGCCGGGCCTTCGAGGCCAACCGCCAGCAGGTCGCGCGCAAATATCCACTCGACAGGCTCGTCAGTGCCGACGTGGAACGCCATGCGGATCGCATACGGGTCCTCGGCACTGTAGTAGAGGCTCGCCACGAGCGGGACGGATCCGTGGTCGGGTACCACCAGGCTGAGGCCGAGTTCGGCGGAGACGGTCACACTGCTGTTCATCATCGAGTCAGACCTTCTGCCTTGTCGTGTCCCGGATTGCCGGGCTTCACATATTGGTGCGCGGATGCCCTGTCACATAGGACATCGCGTGTCCCGCTGAATTGGTTTCGCGGGATCTTGATTCCGCGAAAGAAGTCGTTCGTAACCTCGGTCACCGATCGACAAACCGGCTGCGACGTGGTCAAACGCTTCTCGCATTAAAACACCGACTTAGACGTGGGATCATCCCGGCGGGTAACAAGCTGCAGATGTGACCCTCGTCTCAGGCAGTCTTGGATGATCAGCAGCCGCATCTGGCGTTACGCTTCACCAGCCACCCGATATCCCCGGACTTTCACGGATAAATACCCTGTCTGTCCGGGGGCAAGACAAGTCGGGTACCACTATTTTTACTAAAGCAGTTATGTCCGGACTTTATTAACTATTCCCGTTCAGGTGCGGCGGGGCGGCGGCCTCTGACCCGGCCAGCGGCCGCCCGCGGCTCAGGATAGGCCACGGCAGCTCGCGGGTCACGACAGGCCAGCTGCCGCCTGCGGATCAGGACAGGCCAGCCTCGGCCGCCATGCGCTACGCTGAGATCGCTCTGCGGTCGGGATCACCCGACTGGCCGTGCCAGACGGGTTGCGCCGAGCTTGCGGCGCGCGACGCGGTGGCGGCACCTGCAGAGTGCCCGGGCGATTGGCTCAGCGGGAGAGCGCCTCGTTCACACCGAGGAGGTCACTGGTTCGATCCCAGTATCGCCCACGACAAACCGCAATTTATCGAAAGCGCCTACCGGTTTCGGCCGGGGCGACCCCTCACAGCCAGTCCAGCCTCTCCTGCTTGGGCACGGGCCGCGGGCGGGGGACGGCGGCGAGGGCCTCGCCCGGAGCCGCCGCCGCCTCACGCGACATGCTGCCGAGGATTTCGCGCCGGAGTGCGGCAAGCCTCCGCGCACGGGCGTGATCACCGTCGCTGCTTGCGTGCCGCACCGCTGCTGACAGGCGCTCGATGATCTCTCTGCGGTTCACGTGAAGCCCTCCCCTTGACGTGAGCCTACGTAGGCAGGCTGCGGCTGACCGGCACGAATGCCTTTCGCTGGCAGCTCAGGGGTCTAACAAGTCGGTTACTGTGTGCCCGGCGAACACCCGGATCCGAACATCCTGGATCACCGAGTCAAGCTCGTCCACGGCCTTCTGCAGGCTGGACCGGCCGTGGGTGTCGGTCAGCGCCGCGGCGTACTGAAGCAGCACACGCACGCCGAACAACCGGTGCACGACCGTGTTCGCGAGGCCGCTGGCGACGGGCGCGTCAGTGCCGAGCGGCATGCCATCGGCCAGGCCGACGACGCTCACGATAAGCAGGCGGGCGGGGACCGGTTCCCATGACCAGCGGCTCCACCGCTCCGCTCCGGGTGTCGCGATCCGCATGTCGGCCGATCCGTCTATGCCACCGGCAGCAGCGTCCTGAAGTTGCGCACGCAGCGCGATCCGATCGACCGCGTTGACGGCCTGAAGCCATCCGTCGCCCAGGGAGTCGCGGACAGGCACGCCGGACAGCGCTGCCCACTGCTCATTGGCCACGATGGCGGTCCCGTCGCGGGCCAGCAGCAGCGAGGCGACCGGCAGCCAGCCAATCACTGCCCTCAACCCGGACAGACCCGGCCAATCGAGAGGCGCTTCGCTGACCTGGCCATGGCGCAGAGACGGACCGGCCGTCACCTCAGCCTCAGTCCGCTAGCTCGGCCAGGCTCGAGGCTCCCAGCGGCAAGTCGCCTGGCGGCTTCCTGCCACGACACGCTTACTGTCGCCATACCCGGCCCCTCGCGTCTGCGTCACGAGTGCCTCACCGAGAGTGCGCGGCGAGGCAGACGGTCACCGCCGGGGACCAGAGCGGATGGCGACAATGGTAGTAGATATCCCTCGTTCCGGCGAGGCGGCGCGGGGTGGCTATGCCGGAATCGGGCTCAGCGAGCGAGTCGCGGGCGGCCGTCAGTCACCGGATGGCGGACGGCATACGCAGGGCTGGTCAGGGTCCGATCGCGGAACCCGTTCTCAGCCGGCTATGCGTTCGATTTCTTGATGGCCTGCGCGTACTCGCGACCCTTGTAATAGCCGCAGGACGAGCATGCGGTATGCGGCAGGATGGCTTCCCGGCAGCGCGGGCACTTCGCCAGCGTTGGAGGCTTGGCCTTCCACTGCGCACGACGAGACCGTGTCCTCGATCGTGACTTCTTCCACTTCGGAGTGAGGCCCCCGGTCATGGCGACGTTCTCCAGTTCGTGTCGGCGTCTGTGGCAGCCAGATCAGCCCTCAGAGGCGGGGCCGCACGGCTGAGAAGGTTGCGGCTTGTCAGGATACCGCACCGGGCAGGCCGCTGCGTCGCAGTGGCCTGCCGCCGCCGCGAGGCCGCTCAGCCGCGTGTCGTTACGGATCGTTTACGCGCCTCATAGCTATTCCAGTGACACTGCGGGTATTCCCTGTAACGCTCAGTAACTAGACTGACGGCGCGTAGTCGCAGGGGCCACGGCTATGCGCCAGCAGTGACGCCACGGGACGGGGGGTTTTGGCGTGTTCGGAGTGAGGCGGCCAGGACAGCAGGCCGGCGAGGAAGGGTCAGCGAACGAGGACCCGGCGGGCACGGCCGACCGCCCCGCCGCGGCGGGCGGCAAACCAGACCAGAAAGCTCGCGGCGAGGTCGGTGCGTCCGGCCCGACCACGAGCCGGCCCGGTCGGCCCGGCCTCAAGATGATCGCGATCGGCACCGCGGCCGTCGCGGCGATCGCGGCGGGCATTAGCTACGCGGTGACCCAGTCATCGCAGCCCGCGCCAGCCACGGACGCGTCGGCACCGGCCCCCGCCATCCATGTGGTAGCGCTCTCACCCTCCAACCGGGCCACCGGGGTCGATGGCGCGAATCCCATCATCGTGACGTTTTCCGGGCCGGTCTCGGCCAGTTCCGCCAAGCCGAAGCTGACTCCGAGCGTGCCGGGCAGCTGGACGGTGGCCGGTGACTCGCTGGAGTTCGCGCCGACCACGCCGTTCAACCAGTCCACCACGGTCACGGTCCAGATTCCGGGCGGGCGCTCAGGCGTCCGGTCGGCTGATGGCGGGCTGCTCAGTGCAGCCGCAGTCACCGCGCAGTTCACCACGGCCCCATACAGCCAGACTGGGCTGGCCGTGCTGCTCGCGGAGCAGGGCTACCTGCCCCTGACCTGGCTACCGCAGCGCAGCAGCCCGACTATGGCAGAGCTACAGACCGCCGACCCGGCCGCCAATACTCCGCAGGGCGAGGCGTACGAGCCGCCGCCGGGCACATTCGCCTGGGACCCTGGGTACCCGCCGAGTCTGCAGGCCGACTGGGTGCCCGACCAGGCGAACGTCATCCTGCAGGGCGCGGTCATGGCGTTCAAGTCCGAGCACAACATGACCATCGACGGCAGTCTGACACCGCAGCTGTGGACCGCGCTGTTCCAAGCGCAGCAGCAGGGCCAGCAGAACGCGAACGGTTACACCTACGCGATCGCGAGCAAAGGCTCGCCGGAGACACTGACCATCTGGCACAACGGCCAGGTGGTCCTGACCAGCCTCGCCAACACCGGCATCGGCGTGGCCCCTACCGTGGACGGCACCTTCCCGGTCTTTGAACGGTTCCTCAACACGATCATGAGCGGCACCAACCCGGACGGCAGCCACTACTCGGACCCGGTGCAGTATGTCTCCTACTTCAACGGGGGCGACGCGGTGCACTACTTCGTGCGCGGCTCGTACGGCTGGCCGCAGAGCCTGGGCTGCGTCGAACTGCCGTACACCGCGGCCCAGCAGGCCTACCCGTTCCTGACCTACGGCAGCCTGGTGTCCGTCCAGGGCTGACCGCCCAACGGCTAGCACCGGCCGACCGCCCAAGGGCTACCGCCCGGCACCGCAACGACGCGGTGCCGGGCGGTTGGCGTACCGGGGCTGGCGTCCGGACGGCTGACGGCCGGGGGATCGACGGCCGGGGGATCGACAGCCGGAGGAATCGACAGCCGGAGGATAAGCGTGCCAGGGCTGACGGCCGGGCGGATCGCGGCCAGCCAAGCCGGCTGACGGCCGGTCTCGTGCCAGTACCCTTGGATGGGTGCCGTTACTTCCGCAGATCGACCGGTCCGGTCTGGTCGCGCACTGCGGCGCCGGCGCGTCCGGGTTTCGCCCTGTCGGTGCTGACCTGAACCTGTTTCCATTTCTTTACCTGGTCTCAGGATGATTTGCAGTGTCGGCAAATAGAGTCACTGCCACGGGCGTCCCGCGTCACGGGCGCTCCGGAGTTACCGCCCGTCGTGCGCGGCCGGGCAGCTACGGGCTACGAGGGAGTCTTTGGTGTCTGTGACGAACCTGCGCGGGCGGGTCGCGGCCCTGGGAGGCGTGATCGTTCTCCTGCTGGTTGCCGGCGTCTGGATCGCAATGACGCACGCCTCGGCGCAGTCATCGGCGAACGGCAAGAACGACAGCCCGGCCGCTCACTCGTCGACGAGCCCGCCCGTTCCGCTGCAGGTGGTGTCCGAAACGCCGGCGAGCGGTGCCACCGGCGTGAACGGCGCGGCCGACATCACGATCACGTTCTCGACGCCGCTCGCGACCACCTCCCCGCTACCCACGATCACACCGGAAGTGCAAGGCAGCTGGCAGGGCGCGGGGACGGACACGCTCCAGTTCGTGCCGGCGGCAGGCTTCAGCCCGAGCACCCAGGTCACCGTTCAGATCCCTGGCGGCCACCAGGGCGTCCGGTCCGCAGCAGGCAGCCTGCTGAGCAGCGCGGCGCAGGTGAGTTTTCAGACCGGCACATACCAGGCCGGCCGGCTGGACGAGCTGCTGTCCCAGCTCGGTTACCTGCCGCTGACCTGGACCGCGGCGCCGGGTGCCAGCGTGCCTGCGCCGACCGACGCGGCTGGTCAGATAGCCGCGGCTTACAACCCGCCGCCGGGCGCTTGGAACTGGGAGCCCGGATACCCGAGCGAGCTCGAGAACTTCTGGGATGGTGGCGCCGCGAACGGACTGATCGTGCAGGGCGCGGTGATGGCGTTCGAGTCCAACGAGGGCATGACGATGGACGGCATCGCCGGACCCCAGGTCTGGGCCGCGCTGCTCAGTGCGGTCGCGGCTGGCCAGAACAACCCAAACGGCTACACCTACGCGATCGCCGCCGAGAACAACCCGGAGACGCTGACGATCTGGCACAACGGCCAGCAGGTGCTGCAGTTCTTCGCGAACACGGGGATCGAGGCCGCGCCGACAACCATCGGCACCGCGCCGGTTTACCTCCGTTATCGCAACCAGATCATGAAGGGCACCAACCCGGACGGCACGAAGTATGCCGACCCGGTCCAGTTCGTCGCGTACTTCCGGTCCGGTGAGGCCGTGCACTACT
>JBAUAR010000172.1:0-3549 GCA_049675875.1 Streptosporangiaceae bacterium
CAGCAGGTCGGCGAAGTTGTCCCGGCCCGGTACGGCCATCGGCACCGTGCCCGGCCACGGCGGCGATCCCGCAGGCGCAGCCGTCGATGCGGCCAGGCTGCCGTAGCTGGCTGCGGCCGGAAGATCGACAGCGGTGCCGGCGAGCTGCCACGGCGGCTGGTAGGCCATCGGGGCCGCGGGCGCCGCTGCCAGAACCGTGCCCGGCGGGACCGCCACCAGGGACTCCGGCCCTAGCTCGGCCACGACGCCGGCGAGCTGCGCGGCCGACGGACGCCGCGCCGGGTCCTTGGCCAGTGCCGCAACGACAATCGGTCGGAGCGGTCCCGGCAGCGCGTCCAGGTCGGGCTGGCCGTGCACGATTCGGTAGAAGATCGCCTGGAACTGTCCGGTGCCGAAGGGCGGCCGTCCGGCCGCCGCATACGCAACGGTGGCCGCCCAGGAGTGCACGTCGGCAGCGGGACTGCTCTCTCCGCCCTCGATGATCTCCGGCGCGAGGTAGCCGGGAGTGCCCATGAACATTCCGGTCATGGTGAGCCGCGTAGAGTCCGGTGCCTGCGCGATCCCGAAGTCGATCACCACGGGCTGGCCGTCCACCAGCATCACGTTGCCGGGCTTGAGGTCGCGATGGACCACCCCGGCCGAGTGGATAGCGGCGAGCGCGGTGGCCAGGCCGGTTGCGAGCGCAGCCAGCGGCTGGCCGGAGAGCGGCCCATCCGTCTCGACGACTTCCTCAAGGGTCCGGCCGGCCACGTATTGCGTCACGATGTACGGCGGATCGCCAGCGACATCGGCGTCAAGGACCTCGGCAACGAACGGGCTGCGGACCCGGCGCATCGTGTCCACCTCGCGGGTGAGCCGCCGCCGCGCGGTCTCCTCGCCCGGCGCGCCCTGGCGCAGGACCTTGACGGCGACCGGACGACCATCGGGCGCGTCCGCGAGATACACGGTGCCCATGCCGCCTTGACCTACCAGCTCGCGCAGCCGGTAGGGGCCGAGCAGCTCCCCCGAGCGGGCACTCATATCACTACAGCCTAAGGCCGGATCTGCCGCCCGGCACTGGCGAGTCAGGGCGGCTAGCCGCCGGCGACGAGCCGACGCAGCGCCTCGGCCGTCGCCGCGTTCTGCTCGGCATGACTGACCAGCGCCTTCGCCAGCTCGACGGCCCACTGACCGACGGGCACAGGCTGGCGCGACAGGACCACGCCCCGGACTTCCTTGCAGACCTCGGCAACCGGGGCCCCGCTGGTCAGCCGCAGCGTGAGCACCTGGTCGCCCAGCCGGATTGTTATCTTCGTCACCCGGCCGGGCCGGCCCTTCAGCCGGTCGGACATCGACTGGGCCCGGTCCACCTGAATGTTGTCGGGCGGCAGCGCGTCGCCGAGCGACTCGGTCAGCACCTTGGCGTAGATGGCGATGTCGCTGCTGTCTGCGCGCAGCGCCGCCGTCACCATGTCCAGCGACGGGCTGCCGGGTTGCTCAATCATCCCTGCCGCATCCCTATCTCGCTTCCCGGCACCGGTGCCGGCCGCCGATTGACTGTGTCCGTCGACTCACTGCCAGCGGGTTACTTCCCGCCGAAGGTGGCCTTCCCCGGACCATTCTCCAGGAAGCTGCGCATCCCGGTGCGCGCGTCCTGCGTCGCGACCAGGCCAGCGAAGCCGAGTCGCTCGATCTCCAGGCCAGACCGCAGGTCGGTGCCAAGGCCGGCGTCGATGGCGTGCTTGGCGGCCGCGAGCGCGATCGGCGGGCCGACCGCATACTGACCAGCCAGGTCGAGGGCGGCCGCGTAGACCTGGTCATCCGGGACGACCTGGTCGGCCAGCCCCATGGCCAGCGCCTCGTCGGCCCGGACGAACCGGCCGGAGAAGACCAGGTCCTTCGCCCTAGCGGGGCCGACAAGCCGGGGCAGCCGCTGAGTGCCGCCGGCGCCGGGAATGATGCCGAGCAGAATCTCGGGCTGGCCCACCTGGGCGCTCTCGCCGAGAACCCGGAAATCGGCGCACAGCGCGAGCTCCAGCCCGCCGCCCAGCGCGTACCCGGTCACCGCGGCGACGACGGGCTTGGCCAGCTCGGCTACCGCATTGAACGCAGCCTGCAGCCGGCTGGAATAGGCGGCCATCTGCGGGTAGCTGTTATCGGCCATCTCCTTGATATCCGCCCCTGCCGCGAACAGCCGCTCGCCGCCGTACAGCACGACGGCGCGGACGTCGGGGTCGGCCGCTACCCGGCCGGCGGCGGCGGCGAGGTCCTCGGTAAGCGCGCTGTCGAGCGCGTTCATCGGCGGCCGGTTCAGCCGCAGCGTCGCCACCGCCTGGTCGATTTCGACGCGGACCAGCTCGCCCATGAGCAACCTTCCATTGCGCGGCTTTAGCTCCGGAGGCGACCCCGAGCCCCCGCAGGCCGATCCTACGCAAGGGACGAGTGCGAGCGGGCGGCAGGAATGGCGAGCGGCCGGGACTGGAGAACGATCAAAAAGCAGTCAGCCCGCCTGGTCCGGAATCGGACCGAGCGGGCTGACTCGCGCTACGGCCGCACTCAGTGCGGGCGGCTGACCTGGCCGAGAGCACCTGCCCCAGCGCCGCGGCTGGGGCAGGTCCCGGCCAGCTCACTCCGCGGACGTGCGCGGCGCCGAAACTCCCTGCCAGCCGTTGAGGAAACCCCGCACCTCGCGCTCGCTGTAGCGGCGGTGGCCGCCCGGGGTGCGGATCGACGACAGCTTCCCGCCGCGCGCCCATCGGGTGACGGTCTTCGGGTCCACCCGCAGCATCGCGGCGACCTCGGCGGGAGTGAGCAGGCGATTGTCCGGCTTGATCTGAGTTCTCACGAACAGGTCCTCTCGCACTCGGTGGTGATTAGCCGTTACCAGAGTGTGACGATCTGTCACCGTCACAGTCCGACAGCTCCCTATCACAGGATGTCACATTGACTCTGGCTTTGCTGGCGTTCCTACTGGCCCGCGCGGAATTCTCGCGACTGATCAGTCATGTCCCCCCGCGCACCTGCCCGAGCGTCGCCGACCGAGCCCAGGCCAGCCGCGTTATACCCGGGAACGGCCGGCAGATTGCGCGGCGGAATGCCAGCACCGTGGGTGCGGATTGGCACGGCGGCTTAGTGTCAGCGCAGGTCGCCGTTGACCATCCCGGCGGGCGGGCCGGGCAGGGCGACAAGGCCGAGCTCGGCCGACCCGGACAGCAGCCGGTGGTCGGGCAGCACCCGGACCGTATATCCGAACGGGCCGGGCTGGCCCAGCCGGGCCGAGCCGACGAACCTTGCCACGCCGTCCGCCGGCTGCACACCATCAAGGCGCAACGGCGAGATGGCCGGGTCGATGATCTCGTCGGCAGCGCCGGCCCGCCCGTACACGACCTCGACGCGCACGTCGTCCGGCCTGAGCTCACCGAGCGCCACGCTGGCCATGACGGCGAGCTGACCGCCCGGGCTGAGCTCACCGTCGTCGGCAGTCTCCACCAGCTCGACGCGGACGCCCGGCCACGCGGCGGTGACGCGCCGCTTCCAGGCGGCGAGCTCCCGAGCCGCGCCGAACGCCGC
>JBAUAR010000173.1:0-40996 GCA_049675875.1 Streptosporangiaceae bacterium
AGCTCGGGTCATCCGGGCTCGCGCGGCGCCCCGTAGGCTCGCCAGCCCTCGTCCAGCCCGCAGGACTGAACCCCGGAAATCGGCGATAACAACCTGTTAGTGAAATTTATACTGATTATTAGGTAAAGATTAGGTAATGCTCTTCTACACTAGACGCAACGAACATCCGGTGTCGAGGGGCTTTGCCGACGATGCGACGACGGGCGTCGGCGGCAGGCGCGATCCGCCGACCACAACCACGGAACACGGTCGCGGCGGTCACCGCGGTCGTGCTGGCGATGTTCGCAACCGCGCTTGCCGGTCTGACGGCATCGGCGACATTCAGGGCTGACAGCCCGCTGCAAGCCGGCATGGCGGAACTGCTCACGTCTTTCGGCTGGAACACGGGACTGATCGGCACGTCCTGGTGGCAGGCCGCGGTAGCGCTGTCGACCGTGGAGACCTACGCCCAGACCACCGGTGACACCAGCTACGACACCGCCATCGCGCGCGCATTTGCGCTCTATTCAGGCGGCAACTTCGAGAACGGCTCTGACGATGACACGGCGTGGTGGGCGCTGGTCTGGCTGCAGGCCTACGACATAACGCACGTGTCGTCGTACCTCTCGATGGCCAAAACCGAAGCCGACTACATCCACGAAGACTGGGACGACGCGTGCGGCGGCGGAGTGTGGTGGCAGCGCAACCCGCGTTCGTACAAGAACGCGATCACCAACGAACTCTTCCTGGAGCTAACCGCGTGGCTGCACAACAGCATCAGCGGCGACGTGAAATACCTGCGCTGGGCCAGGGCCGAGTGGTCATGGTTCGACCACAGCGGAATGATCAACAGCAGCAACCTGGTCAATGACGGCCTCGGCGCCACCTGCGAAAACAACGCCGACATCACCTGGACCTACAACCAGGGCGTGATCCTGGCCGGCCTCGCGCAGCTCTACCAGGCCACCGGAAACCGGTCCCTGTTGAGCACGGGCGAGCGCATCGCGAGGGCAGCCGTCGGCCAGCTCACCACCGGCGGAGTGCTAGCAGAGCCATGCGAAGGCACTGCGTGTGCCGCCAGACTCGACTCCAACACTCAGTCGTTCAAAGGCATCTTCGTTCGTGATCTCAAGGTCTTGGCTGTCACCGCCGGGACAACTCAGTTCAATGCCTTCTTCGCCGCGCAGGCTCAGTCGATCGAGGCTTGCGACACCGGCACCGGCCACGAGTTCGGCATGTTCTGGGCCGGCCCGGTCGCTGACGCCAGCTCATCCACTCAGGCAAGCGCGCTGGATGCCCTCGTTGCCGCGGTCAACCTGCCGCACAGCGGGTGACTATCACCGCCCAGCGGAGCTACCCCTGATGCGGCGCCGGCGCTGCTCTCGCGCGCTCCGCCACGTCGCTGAACAACGCGGCATAGTCGTAGGCAGCGTCAGGCTCAGCACGCACGGCCGCATCGAGCAGCCCCGCGTCCCTGCCGACAAGGATGCGCCAGGCGCCGGATCGCACACCGTCGATGATGATCGTCGCCGCCTGGGCGGCCGTGGTCGGCGCCTTGTCCCGGAAGTCGGTTTCCAGCCGGGCGAGCAGGCGGCGCAAGTCATCAGTGGAAGCGTCTTCGGCGAGTACGCCCGCGCGGACTAGCCCGGCCCGGGCACCAGCCGGGATCAGCTGCTCAAGCTGGGCCGGGGTCATGGCCGCTGGCTCGGGCAAGCCAAGGGCACGGCGGCTATTCGCGACGATGTCGGTGCCGACGTGGCCGGGCATCACCACGGCGACCCGCACCTGTGGAGCGTTGGTGCGCAGATCTTCGATGAGCGCCTCGGTGAACCCCTTTACGGCGAACTTGGCCGTGCAATAGGCGGTGTTCGGCATCCCCGGCCCCAGCGACGCCCAGAACCCGTCCACGCTGCTGGTGTTGACCAGCACGCCGTCGCCGCTGGCGATCAGCAGCGGCAGGAAGGCCCGCGCGCAGTAGTAAACCCCCCACCAGTCGACGGCGAACGTATGCTCCCACTGGTCCCGGCTGTCCCGGATGAAACTGGCGCCGCCGCCAACGCCGGCATTGTTAAAGACCAGATCGACGTGACCGGCGGAGTGCTGTTCCATCACCCCGTCGCGAAACCGCAGCACCTGCGCCTCCACGGAGACGTCGCAGGCGTGGCTCGTGACCAGGGCGCCGGGCGGCGCTCCGGCGCGTGCCGCGGCCGTAGCGTCCGCCAGCGCGTCGAGGTGCCAGTCGCAGGTCGCAACCGAGCACCCGTCCGCCGCGAGCTGGCGGACGAGCTCGCGACCCATGCCGGAGCCGCCGCCGGTCACCACCGCCAGCTTCCCAGTAAAGGAGTCCACCGGTCAGGCCACCTCTCCGGCGGCCTCCAGCTGCGCCTCGACGAGCGCAGCGGCCTGTTCGGCACAGATCTCAGCCAGAGCCTGCCGGGCGCTGCGGCATACGCCGGGGAAATTGAGGTAGCCGTGCGGCATACCGACGTACTCGGTGAGCCGCACCGGCACCCCGGCCGACCGCAAGGCCGTCGCGTACCGAACGCCGTCGTCCCGCAGCGGATCGTGCTCCGCCACCTGGATCAGTGCCGGGGGCAGCCCGCTGTGATCTCCGGCGAGCAGCGGCGAGGCTCGCGGGTCGGCCGGATCGGCGTCGCCCAGGTAGAGCCGTTTGAACGCCAGCATCTCCGGCTCGGAGATGATGAGCGAGTTCGCCGCACTGGGCGACATGCTCGTCATGTCGGTGGGCGGGTACAGCAGCGCCTGGTGACTGATCTGCGGCCCGCCGCGGTCCCGGGCTAGCAGGCACACCACCGCCGAGAGGTTGCCGCCTGCGCTCTCCCCCATCACTCCAATGCGCGGGGCCGATCCCTCCTGGGCCGGAACGGCGCCCAGATCGGCCCCGTTCCCGGCCGCCCACGTCAGGGCCGCGTAGCAATCGTCCACGGCAGCCGGGAACGGGTGCACCGGCGCGAGCCGGTAATCCACCGAGACCACGACCGCGCCTACCGTCACGGCGACCGAGCTGCACACCCAGTCCGCCATGCGCAGGTCGCCGAAGACAAACCCGCCGCCATGAAAGTTGACGACCAGCGGCCGCGCTGCCCCCCGGCCGGCGGCAGCTGGCCGATAGACGCGCACCGGGATGTCGCCCGCCGGCCCGCTGATAGCCAGGTCGCGTACCTCGGTTCCGGGCACGACGGTGCCGAACATCCTGTTCGTGAACCCGTTGCTCGGCAGGTGCCGCGACTGCATCGCGATGATGTCCGCGTCGTTCTTCGTGCCGACAGACCCCTGCCGCCGCACCAGCCATGCCCAGACTCGCACCCGGCGGTCAATCGGTGCCATCCGCGCTCGCCTCCCGGCCACGGCCGTCCGGAGCGCCCCGGCGCTGCTCCGCGACACTTCGTGGCTCTGGCCGAGAATGCTAGTTCTCCGCTGCGCCCGGTGCCAGAGCCGAGCAGCGGCCCCGCTGGCACGACCACGCCGCGCGGATGCCGGCCGTCAGCCGAACCCCGCCTAGCGTTGGCAGAGATCAGCTGACACGGCCTGCCGGGCTTGGATGGCGCTGACCATGCCTCGCATCCACCGGACGGCCCCTGCTGCGCTTGCGGGTCCACAGAATGATCGCGACCACGACAAGGACGAAGCCGAGCGCGGCCAGCCCGATGGGCAGGTCGACGCCGAACGCAGAGATCGCGTTGCCGCCGTTGTTGGCGTCAGTCACAGCCGCCGACAGGCTGGCCGGGCTCGCGTGGTAGCTGTCGGACAGGACCGGGAGCACGGGGGCCAGCGTGCCGGTCGGGAGCACGATGGCGCCCGTCTCGATCTCGTTGTTGGCCACGTTCACCACCAGCCCGGTGGCAGGCGCGACGAAGTAGGTGTTGATCGCCTGGTAGGTGTAGCCGAGCGGGATGGTCGTGGCGTGCGGGAACGCGGTAGCCAGGGCCGCGGCCTGGCTAGGCGAGACCACCCCGGCCGCGACGAGTTGCGGCACCAGCGAAGCCGGTATCGACTTCGGCAGGCTTCCCAGCACTTGCGCGTTATTGATCCGCGTCGGCGGGACGGTGGCGCGGTACTCGTAAGTGGTAATGCCGCCCTGCTGCGACTCGCCGATGAACTTCAGCGGCGTCGTGGAGTTGGTGAGCGGTACCCAGCCGGTGTAGGTCTGCTTTTTCGCACCGAACGGCCAGCTGACTGTCAGACCCTTGGCGGGTGTCACAACCCAGTTGCTCGGGTGACTGCTGGTCGCTTCGAGGCTCTTCCGGTCGACCGCGTAGTGCTGGACGGTCGTCGCCACCGGACTGCCGGAGGCCTTCACGACCCTCGTGTCCTGCACCAGGGCCTTGCTTCCTGACGTCTGGAGCACCTTGACGTTGTCGGTCAGCGTGGCGGGCAGGTTCGTCCTGATGGCGGCGGCCGGGTTACCGGCGGCCAGCGCGGCCGGGTTGAACAGCGTGTGGATCGTGCCATCGTAGGTCCGAGTCTTGTTGTAGTTGCTCGGCACCTGCGCGATGTAGGAAGGCGTTATCCACCACGCGAGTAGCCCGCCGACGACGAGCAGAATTAGCCCGACCACGCCGCACGTGACAGCGGCCTTTCGCATGAGAGCTCCCGGTGGCGCATGCCGCCCAGGCAGTTACCTGCCTGGCTCACACAGCACGCCTGTGCTTACGCTTCCCGCCACCACAGGGGTCCGCATCGCCCGTTGCGGGTGAATCAGTTGCGGTCACTCAGCGGCACCATGCCGCTCTTCTGCGTACTTGTCTCCGACAGGAAACGAACTCATCGACCGCACGCGACCCGCATGAGAGGATCGCGACAGCTGCCTGACGACAGAACGCAGGCGTCAGGTCGACAAGGCCATCGCGGCGGGGCTTCCTGGCCAGGACCGACCTGAGCCCGACCCGGTCGACGCGTCGATCCGCGAGCGCTCGCTCTACGATCTATTCGATGATCGAGGCAACGGCTCGGCGCAGAGCGCCGACGGCGACAGCTGATCGGGCCGTCGGCCGTCCTGCTCCCGCCAGCGGGTACGATTTCACACGAATCCGGCGCGCCGTCTTCTGCGGTCCCCTTACGCTGATCGAGGGCCCGCAGCCAGGGGACCGGCTGAGTTGGAGCTGTACGAACGTATCCGGGGAGTCCAAGCAGCGCCGCGGCGGGCACAAGGAGAGCTGGCCGAGCGGGTCTGTGACGGAGGTGGGCGCGTGACGCAGGTGTCCGCCAGCCCTGCCGATTCACCCGGACCGGCTGAGCTAGCGGAGTCCGGGGCAACCGGCCCTGCTGACGGGAACGGGCTGGCCGACCCCAGAGCCGCACGTCAGGCCGGTGTGACGGATCACACCGGCGGTGCCGTGTCCGCGGGCCCGACCACACCAGCCCGCCCGACCGAGCCGACCGGTCCGGCTGAGCCTGCCGGTCCGGCCGAGCCTGCCGGTCCGGCCGAGCCTGCCGGTCCGCCCGAGGCTGCCGGTCCAGTCGAGCGCGTGATGAGCACGGTCATTCGCAAGCTCGCCTGGAGCAAGCTCGCGCACCCCAGAGTCGCGGTCGCCATCGCCGGCGTCGGCCTGCTGCTCGGCATGCTCGTGGGCGCAACGGCGCCCAACTCGCAGACCCTGCAGGGTATCTGGCTGCCGCTAACCGACCTCGTGTCGCGGCTGCTCAACCCGACGCACCAGCCAGCCCACTTTGGCCTGCACGACATCCTCACTTCGACGGTCCTCTACAGCGGCGACATCCTCGCGTGCCTAGGGCTCGCCGGGATGCTGTGGGCGCACAGCCAGGGGTGGCGCCCCGACCCTCGGAAGCTACTGCTGGCCAGCACCGTCGTCGTCGCGATCATGGTCTGCCTCACCCCGGTTGGCTCCTCGGACACCGCCAGCTATGCGGCCTACGGCCGGATCGCCTCGCTCGGCCGGGACCCGTACCTGGCGAACAGCCTGGTATTCCTCAAGATCCACGATCTCGCGTACTTCGGCGTCGTCGGCAGGCAATGGCAGCACCAGCCCTCTGTCTACGGCCCGGTTGCTACCTGGATCCAGTCGTTCGCGGCCCACATTGGCGGCCCCAGCGTCCAGACCACCATCTGGGTGCTCATGATCCTGAACGGCTTCGTGTTCCTGGCCGTGGGCGTGCTGCTGCTCAAGACCTCGGACGACCCGGTTCGGGCGACGCTCTTCTGGACCGCCAACCCCGTCCTCATCCAGCAGCTGGTCGGCGGCGGCCACTTCGACACCTTCGTCGCGGCGGCCGCGATCGCCGCGATCCAGCTGGCCCGGCGCTTCCGCGGCGTATGGGCCGACGTGGCGATCGGCCTGCTGATCGGCGTGGGCTGCGGCGTGAAGATCACTGCCGGGCTTGTGGCGCTTGGGCTGGCGTGGCCGCTGCTGCAGCGGCGCGAGTACCTCCGCCTCGCGCGGATTGCAGTAGTGGCAATGGCGACGCTCGCGCTCGAATACAGCGCCTTTGGCATGGGGGCCCTGAAGCCGGTATTTGCGGGCTCCACGTGGGTCACTCTGCCGTCGCCCTGGTGGGTCCCGTACTACATCGCCAAGCAATACCACGTCAGCCTGGCCCTGCCCATCAGCATCGGGTGGCTTACCTGCATGTTCATCGTCGCCTGGCTGGTCTACCGGCGCATCTCCGCTGAGCAGCCGCGAGAGGTCGTCGCGCCGTTCGCGCTGACGTACGCCTGGATTGTCGTGGCGCCCTGGGTGTTCGCCTGGTACACCGCGCTCCCCTG
The DNA here is from genome assembly GCA_049675875.1 of Streptosporangiaceae bacterium. GTDB lineage: Bacteria > Actinomycetota > Actinomycetes > Streptosporangiales > Streptosporangiaceae > JAJYUU01. Next base: position 6,725 of record JBAUAR010000173.1, read on the forward strand.
GGTGGCGCTCACCCAGGTGCCGCGCAACCGGATGACCCGCTGGCTGACAATCGTGACCGTCGTGCTCGCGCTCTGGCACTCCAGCGGGGGATGGGTCCCCCCTGGCCGAGTATGACGATGGGTACCTCACCGGCGGGCCGCGGCACACCGGCTGACCGCGATCCCCTGGTGACCGTCTTTACGGGGAACGGGCTCGGTCAGCCCGCCGTCGGCACCGTGGACGCAGTCGCTGCGACTGCCGGGTCAGCCGCCCGCAGGGCCGCAGCCGCGGCCATAGTTCGGCAGCACTGGCTGGCTATCGTGCTGCTCGTGGCGGGCCTGGTACTGCGGGTGCTGGCCCAGCTCGCCTACCGGCCGGCCTTGTTCTACATCGACTCGGTCAAGTACTTCTACAACTCCGAGGGCAACGACCCAGAGGGCTATAAGGCGCCGCTGCGCGCGATCCTGTTCGTGGCTAACCTCGACACGGTCGCCGCTGTGCAGCATCTGCTCGGACTCGCGATCGCCGTGGTGCTCTACGTGCTGCTGCTGCGCCGCGGCGCGTCCCGGTGGGTAGCCGCGCTGGCGATCGCGCCGGTCCTGCTGGACGGCTACCAGCTCCAGCAAGAGCAGACGATCATGCCCACGATCTGGTTCGAGGCCCTGATTGTGGCCGGCCTCGCCATTCTGCTCTGGCGAGCCGACCCCGGCTGGCGATGGGTGGTCGCGGCCGGCCTGGTACTCGGTGCCTCGGCCACGGTCGCCCAGGTTGGCGAGGCTCTTGTCCTGCCCGCCGTGATCTACGTGCTCGCGGTCGGCGGCGGCTGGCGGCGGGCTATCGGCAAGGCGGCGGTGCTGGGCGTGGCGTTCGCAGTCCCGATTGCCGCCTACTGCACCGGGTCGTACCTGGCCACCGGCACGTTTGCGCTGTCCCATCAGGGCGTCACGTCGCTGTACGGCCGAACAGCCGCGGCCGTGGACTGCGGCACGATGCGGCTGACTGCAGCCGAGCGCACAATCTGCCCGGCCGCCGCGCAGCAGGTCCACGGGGACGACTGGCTCGCCTTCAACCCGCAGTCACCGGTACAGGCAGACTACCGGAGCCTGCCGCCCGCCCAGGTCGACAGCCTCATCACGACGTTCAACTCCAAGGTGCTGTCCCAGCAGCCGCTACGCGTCCTGGACGGCTACGGCCGCGACGTGCTGAAACTCTTCGCGGTGAGCCGGCACACGGCGCCCGGCGACCCGCCCATCACACGCTGGCAGTTCGCGAAGTCGTTCCCCTACTTCTCGCCGCACGCCACCAGGCAAGAGATCAGCGGCGTGGTGACGCAGTTCGGTGGCGGGCAGCCGACGGTCTGGCGCCCGGTCGCGGACTTCCTGCACCACTACCAGCTGGACGGCGGCTACACCCCCGGCCCGCTGCTCGTGCTGTTCACCATCACCGGGCTGGCGGGGTCGCTCCTCGCCCTGGTGCGCAGACGGCTCGACTCGCGCACCCGCCAGCTCGCGCTCGCCTGCCTGCTGTGCTTCGGCTCGGCGGTCTTCGTGCTGCTGGTGTCCGACCTGTTCGTTTTCTCCTGGCGCTACCAGATCCCGGCGCTGGTGACCCTGGTACCGGCCGGCGCGCTCGGCCTTAACGTCATCGTCGACCTGGTCAGGCGGCGGCCTGCTCCGGTCTGACCTGCGGCCGCCGACGACTCCTCCACGCGATCTCCATGGCAGCGGCACGCGCAGTGCAGAGCTGGGTAGTTCAGTACTCGTGGAGCCGTGTACTGCCGAGGAAAGTCGAAGGGCGCTGCGATGATCTCGCCCATTACCGGGGCAAATCAGGAATATATCCGAGCCGTCCCAGACAGCGCTGCTGCCAACTGGGTACGGTGGCGGGTCGCGCTCAATGCGCTCTGGCACTGCAAGCTGGACGAGGTCGTGGCCTTGTCGACAGCCTGCGAGGGCACCGCCAGCGTCGATGCCGACCGGGCGGCCGCGCCGTCACCTCGGCTACCTGACCGGGCATCCCGCGCCTTCGAGGAGCTGGCTGCCATCGAGGACGCCATGGCCAGGGTCGACGCCAGGACCTACGGGCGGTGCGCGGCCTGTGGCCAACGGATGCCCGAGGAGTGGCTCGCCGAAGACCCGCAGATCCGGCATTGCCCCGACTGCGCCCTGCTGCTGGTGGCGTGGCAATCGTCGCGGCCCCTGTTGGCGACACAGCCAGCGCAGGTCGGTCGCATGGTGCCCCATCCCGCGCCCGCCGACTCCGCCCCGAACCACCCGTCGGCACGGCACGCGACGGTGGTTCTGCCCCTCTCAGCGTGACGAGGGTGCAGGGGCATTCGCGCAGTAGCCGAGGGCCACGGGGTCGCCGCCTGAGGGCAGGCACGACGCGAGCTCTCCGCAGATGACTGATCATCGAAGTCACCAGCTGCTAGGGATCGGCCACGTCGGGCGGCGGGTCATTGCCGCGTTCCTGGCCATTGCCTTTGCCTCAGTCGTGGTCGATGCGACCATCACGACGGCAACGGGGACGAGCTCCTTCGACCGGTTCGTCCGGCAGCAGGTTTCTGCGGTCACCCGGGCGGTCGCGACAGCCGCCGGGGCCGCGTACGCGAACGGCGGCGGCTGGCAGCACGCCCGGCTCGGCCCGGTTCTCGACGTGGCCGGGCAACTCAACGCCGATGTGCAGATCACGGACATGGCGGGCCACGTAGTCGCCACTTCTCCGGGATTCGCCAGCCTGACAGCCGCCCCCATGTCCCGTGGCCCGGTATTCGCCGACGGTCATCGGGTGGGATCTGCCACTCTTCGGTTCGACACTCGCGGACTGACTGCCGCCGGCGCCCGGTATGAGTCCCGGCGGTGGCAATGGCGCGTGTACGCAGCGTTGATAGCGGTCGCGCTGGCGCTCATCGTCTCCGTGATCATCGCCAGGCTCATCACCGTACCGATCGACCGCACCGTCGCGGCGATCCGCGCCCGCGGCGAGGGCGATCGTGACATCCGGATCCGCAACGTCCGTGCGGTTGGAGAGCTAGCCGAGCTTGTTGACGGCTTCAACCAGGCAAGTGACGCCGTTGATCGCCAGGAGCGCGCGCATCGGAATCTCGTCGCGGACCTGGCGCATGAACTGCGGACACCCGTGGCGGTGCTGCAGGCCGGGCATGAGGCGATGCTCGACGGGATAACCCAGCCAACTCCGGAGAACCTTGAGTCGCTGCACGATGAGGTACTGCGGCTGGGTCGACTCCTCGAAGACCTTCGAGCGCTCGCGGCGGCGGAGGCCGCCGCCGTGCAACTACAGCTCGCTTCGAGCGACCTACGGGACATCGCTGCCGATGCCGCCGCGGGGCTGGCCAGCCAGGTTGAGCTAGCGGGCCTCACGCTGCGGTCGGAGCTGTCCACTGCGCGAGTGCTGTGTGAAGCCGAGCGCATGCGCCAGGTTGTCACCAATCTGCTCACCAACGCGATCAAGTACACCCCGCCCGGTGGCACGGTGACGCTGGAAACCGGGTCGGATGCCCGGACGCAGGCGTGGCTTCGCGTCACCGACACTGGCATCGGGATTCCGGCAGACGAGCTACCGCACGTCACAGAACGGTTCTTCCGCGGGCGGGACTCGTCCGCTATGGCGGCCGGAACTGGATTCGGCCTGACCATCGTCCTCGAGCTCGTCCGCGCGCAGCACGGCAGCCTCGACATCGCAAGCGACCCACAAGCCGGGACTGAGGTCACGATCACCATGCCGCAGGCCATGGAACGGCCTGACCGCCCGAATGGCCACGCTCCGCACTGGCGCGCGCTATCGAGGCCTGGCAAGCCTTCCTCGTGCGGCTAGGGCGCCGGCGGCCGCAACGGCGGGCGCGGGTCTTCATCCTTGGGGCTAATCCGGGTGCCGATATCGGCACCCTCGCAGACCTGACGCATTGCGCCGGCGGCGGCGGCGTCGAACACGTGCATGGTGAGCGCTTGCTCGTTCGCGAGCACAAAGGCGCTGGTATCCATCACGCGGACGCCGACGGCCAGCGCCTCGTCGTAGGTGAGCCGCTCGTATCGCACCGCGGTCGGGTTCTGCTTCGGATCACTGTCGTAGACCCCATCGACGCCCCGCTTGGCGACCAGCAGCGCGTCCGCGTCCAGCTCCAGGGCCCGCTGAACCGCCGGGTAATCGGTCGTCACGTACGGCTGTCCGATGCCGCCGGCCAGCAGCACGATCGAGCCGTGCTCAAGGTGACGGATCGCACGGAGCCGGATGAACGGCTCGGCCACCGTCTGGATCGGCACCGCGGTCATCACCCGGATGTCGATGTCAGTCCTCGCCGTGAGCGCCCCGCGCAGCATTAGTGCGTTCATGATCGTGCCCAGCATGCCGATGTTGTCCGCCTCAGCCCGGCTGATCCCCCATCCCGCGGCCATCCGGCCCCGGAAAAAGTTACCGCCGCCGACGACCACAGCGATCTGGACGCCGAGCTCGCGCACCGCCAGCACCTCATCGGCGACCCTGGCCAGACTCGCCGGGTCTGCCCCCGAACCTGCCGTCCCGGCCAGCGCCTCACCGCTGAGCTTGACGACGACCCGGTGATAGCGCAGCACGGGCCTGGCCCCCTTTCGCGGCGGCTCCAGCGGCAGCCGCTCTGCCCAGTATCGCCGCCTAGCGCGCCAGAGCGGCGAGCAGCGGGGCGAAGTGCTCGACCGCCGGCACGGCCGCGTCCGGGTCCTTGGCCTGGTCATCCCAGCGCCGGACCTGGCACGCGGCACCGGCATGCGGATTCGCCTCGAAGCCGGTGTAGGCGACATCGACATCCATCCGCACGGCCGACGGCTTCCGCAGCAGCACCCAGAGCCGTGGCCACGGGGCACTCCGGCGGCCTAGCCGCGCGGCGCGAAGTAGATGATCGCTACTCCGGCCACGACCACGGCGGCGCCGATGGCATCGAATCGGTCCGGGCGGCTGCCGTCGACTCCCCACCCCCAGAGCAGCGATGCCACCACGAACACACCGCCGTAAGCGGCGTAGATCCGGCCGAAGTCGTGGCTGCGCTGCAGCGTCGGGATCACCCCGTACAGGACGAGGACCACGGCGCCGAGGATGCCCGCGAAGAGCGGTGCCCCCTCGCGTAGCCAGCGCCAGATGAGGTAACCCCCGCCAATCTCGGCAAGCCCGGCGGCGATGAACAATCCGATAGAGCGAGCAACGGCCATAGCCGATTGTCCCGCGCCGGAAGGCCTGCGGCCGGACGGGTTGGCGACCCCGGCCGGTCAGCCAGGACCGGGCTCGGCGGACGCGGTATCCAGGGCAGCCAGGTAGCCGAAGGTCATGGCCGGACCGATCGTAGCTCCGGGTCCGGCGTAGCTGCGGCCCATGACCAGGGCGCTGGCGTTCCCGGCCGCGTAGAGGCCGGGGATCGCGCTGCCGTCCGCACGGAGCACCCTGGCCCGCGCGTCAGTGCGAAGCCCGCCCTTGGTGCCGAGATCTCCCGGCACGATCTTGATGGCGTAGAACGGAGGCTCGGTGACCGGCGCCAGGTTCGGGTTCGGCTTGCAGCGCGGGTCGCCGTAGTAGCGGTCGTACGCCGAGTCGCCACGACCGAAATCCGCGTCCTGGCCGGACCTGGCGAAGTCGTTGAACCGGTCCACCGTCTTGGCCAGCCCGTCGGCGGACACACCGATCTGCCCGGCCAGCTCGGCCAGCGAACCAGCCCGGAACACCGCCCCCGCGGCGTACCACCGGCGCGGAAGTGGCTTGCGCGGCGGCACGCCGATGAAAACGTACCGGTTGCGATACCGCTGGTCGGTGATCATCCAGCACGGGATGTGCGGGTTGTCATCGGTGTGCCGGTCATACATGACGTGCACGGCGTCCACGTAAGGCGCGGCCTCGTTCATGAACCGCTCGCCGGCCCCGTTGACGAAGATGGAGCCAGGCAGGCTGCGCTCGGCCAGGCAGAAGACCGGCCCGCCCGGCAGCGGGATCGACGGCCCCCACCAGGCGTCGTCCATCAACTCCAGCACGCCGCCCGCCGCCTCGCCGGCCGCGATCCCGTCGCCGGTGTTTCCAGGCGAGCCGACCGTCCAGTCGACGCCGATCGGGGCCCGCTGGTAGCGCCGCCGCAGCTGCTCGTTGCGCTCAAATCCGCCGGTCGCCAGCAGCACGCCGCGGGCGGCGCGCACGACGATAGGCCCGCCCGCGCGCAGCGCATGCACCCCGGTCACGCGGTCGCCCGTGAAGGCCAGTCCGGTCATCGGCGTTTCCAGCCACACCGGGACGCCGACCTGCGCCAGCCCCGCCCGCAGGCCGGCGGCAAGCGCCTGCCCCATGCTCAGCAGCTGGCGATGACGCAGCTTGCTGGCAATCATCCGGCCGGTGACTCTGGCGGTGGTCGTGACGGCCCGCGGGTGACTGGTGCCGAGACTCATCCACCGGTAGTTGGCCTGGGTGACCGTGATTCCGGCCGGCGCAGGTAGGTAGGGCGGTCGCAGCCGGGCCAGCTCGGCGCCGAGAACCCGGCCGTTCAGCAGTGCCGGCTCGACCGACCGGCCGCCTGCCCGGCCGCCGGGCGCCTCCGGGTAGTAGTCCGAGTAGTTGGGCACCCAGGCGAAGTCCAGCGGCGTATGCGCACGGACGAGGTCCAGCATGGCGGGCCCGTGCTCGAGGAAGGCGGCACGCAGCTCCGCTGGTGTGCCCTCGCCCGCCACGTAGCCGAGATACTGGGTGGCCTGCTCGGCCGTGTCGGTCACGCCGAAGCGGCGCAGCACGGAGTTGCCGGGAATCCAGACGCCGCCGCCGGAGCGGGCCGTGGAGCCGCCGAAGTACTCGGTCTTCTCCAGCACGACCGTCCGCAGCCCCCGCACCGCCGCGGTCAGTGCAGCGGTCGTGCCGGCCGCGCCGCTGCCGACGACAACGAGGTCGAACTCCGGGTCATCGGCCGCCATCTGATCCCCTCCTGCCGCCGTCCATAGTAGAACACGTTTCAGTTCTGGCCAGGCGGGCGCAAGCCGCGGCGCAAGCCGCGGCGCAGGCCGCGGCGCAAGCCGCCGCCGCCGGGGCCATCGCATAGGGTGCGGACGTGACCCCGATAACGCTGCCGCCTCGCGACACCGTCGACGCCGTGATCTTCGACGCCGGCGGCGTGCTGCTGCTGCCCGATGCCGAAGCGGGCCGGGTCGCCATCGCCGGGCTGCACAACGAGTCGGTCCCTTCGGACTGGCATCGGGCGCACTACGCGGCTCTGATCGCGCTGGAGCAGATGGAGCCGATCGACTGGTCGGCCCACCGCCGGGTGATAGCCGCCGAGGTCGGCGTCCGCGATGAGCACCTCGACGCGGCCGCCGAGCTGATCGAGGACGTGATGGCCAGCACCTGGGTACCGGTGGACGGCGCCGCGGACACCCTGCGGGCACTCGAGGCGGCCGGCTACAAGCTGGCCGTGGTGTCGAACGCCTGGGGGACCATCGCAGACTGGCTCGCACAGCACAAGGTCTGCTCGGTCACCGACGACGAGATGCCGCGGGTGGGAGCGGTGATCGACTCGCACCTAGTCGGCATCGAAAAGCCCGACCCGAGAATCTTCCAGCTGGCGCTGGACGCCCTCAACGTTGCGTCAGAGCGCAGCCTGTACGTGGGTGACACCGTCAGGTTCGACGTCAAGGGTGCGCTGGCGGCCGGCCTGCGACCGGTCCACGTGGATCCATACGGATTCTGCGCCGGTCCCCATAGCCACATCGCGTCGCTCGCCGAGCTGACCGACTGGCTCGTCGCAGACTAGCCGCCGTCGGGACGCTGCCGGCCCAGACCTGAGGGACTGCTGGCCTCGGCGCGGCCCCTTCATTCGTAGCTGACGCTCACCTCGGGAGTGAGCGCGACGGACTGGCACGCGAGGATGTATCCGTCGGCGAGGTCGGCTTCGTCGAGCACCTCGTTGCTGACCATCTCCACCTTGCCGCCGGTCAGCTGGCACGCGCAGGCGCCGCAGATGCCCTCCCGGCAGGAGAACGGCGGGTCGAGGTCGGCGTCGATCAGCAGGTCCAGCATCCGGGCACCGGCCGGCCAGCCCAGCGACCGCGTCTCGCCGTCGAGCGTGACGCGCAGTGTCGCCGCCACTCCCGCCAGCTCCGGCGCGGCAGCCGCGTCGAACGGGTTGTGCTGGAGGGACAGGAACCGCTCCACCCGGACCGCGCGCGGCGCGACGCCGACCGCAGCCGCGGCTTCCCTGACCGCCGACAGGAACTGGTCCGGTCCGCTGGCGAAGAACTGGTACCCGGCGTAGGGCTTCATCAGCGGCGCCAGCAGCGGCCCGGAGGGGAGGCCTTGCAGGACATCGAGCCAGTGCACGACCAGCAGCCGCGACCCGGCGGAGCCGGCCAGCTCTCGCAGCGCCGAGCCGAAGATCACCGACCGCTCGTCCCGGTTCGCGTACACCAGCACCACCCGGCCGGTGCCCGCGGCCAGCACCGACTTGAGGATCGACATGGCCGGGGTGATGCCGCTCCCGGCGGCGAGCAGCAGGATGTCGTCGTCGAGCGACCGCGGCACGAACTGGCCGGCGGGCGGCAGCACGTCCAGCTCGGTACCGGGCGCGACGTTAGCCGCGATCCAGCGCGACGCGTACCCGGCGGCAGTCTGCTTGACGGTCACCGTCAGCGGGTCGCCGGTCAGCGGTGAGCTGCACAGCGAATAACACCGCGCCACCGAGCCGTCCCGGTCGCTCGGAATCCGCAGCGTGAGGAACTGACCGGGCTGATAGTCGAACACGGTGGCCAGTTCGGGTGGCACGTCGAAGACCAGGGAGCACGCCTCGTCGGTCTCCGCGACCACGGCCGCGACCCGCAGCCGGCGGAAAGCTCGGTCACTGCTACCGGTCACGGCGGCGCCACCGGCAGCCGGCCCTCGCGGACAGCGTTCTCGATGCTGGCCCGCATCGCGTCGCACCGCTCAATCAGCGGCGTCTGCTCGCCCGCGGCGGCCCGCCGGGCGAACTCGGCGCACTGGCGTACCGCGGCGCGGTCCCACTGGACGCTGGTGTGCTGCCCGCTGAACTTCGCCGCCTGCACGAGCGCACCGCACTCGGCACACTGGACAGGGCAGTACCAGAACCGGCGCTCATCTGGCCGCGCCGCCCCGTCGGCCAGCGCCACCGGGCTGACGTCGGTCATGCCGAGCCGGCTCCGGCCCCGGCGTCGGAGACGGCCGCCTCGCGGGCGGCCAGGTTCGCCGCGACCTCGGCTTCCCACGCCTCGACGGCGCGCGCGGTATCTACCTCGAACTCGTGCCGGGCGACCATGTCCGCCGGGATGTCTTCGACGTCGAGGTAGAACTGCTCGTACCAGCGGCGCAGCTGGTACACCGGGCCGTCGTCGGCGCACAGCAACGGGTTCTCAATCCGCGTCTTGTGAGTCCAGATCTCCACGTCCTGCTGGAAGCCCAGGCCGACGAACCTCGCGAACTTCGCCGCCACCTTGTCCGCCTGCTCGTCGGAGAGGCCAGGCAGCTTCTTCACGATGACGCCCCACTGCAGCACGAACCGCTCCGGCGTCACGGGGTAGTGACAGTTGATGAGCACCGCGTCCATCGGTACCCCGTGGTAGTCATAGCTCAGGTTGTCGATCATGTAGGACGGGCCGTAGTAGGCCGCCTCGGACCGCAGCCCGATCTCGGTGCTCCCGGCCCCGGGTCGTCCCGACTCCGCCTCGTAGTCCGGGCGCGATCGGGTGCGGAGGTATTGCGCGGCGATATGACCCTCGAAGACATTCCGGAAGTAGGTGGGGAACGCGAAGTGGATGTAGAAGAAGTGCGCCATGTCGACGACGTTGTCGACTACCTCGCGGCAGTTCGCGTCCACCACGAGCGAGTCCCAGGTCCAGTTCGACCACGCGCCGGAATAGGCCCCGTCGATCTGCGGGATCGTGACGTCCTCCGACGGCGGATTGCCCTGCGGATCGTTCCAGACGAATAGCTGCTGGTTGCGCACCAGGGTCAGCCATGACCGGGTCCGCGCGGTCGGCGGCACACGACGCGAGTACGGGATCCTGGCGCACTTGCCGTCGGCGCCCCATCGCCAGTCGTGGAACGGGCACGCAATCGTGTCGCCCTTGATCGCGCCGCGGCTGAGGTCGCCACCCATGTGCCGGCAGTACGCGTCCAGCACGTGCAGCTCGCCTGCCGAGTCGGCGTACACGACGAGCTTGGTACCGAACGCCTCCACCGCGTGCGGGCCGCCGTCCCGCAACGGGGCGGCAAGGCCCAGGCAATGCCAGCCGCGGGCGAACCTGGTCGGGGGTGCACCGACGTCGATGCTGCGGACTCCGCTCCGGCCGTTCATGCGCCCTCCCGCGGTGACGGTCAGCTACCCCTAGACTAGAACATGTTCTAGTCTAGGTCCGCGGCGTCGTGATCGGAGGACCTGCAGTGGCGCAGAACGTCGGGCACCAGGTCATCGACGGCGTGCGCGAGCTGCTGCCGATGCTCAGGGACCGGGCTCAGGAGGCAGAGGATGGCCGCGCCGTTCCCGCCGACACCATCAAGGCTCTCGAGGGAACGGGCTTCTTCCGGCTGCTGCAGCCCGCAGCATTCGGCGGATTTGAGGCCGATCCGCTGACCTTCTACACCGGCGTGCGGTCGATAGCAAGCGCGTGCGGCTCGACGGGCTGGGTCGCCTCGGTGCTCGGCGTGCACCCCTGGCACCTGGGCCTGTTCCCTGCGGAGGCGCAGCAGGAAGTCTGGGGCTCCGACCCCGCGATCCGGATCTCGTCTTCGTACGCGCCGACCGGCCGGGCGGTCGCGGTAGACGGCGGCCACCGGGTCAGCGGCCGGTGGAGCTTCTCCTCCGGCTGCGACCACGCCAGCTGGGTGCTGCTCGGCCAGATCGTGACCGACGAGGCGAACCGGCCGACCGACTTCCGCACCTTCTTGCTGCCTCGCGGCGACTACGTCATCGACGACGTCTGGGACACTGTGGGTTTGCGCGGCACTGGCAGCAATGACATCGTCGTCGACGGCGCCTTCGTGCCCGGGTACCGGTCGCTCAGCTTCGCCGACGTCTTCAAGCTCGTCTGCCCTGGCCAGGAACTCAATCCGGCGCCGCTGTACCGGCTGCCCTACGGGTCGGTGTTCTCGTACTCGATCACCGCGCCGATCATCGGCATGGCGACCGGAGCGTATGAGGCGCACGCCGCTTACATGCGGGACCGGGTGCGAGTGGCCTACGCCGGCCAGCAGGCGGCTCAGGATCCGTTCGCCCAGGTCCGGATCGCCGAAGCCGCCGCCGAGATCGACGCTGCCTGGCTCGCGCTCGAGCGGAACGCACGGGACCTGATGGAGCACGCGCGCGCGGGCGAGCGGATCCCCGTCGAGCTGCGGCTGCGCGTCCGTCGCGACCAGGTGCGCGGCACCGGACAGGCGATCCGGGCCGTGGACCGGCTGTTCGAGAACTCCGGCGGCCGGGCGCTGAAGTCGGGCACGCCGATCCAGCGGTTCTGGCGGGACGCGCACGCCGGCCGCGTGCATGCGATCAACGACCCGGAGCGGGCACTGTCGATGTTCGGCGGCGGCGAGTTCGGCCTGCCGGTTCCACCCGACGCGATGCTGTGAGCCGGGGGACACCGATGACCGAGTCTGTGGCGGACGCCGAGTCCGGCGCGCGGGTCTTCAACGGCGACGGTTACCCGGTGCGCTACTACGACTCCGGTCCGTGCGCGGATGCTCCTGGCGGGACCGGTCGCGGCGACGCGGACACCGTCGTGCTGCTGCACGGCGGCGGGCCAGGCGCGTCGGCGTGGAGCAACTTCGGGCGGAACATGCCGGTCGTGGCCAACCGGTTCCGCGCGGTCATGATGGACCTGCCCGGCTACGGCCAGACTGCGGCCCGGCCCGCAACCGGGCACTATTTTACGGTGGCAGCGGACACGCTGGCCGGGCTGCTCGATCACCACGCCATCTCCAAGGTGCACATCATCGGGAACTCGCTCGGCGGCGGGTCCGCGGTCAGGTTCGCGCTCCGCTACCCGGACCGGGTCGGCCGCCTGGTGCTGATGGGGCCCGGCGGGCTGACGCTGAACGTCCTCGCGCCGGATCCGACCGAGGGCGTCCGGCGGCTGATCGAGTTCGCCGCACCGCCGGGCCCGAGCCGCGACAAGATGGCGGCGTTCCTCCGCATCATGGTGCACGACCAGCGACTGATCACCGACGAGCTCATTGACGAGCGGTACGCCGCCGCGAGCCGCCCGGAAGCGCTGGCGGGGATGGCGGCGATGGGCGCCTCGTTCTTCGGCGAGTACGCCGAGGACGGCATGCTGTGGCGGGAAGCCCACCGGCTGCCGCACGAGGTGCTGCTGATCTGGGGCCGGGAAGATCGCGTCAACCCGCTCGACGGCGCGCTCATCGCGGTCAAGCAGCTACGCCGGGTACAGCTACACGTGTTCGGCGGCTGCGGGCACTGGGCCCAGCTGGAGAAGTTCGACGAATTCAATGAACTCTCGCTGCGATTCCTGGCAGGGGGTGCGCGATGACGGGACTGATCAGCTCGCTCGGCTACCTGCGGATCGAGTCGGGGGACCCGGCGGCCTGGCGTGAGTTCGGCACCAGGGTGCTCGGCATGGCCGAGGGTCGCGGTCCCGACCCGGCTGCCGTCTACCTGCGGATGGACGACTTCCCGGCCCGGCTCGTCGTCGTGCCGGGCGAGCGCGAGCGGCTGCTGACGGTCGGCTGGGAAGTCGCCGACTCCGAGGCGCTAGCTCAGGCGGCGCGCGTGCTGACGGACGCGGGCGTGGCGGTGCAGAGTGCCGACGCAGACGAGCTCGCGGACCGGCGGGTGGGCGGTCTGCTGCACGCCGACGACCCGTCTGGCAACTCGCTGGAGATCTTCTGCGGGGCCGCGCTCGACAGCCGGCCCGCGGTCAGCCCGAGCGGAACGACGTTCGTCACCGGGGACCAGGGGCTCGGTCATGTCGTGCTGCCAGCGACCGACGACAAGGAGACCCTGGCCTTCTACACCGGGTTGCTCGGCTTCCGGCTGCGGGACTCGATGCGGCTGCCCGGTGAGTTCTTCGGCCGGCCGGCCGGCGGCCCGCCGGTCTGGATGCGTTTCCTCGGCTGCTGCCCGCGCCATCACTCGCTAGCGCTGGCACCGATGACTCCCGCCGCCGGGATTGTGCACCTCATGGTCGAGGTCACGACCCTCGACGACGTCGGCCAGGCGCTTGACCGATGTCATCGGCGCAAGGCCCCGGTCAGCTCCACGCTCGGCCGGCACGCCAACGATCACATGGTGTCGTTCTACGTGCAGACGCCCGGCGGCTTCGATATCGAGTACGGGACCGACGGCCTGACCGTCGACGACAGCACCTGGATCAGCCGCGAGACGACTACCGTCAGCCTGTGGGGTCACGTGTTCGGGAAAGGCGGCGCGCACTGACTGCGACTGTGCCAGGAACAGGCGAGCCGGCCAGTCCGGACGGCCCGGAGGGCTTCGAACCCGATCCGCAGCGGTTCCGCCAGGCGCTGGGGCACTTCGCCACGGGCGTTACGGTCATCGCCGGGCTGGACGGCGCCGAGCCAGTCGGGTTCGCCTGTCAGGCCTTCGCGGCGCTTTCGCTCGACCCGCCGCTAGTCCTGTGCTGCCCCGCCAAGACGTCCGGCAGCTGGCAACGATTGGTCCGGACCGGCCGGTTCTGCGCCAACGTCCTCGCGGCCGAGCAGCGGGAGCTGGCCCGCCGGTTCGGCGTCAGCGGGCCGGATAAGTTCGCCGGCGTCAGCTGGTCGCCGGATCCGTCCGGGCTGCCCATCCTGGCCGGGGTGCTCACCTGGGCCTCGTGCACGATCGAGACCGTCCAGGAGGCCGGCGACCACTACGTCGTCATCGGCCGGGTTAGCTGCCTAGGCGACAGCACGGCCGGCCACCCGCTGCTGTTCTACCGGGGCCGGTTCACGCTGTCGGCCGCTGCCGAGGACGGCTCGCCGCCGGAGGCGGTGGACACGCTGCTCGCCTGGCCGCAGTTCGCCGACTGGATGTAGCCACCCAGGGCCTGGACTCGCATGCTGGTGCTAGGCATTGGCCCGGCGGAGGCGTTCGGCTGCTTGTGCCCGGAGCGCATCGCCGCCCACCGTAGTGTCGCCGCGCAGTGCTTCCTCTCGGGCGTTGTACGCCGCCATCCACACGCTAGCCGCCCACGCGATCTCCCGCTCAACGGCCGTGAACATGCGCCCGCGAATGTCCTGGTAAGCCACCAGGAACGCCTCGGAGCTTTCGATCGGCGCCAGCGTGGGCGGCCCGGCACTGGCGAAGGACCCGCTCGCCGCTCCCGCCAGCGCCGACTCTGGTTGCCACGCCAGGCTGTCCCAGTCGTGCACCGCCCACGCCTGCTGGCCGTGCCACCGGAGGTTCTGCGCCTCGAAGTCGGCGTGGCCCAGCACGCACGGCAAGCCGGCGGCCAGTATCCGCCGCCGAGCCCGCTCGGCCGTGTCAGCGACGTACCCGGGCACGACGCTCTGGTCCCGGTTATCGAGGAAGTCGATCGCCGGCCACACCCCGGAATCGGTGTGGTCCCACCGCACCCACGGCGGATTCGGCAGCGGCGGCGCGACGGTCACGTCGGCCAGTTCGGCCATGAGCCGGGCGAACACCTCCGCGTAGCAGGCAGCCACGTCCGGCGAGTCCCCGTGCAGCACCTCGCCGCCTGGCCGGAACTCTTCCGCGTGCACGGCCAGCGAACCGCGACCGGCCACCGGCGTTAGCGGCCGGGCACAGGGAAACCCGCGTCCGGCCAACAGGGCCTGCGCCGCGACACACGACACGGCCCGGCCGTCATCGGCGCGCGCCTTGACCACGACGTCCGTGCCACTGGCCAGCCGCAGACCAAACACCATCGAGACCTGGTGCAGCTGGAACAGCACGTCGGAGGGTTCGCCACCCAGATGATCCAGACACCAAGCCGGCAACCAGTCCGGCAGATCGTCCAACGACACAATCAGGACTGTGCCATAGGCACCGAGCGCTAGGGTGTGTTCGCCGGCTGGATGGGGCCGCCAGCGGCCACCAGGCGCGTGACCAGCTCGCGGTACGTGGCCGCGACGTCACCGTCCAGCGACCGGATCACGATGGTGGCCGGCCTGGCCGCGACCACAGGCAGCAGTCGTTCGCAGAACTCGGCCAGCTGAGCGTCGGTCAGGTCGGTGGCCGCGATCGGTTCGTGCCCGGCGGCCGCCTCCTGCCGGACCCGATCCCGGTATCTGGACCGGAGGCTGCCCTGCTCGTCGAGCAGCATCACCTCGCGAAACGCAGCGCCCGAGTCCAGCGCGGCAACCTCGAGCTGCTCGATGAACTCCAGGCGAGCGACAAGCTGCGGGACCACGACGTCGTGACCGGCGGCCAGGTGAGCGCGAGCAGCGGCAAGTGTGATCCGCCGGGCCGCCAGGCCGGCCGCGCCGCGATCTTCGCGCCAGCGGCCAAGTTGTGCGCGTAGCCGGTCGATGTCGAGGTTCAGGGCAAGCGAGTGATCGTCGGCGTACATCCGCGCAAGCGTCGACTTGCCGGCCGCAGGCGGGCCGTTCAGCAGGATGAGGCTGGGCACGGGCGGCGGGTGGATCCAGCGCGGCCGTCAGTCAGGCCCGCTGGCCGCCGCTACCGCTGTCAGCGAGCAGGCCGACGCCGATTCCCAGCATCCACACGTCCTTGCTGATCGCGATCCCGGCGCGGCTGGGCCAGACGCTGCCCGGCTCATGCAGGGCCGGCGTGCGCAGGTACATGCCCACCAGGCTGCCGGAGAACGCCGTCAGCCCTGCCCCGGCCAGCCGGTTGCCGATGAAAGGAGTCAGCAGCGCTGCCCCGATGCCAATCTCCGCCGCCGCCAGAACCTTCAGGAATCTCACGGGCGGAACATCGGCCACGACGGGGTACGCACCCGCGGCGAGCGCATGCAGGCCTTTGGCCTGCTCTTCGGTTCCGTTCCACTTGGTCAGGCCCGAGTGCAGGATGTAGGCGCCGGTGGCGACCCTCGTCGGGATGTTGCGCACATGCAGGGACACGGTTGCTCCTTGTCAGCCGGGGGGCTGGCTCAGCAGCGCCCGCGTCCTGGCGATGCGGGCATCCAGCTCGGCCAGAAACCCCTCGATGCCCTTCCGCTTGGCCTCGACCGTCGCGCGCAAGCTGCGCTGCAGTTCCAGGCTCTCACGAAGCAGTTCCCGCCGTTCGCCGCGGCTGGTCCCTTGGTCGAGGTACGCCCGCTTGATCTGCGCCATCCGGTCCTCGTCCCGCAGCACCCTGGCGATCTCGTCGAGATTGAGCCCGAGCAGTTCCTGCAGCTGCCGGATGCGGGCCACCCTGGCGAGGTCGTCCTCGGAGTACCGGCGCAGCCCGCCCGGCGTGCAGCCGCACGGCGTGAGCAGGCCGATCTGCTGGTAGTACCGCAGCGCCCGCTGCGACACTCCGGCCCGCTCAGCCGCCGCCCCGATGCCGAGCAGGTGTTCCGCACCCTCGGCACCCCCGGCACCCTCGGCAGCCGGGGCCCGCGTGTCGTCGCGGACCGCGCCGGGCTGACCTGCCGTGCGGCTCATCGGCTACCGGCTCTCCCCGAGCGCGTCCGGCTCATCAGCCAGCTCGGCGTCTACAGGGTAGGTCACCATCTCGCCGATCACCG
Source organism: Streptosporangiaceae bacterium (assembly GCA_049675875.1). Classification (GTDB taxonomy): domain Bacteria; phylum Actinomycetota; class Actinomycetes; order Streptosporangiales; family Streptosporangiaceae; genus JAJYUU01. The sequence goes on from JBAUAR010000173.1 coordinate 23,330, forward strand.
GATCCACCGGTGCCTCAGCCGACACCGGCTCGGCGTGCACGTAGCGCTTGCCCCGCACCGCCGACGCCACGATGGCGATGATCGTCGCAATCCCCGCGAACGTGAAGGCCAGGTGCAGCCCGCCGGCGAACGGCTCCTCGATGAGCTTCGGGAAGAACGAGCGGCTGGTCAGGTAGGCCGCCTGGCTGGCGGGCAGCTTCTGCAGCACGCCGGTGGGGCCGAGCAGCTCCTTGATCGGGTTGTAGCCCAGGAACGCGGAGAACAGGCTGCCGATCGGCGGCTCGTTCGCGACGGCGTGCGCGGCCGGGCCGGGCACGCCCGCCGCGGTCAGGCCTTTGAAGAGGGCGGACGGCAGCCGCGCCGCGAGGCCGAGCGTGACGATGGTGAAGAACAGCCCCAGCGACAGCACCGTGGCGGAGTTCTGGAAGGTGTTGATCATGCCCGCGCCTGCGCCGCGCTGGTCGGGTGGCAGGCTGTTCATGACGCTGGCCTGGTTCGGGGCGAAGAACAGCCCCATGCCGACGGCGAACAGGAAGATGAGCACCGCGAACCACACATAGCTGAAGTTGATGGGCAGCAGTTCCAGCAGGAAGAACGCGGCGCACGACACGGCCAGGCCGGTGGTCGCGAACAGCCGGGCGCCGTGCCGGTCGGACAGCATGCCCGCCAGCGGGCCGACCAGCAGGAAGCCGATCGACAGCGGCAGCATCGAGATTCCGGCCCACAGCGGGGTCTGGCTGAAGCTGTAGCCGTGCTGCGGCAGCCAGATGCCCTGCAGCCAGATGATCAGCATGAACTGGATGCCGCCCCGGCCGAGCGCACCGAGGAGCGCGGCGATGTTGCCGAAGGTAAACGCCCGGATCCGGAACAGGCTGAGCCGGAACATCGGAGCAGTCACCTTGGTCTCCACCCAGGCGAACAGCGCGAGCAGCCCGATTCCGCCGAAGACCCCCGCCAGCACCCACGGGTTGGTCCAGCCGGTCGGATGCCCGCCGTAGGGCAGCAGCGAGTAGACGATGCCGGTCAGCAGCGCGATCAGGCCAGCCGCGAACAGCGTATTGCCCAGCCAGTCGATCTTGGCGGGGATGCGGATGCCGTTGTCCTTCAGCATCAGGTAGGCCCACACGGTGCCGAACAGCCCGAACGGCACGGAGACCAGGAACACCAGCCGCCATTCGATTGGCGCTAGCACGCCGCCGAGCAGCAGGCCGAGGAATGACCCGCTCACGCCCGCGATGCCGTTGATGCCAAGGGCCTTGCCGCGCTCTTCGACCGGGAACGCGTCGGTGATGATCGCGGTCGAGTTCGCGAACAAGAACGCGCCGCCGACGCCCTGGAACACGCGCATGACGATGATCCAGATCGCGCCGGCGGGTCCGGTGAGGAACGTCACCGACAGCAGGATCGAGAACAGCGTGAACACCGCGAAGCCGAGGTTATACATCTTGACCCGGCCGTAGATATCGCCGACCCGGCCCAGGCTCACCACCAGCACCGCCGTGACGAGCAGGAACCCCATAAACACCCAGAGGAAGTACGAGGTGTTCGACGGCACCAGCGGGTTGAGGTTGATGCCCCGGAACAGGTCAGGCAGCGAGATCAGCAGGATGGACTGATTGATCGTGACCATCAGGATGCCGAGCGTGGTGTTCGATAGCGCGATCCACTTGTAGTGCCTCCCCTGGCCGGGCCGGGCCCGGGTAGATTCGAGGCTCTGCTCGTCGACCGCCATGCGGGCTCCTCATCGCTGTTGCTGACACGTCTGCTCCAACTCTAACCTTGACGTTAGCGTCAGACTTCAGCGATCTCGGCCTGAGACCCGAAATTTGCATGACTGCTAGCAAATTGTTGTCGCACGGTCGACGGTCAGCCCGGCGGCGCTCACCACGAAAACGGCCCCGTGCAGCACGCCGAGCGTGCCCTGCCGCAAGTAGGTCCACGCCCCGCCGGCGGCCGATACCTGCACGACCACGACGTCGCCGCGCTGGGCGTACGGCGCGCTGACCGTGAGCAGGTCGGTCGCGCCGCCGCTGCTGGCCTGCAGCCCCAGCGACACCGCGGGCACCACGGTCACCCGCACGTCCGGGCGGGGCGCTCCAGCACCGTCATGGTGAGGCCGCTCACCGGGTGGCCGGGCCAGCTGAGCTGGCCGCTGATCACCACGCTGGTGCCGGCGGTGATCTCGGTGCTGTCCGCGGTCGCCGACAGCACGGCCGCACCGGCTGACGCAGACGGGACGACGGCGCCGGCGCTCGGGGCGGCGGAGGGTGCCGCGTTGCCGGGGCTGACCGGGGCGGCCGGCCCGTGGCTGGGCGGCGTTGTGCCATGGCCGGTCCGGCCTGATCCCGCCTGGCTGTCCGGCACGCCGGCAAACTGGAACACGTCATGTACGAGGTGCTGGACGGGCGCGGGCAGGGCGGCGGCGTACGCGGCCGCGGCCATCCCGCCGCAGACCACCACCGCCGCGGCCGCGGCCAGCCGCAGATTCCAGCGAACCGGCTTACGGATCGGCCGGGTCGCGAACTTTCCGGGTGCAGCGGCCCACCGTGCGAAGCGGCCGGGGCCCGGCGACGCCGTGATGCTCCCCCGGAACAGGGCGAGCGCCGACTCCTCGCCCGCCAGCTCGCGTGCACCGAAACCGGACGCGTGTCTCCGACTGCCCTGCCGCTGCGGCGGTGGCTGCTGCGGCGCAGGCCGCCGCCAGGGACTTCGCTAGCAGGCGCATCGGGACTCCTTAGTTCTCGGGGCTGGCTCATCGCGGGTCGCCGCCGGACAACACCCGCTACAGCGACACCACCCCGGCCGCGCTACTCACCCCGGTGTGACCTGCATCACACCGACAGCACGTTGCGCCGCGGCGGCGGGCCGCATGCCGTTCCCGGTCGGCACACCGGTTTGTCCAAGCGCTGCCGGCGGCTGCGCGTCAGCATGGGCGTATGAGCGAACAGATTCAATTCCTCGGGGTGACGGCGTACCTGCGGTACCCGGACGGCGACGCGGCAGCCGAGTGGCTGACCCGGGTGCTGGGATTCGGGCCCGCTGACCCGCGCCGAGTGGTGCGCGATAGCGGTGGCCGGTGGCGGGAAGGTGAACTTGTCATCGGGCCGACGCGGGTCGACATCAGCTCCGGCGGATCAGCAGCCGGCCCGGAGTTCGGCGCTGGGGCGCTGCTCATCGTCGCCGTCAGCGACGTCGACGCGCAGTACGAGCGGATCCGTCAGGCCGGAGAGCAGATTGACCCGCCGAAGGACGAGTCATACGGGCCCCGTACGTGCCACATCACCGATCCGTGGGGTTACCAGTGGTACTTCTGGCAGGGCGAGGCCGTTTACCCGCAGGAGTGACCGGCGCTAGACCCGCTCGATGATCGTCGCGGTGGCCATCGCGCCGCCGGCGCACATGGACACCAGCGCAGTGCTGGCGCCCCTGCGCTCGAGCTCGTGCAGCGCCGTGGTGATCAGCCGCGATCCGGTACTGCCGACAGGATGACCGAGCGCGATCGCGCCGCCGTTGACGTTGACCGCGTCCGGGTCCGGCTCGTGCACGCTCGCCCACGACATCACGATCGACGCGAAGGCCTCGTTGACCTCGAAGATGTCGATGTCAGCGATCGTCATGCCAGCCCGCTTCAGCACCCGCTCGGTCGCCGCCACCGGGCCGTCGAGGTGGTAGTACGGGTCGTCGCCGATCAGGCACTGAGCCAGGATCCTCGCCCGCGGCCGCAGGCCAAGCTCGCGCGCCCGGGTTTCGTCGGCGAGCAGCACGGCGGCTGCTCCGTCGGAGATCTGCGACGACGTGCCGGCCGTGTGCAGCCCGCCGGGTAGCACCGGCTTCAGCCCGGCCAGGGCGGCCATGCTGGTCTCGCGCAGCCCGCCGTCCCGGTCGACGACCCGGCGCTCGCCGGTTGGCTTGCCGTCGGCGTCGAGGACAGGCGCAGTCACCGGCGCGACCTCGCGCCCGAAGCGCCCCTCCGCCCAGGCTCGCTGGGCGTTCTGCTGGGAACGCAGACCGAACGCGTCGACCTGCTCGCGGCTGAAGCCACGCCGGCGCGCGATCCGCTCGGCGGCCTCGTACTGGCTCGGCATGTCGATGGTCCAGGATTCCGGCTTGGGAGTGCCGAGGCCGGTGCCGATGTTGGCGCCGAGGCCCAGCCGGCTCATGGACTCCACGCCGCAGCCGATTCCCACGTCGATGGCGCCCGCCGCAATAAGCCCGGCCATCAGGTGCACCGCCTGCTGAGCCGAGCCGCATTGGGCGTCGAGGGTGAGGCAGCCGGTGTGCTGCGGCAGTCCCGCGTGTAGCCAGGCGGTCCGGGTGACGTTCCCTGCCTGCTCCCCCGCCTGCGTGACGCAGCCGCCCGCGACCTGCTCGACCGCGGCCGGATCGAGACCGGCGCGGTCGACGACAGTGGCCTGCACGTGCCCGAGCAACTCCGCCGGATGCAGGCCCGCTAGGGCGCCGCGCCGCCTGCCGATCGGCGTCCGGACTGCCTCGACGATGACCGCACTGCCCACGGCTGCTCCTCGCGCTTCCCTGATCCCGATAGTAGAACGTGTTCTACAAAGTTTCGGCCCGGGCGGTTCACCGCTCGCCCGCCGCGTGCTTCAATCCAACTAGAACACGTTACAGATCCGGAGGCCAGTCATGGGACAGCCGCGGATAGCGCCAGGTCTCGACCTGACCGATCCTGACCTGTACGCGGTTCGGGTGCCGGAAGAAGAGCTGGCCGAGCTGCGCCGCGCCGCCCCGGTGTGGTGGAACAGCCAGCCCACGGACATCGGCTTCGACGACGACGGCTTCTGGGCGGTCACCCGGCATCGGGACGTCGTGGCCGTGTCCAGGGACAGCGAAACCTGGAGCAGCGAGGAAAACGGCGCGATCATCAGGTTCCTCCGCGGCACCACCCGCGAGCAGGTCGAGATGCAGCGCGTGATCATGCTCAACATCGACCCGCCGCAGCACACCAAGGTTCGTGGCATCGTGTCCCGCGGCTTCACCCCGCGCGCCATCAGCGACCTGCGCGAGGTGCTGGCGGCCAAGGCCCGGCAGATCGTCAGCACGGCACTCACCAAGGGCCACGGCGACTTTGTCACCGATGTCGCCTGTGAGCTGCCGCTGCAGGCCATCGCCGAGCTGCTCGGCGTACCGCAGGACGACCGGCACAAGATCTTCACCTGGTCCAACCAGATGGTCGGTTACGACGACCCGGACTACTCCGCCGACGGCGGGGACGCGGCGGCCGAACTGCTCGGCTACAGCATGGTCATGGCCGCGGACCGGCGTGCCTGCCCGCGCGACGACATCATCACCAAGCTCGTGCGGGCCGAGGTCGACGGCGATGAACTGACCGAGGACGAGTTCGGCTTCTTCGTCATCCTGCTGGCCGTCGCGGGCAACGAGACCACGCGGAACGCCATCTCGCACGGCATGCTGGCCTTCCTCGACCACCCCGACCAGTGGGAGCTGTTCAAGGCCGAGCGCCCGCAGACCGCCGTCGACGAGATTGTCCGCTGGGCGACGCCGGTCACGGCGTTCCAGCGCACCGCGACCAGGGACACCCAGCTGGGCGGGCAGGAAATCAGGAAGGGCCAGCGCGTCGGACTGTTCTACCGGTCCGCCAACTTCGACGATGCGGCGTTCGACCACCCCGAGCGCTTCGACATCCTGCGCACCCCGAACCCGCACGTGGGCTTCGGCGGCAGCGGGACGCACTACTGCCTCGGCGCGAACCTGGCCCGGCTGGAGATCGACCTGATCTTCAACGCGATCGCCGACGCGATGCCCGACATCAGCAAGGCCGGGGAGGCACAGCGGTTGCGCTCGGGCTGGCTCAACGGCGTGAAGCGCCTCCCGGTCAGCTACCACTGACCGAACCGCCTCGCGGTCAGCCGGCCGCGCTCATCGGCCGGATGTTATCGAGCGTGTCGAGCCTCAGTCCGGCGTGCCGGCGACCACCCACATCGAGAAGTACTGCGAGCCACCGCCGTAGGCATGCCCCAGCGCGACCCGCGCGCCCGGCACCTGGTGCTCGCCGGCCTTGCCCGTGACCTGCATGGCCGACTCCGCAAACCGCAGCAGGCCAGACGCCCCGATGGGGTTCGAGCACAGCACGCCGCCCGACGGGTTCACCGGGATCAGCCCGCCGATCTCGGTCTCGCCGGCCTCGGTCAGCTTCCAGCCGCCGCCCGGCGCGGCGAAGCCCAGGTTCTCCAGCCACATCGGCTCGAACCAGGAGAACGGCACGTAGATCTCGGCCACGTCAATCTGTTCCAGCGGCCGGGTGATGCCCGCCTTCGCCCACAGCGCGGCCGCGCCGTCGGCACCGGCCCGCGGATTGACGTGGTCCTTGCCCGAGAACATGGTCGGCTCGGTGCGCATCGACGTGGCCCGGATCCAGGCCACCGGCCGTGCGGCAGCCTCCGCCGCGGCCTGGTCCCCGATCACGACGGCGCACGCGCCGTCGGACGATGGGCACGTCTCGTCGTAGCGCACCGGGTCCCACAGCATCGGCGACGCCTGCACCTGTGCCAGCGTGATGTCCGGCTGGCGCAGGTGCGCGTACGGATTCTTCGCACCGTTCCGCCGGTCCTTGACCGCGACCATGGCGCCCACGTGCGTTGGCGACCCGCTGCGCCGGATGTACGCCCGGACGTGCGGCGCGAAGTAACCGCCAGCGCCAGCCAGCAGCGGCATGGCGAACGGCGGCATGATCGACAGCGCCCACATGGCATTGGACTCAGACTGCTTCTCGAACGCGACCGCAAGCACCCGCCGGTGCAGCCCCGCCTGCACCAGGTTCGCGGCCACCACGCCGGTGGCGCCGCCGACAGACCCGGCCGTGTGCACCCGCAGCAGCGGCTTGCCCACGGCACCGAGCGCGTCGGCCAGGTACAGCTCCGGCATCATGACGCCCTCGAACAAATCCGGTGCCTTGCCGACGACGACCGCGTCGATATCGGGCAGTTCCAGGCCAGCGTCGGCGAGCGCGCGGTCTACCGCCTCCCGGCACAGGCCGGCGATCGACACGTCCGGGCGCTTGCTGCGATGGTGGGTCTGGCCAGTGCCGAGTACCGCGGCTCGGTGCGGGGTCGTCATCGTGCCGCCAGCACGCAGACGAGGTTCTGCTGCAGCGCCGGGCCGCTGGTCGCGTGTCCGAGGGCGCGCCGAGCGGAGCCCGAGAAGATCGACCTGGCGGCGTGCCCGATCCGCGCGAGCCCGGCCGCGAACATCGGATTGCCTGCCAGCGCGCCGCCGGACGGGCTGATCACCGCCGAGTCCGGCAGGCCGAGGGCCGCCCGCAGGATCAGTTCCTGATGCGTGAACGGGGCGTGCAGCTCAGCCACGTCAATCCCGGCCGCGTCGCCGGGCAGGGCCGCCGCCCCCGCCGCGGCCGCGGAGGGGGCGGTCGTGAGGTCCCGCGCCCCCAGCGAACCGGAGTCGATCCGGTGCTCGAAGCCGGTGATCCAGGCCGGCCGGTCACACAGCGATCGCGCCCGGTCCTCGGCCGCGATCACGACGACCGCAGCGCCGTCGGTGACCGGCGCGCAGTCGTGGGCGCGCAGCGGGTCGGCTAGGTACGGCTCGGCCAGCAGATCGTCAACCGTCACCATGCCGGACAGCTGGGCCCTGGAGTTCGAGAGCGCGGCGGCCCGGCGCGCGGCCGCGACCTCGGCCATGCCGCGTTCCGTCCAGAGGTTGCGTTCCAGGCCGAGCCGTGCCTGCAGCGCGGCGATGCTGACGGAGTCCGGCCACAGCGGCGCCATCACATACGGGTCCAGTTGCAGCGCGAGCACGCGCCGCAGGTCACCGGCGGACGACTTGCCGAAGCCGTACGCGAGCGCGATGTCCGCATCACCGGTGAGCACCTTGACCCACGCCTCATACAGCGCCCACGCCCCGTCCATCTCGACGTGCGACTCCATCACCGGCGGGAACGCGCCGATCGCGTCAACCGCGGAGACAAACGAGAACGCGCGGCCGGCCAGGTAGTCCGACGAGCCCGAGCACCAGAAGCCGATGTCGGCCTTGGTGAGGCCCGTCTGGCCAAACACCTCGGCGAAGATCGGCACCAGCATCTCCACGCCGTTTGTAGTGCCGTCGGTCCGCCGGACATTCGGCGCCTCGGCGAATGCGACAACTGCGACGTCACGCATCGGTCGGTCGCCTCACAGGTGGTGTGCGTAGGAGTCGTACGGCGCGTCGGGATCGCCGGTCGGCTCGAAGTGGTCGATGTTCTCCGCGGTCGTGCCCCACCGGTCCCGTGGCTGCCACACCGCGCGCACTCGCATGCCCATCCGGACGTCCGCGGGCTCGCAGCCGAGGATCAGGTGCTGGAACGGGATGTCCGCACCGTCCAGCAGGACCGACGCAGCCACGTACGGGACCGGCACCCGCTGACCCTGGAACGGCACGTTCACCACGCAGAAAGTGGTCACCGTGCCGGAGTCGGACAGCGCCACGTCGGTCGTGGTCGGCACTCCGCAGGTCGGGCACGCGCCACGCGGCGGCACGTAAACCTTTCCGCACGACGCGCAGCGCTGGCCGATGATCCTGCCCTCCGCGAGCGCGCGCAGGTAGCGGCTCTCCTCTGCCGAGGCGCTATGCCGATAGCTCAGCCGGATCGGCGTGGTGATCATGCGTACCGGATCCGTGTCGTCGCCCTCCCCGACGAGGGGAACGGGCTGCCGTGCCACCGGTGCCGTGCGCTCGCCTGGGTCGTCGTCGCCGGCGAGCTCGAAACAGGCGATGTCGGTGATACTCCCGGCCGGATCGGCCGCCCACCGCGGCCGCACTCGCATCCCGGTGCGCATGGCCGCCGGATTCCCTGCGTCCACCGCGTGCAGCAGCGCGGTGTCGGCGCCGTCCAGCCGGATCAGCGCCCAGGCGAACGGCCGCGTCAGCGGCTGGCCCGCGCTCGGCGCCGACTGCCAGGACCAGGTCTGAACCGTCCCGGCCGGGCCGACCTCGACCAGCTCGGTCGGCGGCGCGAAGGTAACCGGGTCGTATTCCGCGGGCGGCACGTACACCCGGCCGTCCCCGCCGCGGGAGCCGAGGATGCGACGCTGCGCCAGGGCGACCATGAACCGGCCCAGCACCGGGCCGAGCGACCGCGTGTAGTCGAAGCTGATCTCCAGCGGCGCGCTGAGCGGCGCCGTCTCGGACGGCATCACGGATGAAAGTGAAACACGTTCTAGCTTGGTCCGCCAGTGGGCGCCGCGGCGGAACGGGCCGTCGGCGCGGTGACGTGAGTGTGCACGATGTTTGGCCCCTTGCAGCGAGTCTGGCCCCCGGCCGGGCCTTCACCCGGCCGGCCGCAGGTGCCAGGATGGGACGGCGCGAGCGGGCGAGGAAAGGGGCAGCGGACCGTGTCACTGGAGGTCAAGCGGCTGCACCTAGGCGGTACGCCAGTAGGTCCCGGCGACAACGAGCGGTGGCCTGTACACGGCTTCGTGGTCACCTATCCCGGCGGCGCCGCCCTGGTCGACACCGGGGTCGGCGGGCCGCCCGACCTGATCCGGGACTGGGAGGTGGTCAACGTCACCGCCGCCGGCGCCCTGGCCGGCCTCGGGCTGGTCCCCGGTGACATCGACCTGGTCATCAACACTCACCTGCACTTCGACCACTGCGGGCAGAACGCGGTGTTCAAACACGCGGCGTTCTACGTGCAGCGGGCCGAGCTTGACCGGTGCCGGCGCGAGTCACCTTCGCTGTATGACTGGTTCGACTTCCAGAACGCCAGCTTCGAGCTGCTGGACGGGGACGCCGAGATCCGGCCCGGCCTGTCGGTGATCAGCACCCCCGGCCACACCTCGGGCCACCAGTCGGTTCTGGTCGCCGCCGCGGACGGCGGCCCGGACCTGCTGATCGGCGACGCGGCCTACACGCCCCGCCAGTACCGGCCCGAACCCGGCGTGCTGCCGCCCGGCCAGGCCGCCGACGAGGACTCCTGGCATGCCTCGGTGAACCGGATGCGCGGGCTATCTCCGGCCCGGGTGCACTTCTGCCACCACACCGACGTGGTGCACGGCTAGCCCGCGTGCTGCACGACTAGCATGCCTGGGCGTCCACAGACTGTGCGTAACTTGTCAACACACCTGGTCATAGGTATGGCCGTGTCCACAGCCGGGTAGCTTCGTGACCAGCCTTGGCACGATGATCCGTTCCGTTACACGACCGCTGGAACGCAGCGCTACTGTTGCAGTAATGCAGTAATTACTGCATTACAGCAACAGGCGAACGAGGCCGCGGGCGGTTTCGCTGCGTCATCTTGCTGGCCAGATCCTCGCCCGCACCGGTCCATTTCCATGCGGGTTACCAGCACCCCGAGGAGACGTCCCGCTGTGTTAACCCACAGTTCTCGCCAGTGCACGGCGTGCCAACGTTGTCTGCACGGCTACCGATCCCCGTCAGACGCTGCGATACTGCCCAGGTGAGGGGGCTCAGAGTCGCCCTGGCTAACCTCAAGCCGGGCACGGGCAAGACCACGTCAGCGGTCTGGCTGGCGCATGTTTTTGCGCAGGCCGGGAACAGCGTGCTGCTGGTCGACGCTGACCCGTCCGGTAGTGCCCTGGAATGGTCCGACCTCGCGTATATGGACCCACGGCTAACGCCGTCGGAGGCGGCGTTCCCGTTCCGCATCGTGGCACTGCCGTCCCGCGAACTACACCGCCGGGTGCCCGAGATCGCCCAGGCCGATGACGTGGTGATCATCGACACGCCACAATTGGAGGACCACCCAGGTATCGCCCGGTCGGCACTGCGGTATGCCGATGAGATCCTGATCCCTTGTGCACCGAGCCCCATCGAGATCAACCGCACCACACCAGTGCGCGACGAGATCAACGAAATCGGCGCGTTGCGTGACATGCCTGCCCGCTCAGCCGTGCTACTGAACCGCTGCATCGCACGGGCGCACTCGACAAACGACGCCCGGCATGCGCTTGAGCGGCTCGGTTATGACGTGCTGGAGACCGCAGTACCCCGGCTAGAGGTCTACGCCCAGAGCTTCGGCATGCCCATCAGACATCCTGGCCGTGATGTGTGGCACTGCGTGGCCCGCGAACTCGTGGATCGGTGCCGGCCTCTCCACGCAGCGCGGATATGAGCTCACAGCGAGAACAGCGCAAGGCGCAGATGACAGCGGCCGCTGCGAGGCGCGCAGAGCCCGCTGCGCGACCGCCGGGCCGGACCGCGATCCGGTCGAAGCCGGTCAGGATTACCCTGGACCTGAGCCCTGAACTCTATCGGCAGCTAACCCAATGGGCCGCTTCGGCGGCGATAACGCTCGATGTGCCGCGGGTGGCTCTGGCGGACGCCGTGCGCGCGATGATCCGGGCCACGGCCGAGAGTCCCGGCAATGCTCTCGAGCTACTGCGTCAGGAGCGAGAGCAGTAAACGCGCCTGCGGGCCGCTGCCCTTCGGGGTGCACTGGTCACAGGAACGGCCGACCGGCGATGTCCGGGCCGCCCTCGCGGTCTCTGGTAAGGAAGTAGGAGCCAATCGCCGCGTACGCGGTATCCAGATAGTTGGTGTGGTTGGCGGCGGTATTGATGTCGCGGAACGCTTTCTCGATCGGACGGCCTCGGTAGACGGCGGCCGATCCGGCCATGTCGAAGATGAGGCCGGCTGCCTCCTTCGCCGCTCTCACCGCGAAGATGTTCGCCTCGCGCAGGCGGACCCGCAGGTCGAGCGCCAGTTCGGAATGCACCATGGCGTCCTCGTAGGCGGCACGCACGGTCCCGTGGAGCAGCGACCGCGCGGCGCGGATCAGGACGTCGGCCCGGCCAAACGCGATCTGGTGAGCCTGCATATGTCCCATCGCCGCTTGCCGCGCCGACCCCGGCAGAGGCTTGGAGCTGACAGCGTCTACGAACGACTCCAGCGCTGCTGACGCGACGCCGAGCGCGTGCGCGCCGTGACCCACTTCCGGCATCTCCTTCATCCGAAACAGCGCCCGGTCGTAGACCGGCGCGGCGTAGAACCCCGGGTTGACCTGTTCGTCTGGGACAAAGAGGTCGGATATCTCGAAGTCGCCGCTTCCTGTGCCGCGCAGGCCTAGTCCATCCCACGTATCGATGAGGCGGGCCTGGTCGGCCGGCCATATCGCGAGCAGGCGCTGCGGCTGTCCGCTGCTATCCAGGACCGCCGAGTCGTCCTCGCCGCACACGAACGACATCCCGCCGAGCCAGGTCGCGAACGGAGAACCGCTGGCGAACGGCCACCGGCCGCTGATGAGGTAACCGTCCTTGACCCTGACCGCTTTGCCACCGATCCGGCCGAGGCTCATCGCGAGGATCAGGCGTCCGCCCACTCGCAACCGGAAGCGTTCGAACCGTTCCGGATCGAGGAACGTCAGCCCTACGCCCGACTGGATAAACGCAAGCCATCCCGCCGACGCATCCACCCGCGCTAGCTCCTCGATCATCTGGAGCCACTCGACCGGTTCGGCTTCGAGGCCGCCGAGCTCTCGCGGGAGCATTGCCCTGAAGACGCCTGCGTCGTAGAACTCCTCGACCAGCTGCTGGGGGATGCGTCCCGCCTCAAGAGCCGCCGCATGCGCGCGGATCAGCGGCTCGAGTGACCGCGAGACAGCGATGAGCGAAGCGCCTTCGCCCTGACCGACCGGGATCGGGCCGGGATTGGAGATCGCCATCAGGTCTTCCTCTCCCGCATCCGCTCTGCACCGACAGGTGAACCCCGCCACGATCCGGAAGCTAACACAGGTTCCCGAGTCGGCGGCCAACGTGCAGCCGACCGCCAGGCTGCCCGGCGGCGCGCATGGATGCCGGTCTGGTGTAGCTCCTGCTGCACCAGACGGCCAGCCATGCGCTCGGTCGGAGTCGTCAGTGACCGGAAAAGTTCGGTTTGCGCTTTTCGCTGAACGCGCGCGGGCCCTCCCTTGCGTCCTCGCTCGCGAACACCGCAATACCGAGCCTGGCTTCGAGCGCGAACGCGTCGTTCTCCGCCAGCCCCTCGGACTCCCGGATGGTGCGCAGGATCGCCTGCACCGCGAGCGGGCCGTTCGCGGCGACCATCTCCGCGATCACGACCGCCTTCGCCAGCGCCTGCCCGTCCTCGACGACGTGTCCGATCAGGCCCATGGCGAGCGCCTCGGCGGCGGTGATGTGCCTGCCGGTGAGCAGCAGATCGGCCGCGACGGTGTAGGGGATCTGGCGGGTCAGCCGGACGGCCGATCCGCCGAGCGGGAACAGCCCCCAGCGGGCCTCCGACACACCGAACCTGGCGCTGCGGCCGGCCACCCGGATGTCGGTGGCCTGCAGGATCTCGGTACCGCCGGCGATCGCCGGACCCTCGACGGCGGCGATCAGCGGCTTGGTGAGCCGGCGGCCCTTGAGCAGCGGCTCGATCACGGACGGGTCAAACGTGCCGGCCGCGAACGAGGTACCGGGATGCGATGCGGTCATCGCCTTCAGATCGGCCCCGGCGCAAAACGCCCCGCCCGCCCCGGTCAGAATGCACACCCGGACCTGCGGGTCGCTATCGACGCGGTCCCAGGCGCCCTTCATGATCGCCATCATCGGGCCGCTGAGCGCGTTACGGGCCTGCGGGCGGTTCATCGTGACGATCAGGACGTGCCCGCGCAGCTCGACCAGCGCGTGCGGTGGCTCGCCGCCGTCAGCCTGATGAGCGGTCGCCGTAACCACCTCCTCACCGGCGGGCGGCGCGCCGCGAATTCGGTACGCACAGGTTGTGCCGAACGATAACACGTTCTAGTTTCGTACCCATGGCGCTGAACATCGCTGATCTCTTCGAGCATGCAGTCGACGCGGTACCCGAGCGCCTGGCCATCGCGTGTGGCGACGTCGAGGTCAGTTATCGCGAGCTGGAAGCGCGCAGCAACCAGCTCGCGCACTGCCTGGCAGCGGCTGGCGTTGGCACCGGCGACCACGCCGGTGTCTACGGCCGGAATTCGATTGAGCTCGTCGAGGCGTTCCTCGCTTGCTACAAGCTCCGCGCCATCCCCGTCAACGTCAACTACCGGTACGTCGACGCCGAGCTGCGCTACCTGTTCAGCGAGGCCGAGCTCAAAGCCCTGGTCTTCGACCGGCAGTACAGCGACAAGGTCGCGGCGCTGCTGCCAGACTTTCCCAGCCTCGGGGCGGTCCTGGCGATCGACGACGGGAGCGGCCGGGAGCTGCCCGCGCGGGCCGTCGACTTCGCGACGGCAATCGCCGGCGAGTCTCGCGACCGTGACTTCGCCGAGCGCAGCTCCGACGACATCTACCTGCTCTACACCGGTGGCACTACCGGATACCCGAAGGGCGTGCTGTGGCGCCACGAAGACGTGTGGCGGACGCTTGGCGGCGGCATCGACTTCACCACCGGAGAGCGGCTGCCGGATGAGTGGGCACAGATCCGCCGCGGTACCACCGGGCCAGCCGGCCTGATCCGGCTGGCGACCGCGCCGCTGATCCATGGCAGCGCGCAGTGGAGCACGCTGCCTGCCCTGTTCGCCGGGGACTCCGTGGTGCTCATGCCGCAGTTCGACCCGCACGAGGTCTGGCGGGCCGTGGAACGGCACAAGGTCAACACGATCGTGATGGTCGGCGACGCAATGGCCAGACCGCTGATCGAGGCCTACGAGCAGGAACGATACGACTCGTCGTCGGTACTCGCCGTCTCGAGCAACGGTTCGATCTTCTCAGCCACCGTCAAGGACCAGTACCTCACCCTGCTGCCGAACGTCGTCATTACCGACGCGATCGGCTCGTCGGAGACCGGCTTCACCGGGCTCGGCTTCGTGTCCGCTGGCACCAAGAAGGCCGAAGGCCCCACGGTCACTGCCGGGCCGTCGACAATCGTGATCGACGAGCACAACCGGCCGGCCAAGCCCGGCGAGGTCGGCCGGATTGCCCGCGGTGGCCACATCCCGCTCGGCTACTACAAGGACCCGGTCAAGACCGCGGCGCTCTTCGCTGACGTCGACGGGGTCCGCTACGCGGTGCCCGGCGACTACGCCAGGGTGGAGGAAGACGGCTCGATCACCTTGCTGGGCCGCGGGAACACGTGCGTCAACACTGGCGGCGAGAAGGTATACCCGGAGGAGGTCGAAGGGGCGCTGAAGTCGCATGCGGACGTCTTCGATGCCATGGTCATCGGGATCCCGGACGACCGGCTCGGGCAACGGGTGGCGGCGCTCGTCCAGCCGCGCCAGGGCCACGACATCGACCTGGCTGGGCTGCAGGAGCACCTTCGCACCCAGATCGCCGGGTACAAGGTGCCGAGGTCCGTCTGGCTGGTCGAGCAGATCGGCCGAACCCCGGCGGGCAAGGCCGACTACCGGTGGGCGCACCGGTACGCGGCGGAGCACGCCGCTGCTGCTGGCTCGGGGGGACGACCCCCCGAGACCCCCCGCGAAGAAGCCGGCCCGGCGGGACGACCCCCCGAAACCCCCGGCGGGGCCAGTGGCGCTCCCGCCGCGGCCACCGCAGCGCCGCAGCAAGGCTGAGGAGGCTCGCCATGCGCACTCCGCTGTGCGATCAGCTGGGCATCGAGCACCCAATCATCGGCTTCACGCCGTCCGAGCACGTCGCGGCGGCCATCAGCCGGGCCGGCGGGCTCGGCGTGCTCGGCTGCGTGCGGTTCAACGACGCGACCGAGCTGGACAAGGTGCTCTCCTGGCTGGATGACAGCACCGGCGGACGGCCTTACGGCGTGGACGTCGTGATGCCGGCCACGATCCCGACCGAAGGCGCGGCCCTCGACCTGAACCAGCTGATCCCCGCCGGGCATCGCGACTTTGTCGAGCACACGCTGGCGAATCTGGGGGTGCCGCCGCTACCGCCGGGCGCCCGCAGTGCGGACGGCGTCCTCGGCTGGCTGCACTCGGTGGCGAGGACGCAGGTCGAGGTCGCGCTCGGGCATCGTGCCCGTCTGATCGCCAACGCGCTGGGCTCGCCGCCCGCTGACGTCATCGCCAGCGCGCACGACCGTGGCATGCTCGTGGCCGCGCTCGCGGGGAAAACGGCGCATGCCCGGTCGCACGTTGCAGCGGGCGTCGACATCGTGGTCGCCCAGGGCTACGAGGCTGGCGGGCATACCGGTGAGATCGCGACCATGGTGCTGGTGCCCGAGGTAGTGGACGCCGTCGGACCGCAGGTGCCGGTGCTGGCGGCCGGTGGCATCGGCAGTGGCAGGCAGATCGCGGCGGCTCTCGCGCTCGGCGCGGCCGGTGCGTGGATGGGCTCAGCGTGGCTGGTCACGGCCGAGTACGCGGCCCTGTCACCGCTGCCTGCCGTGCGCGACGCGTTGCTGGCGGCTACGTCTTCCGACACCGTCCGGTCCCGGATTTATACCGGCAAGCCCGCCCGGCTGCTGAAGAACCGGTGGACCGAGGCATGGTCTGATCCGGGTGCGCCGGATCCGCTGCCGATGCCCCTGCAGAACCTGCTGGTCGCCGAGGCGCACCAGCGGCTGATGCTGGCCGGCGACCCGGATGTCATCCCGCTGCCGGTCGGCCAGATCATCGGCCGGATGACCGAGGTCAGGCCAGTCGCGGATGTCATGAGCTCGCTGGTCGCCGAGCTCGACGATACGGTCGGCCGGCTGGCGAGCCTGCGCTAGTCGCCGGTCACGCCGTCGATCAGCTCGCGGATCAGGTCGGCGTGGCCGTTGTGCCGCGCGTACTCCTCGATCATGTGCAGGTAGATCCACCGCAGGTCCATGGTCTCGTGACTGCGGGGATGCACGAAGGTCTCGTCCAGCGAATGCCCGCGGGCCGCATCGTCCGCCGCCGCACACGCGGACGCATACGTGGCAAAGTCTGTCTCGGCGGTCTTTGCGTCGGTCAGGTCGAAGTCGCCATCCGGGTACTCCTCGTTCCAGAACAGCGCGGGCAGATCGGGCTGGCCGGCGAATCTCTTCAGGAACCAGCCCCGCTCGACCTCGGCCATGTGCCGGACCAGGCCAAGCAGCGACAGCGTCGAGGACTGGACCGGCCGGATGACGAGCTGCTCGCCGGTCAGCCCCGCGCATTTCCCGCGCAGCGTCGCGCGGTGATAATCGAGCCAGCCCTGCAGCGCGGTCCGCTCGTCAGCAACGTTGGGCGGGTCGGCGCGATGGACGTCGGGCGCGGTCCAGGTCATGTCGGACGGTCCTTCCTCGGTAGCTTGGCGACGACCGCGTCGTAGGACGCGTCGACGGCGTCCCGGAGATCTTCGTCGGGTATGCCGCGGCCGATCTGCAGGCTGTTCCAGCCGGACCGGCCGATGTACGGCATCACCGTTGCGTCCACCGGAAACCGGGCCAGCCACTCGTCGGCGACCTCGCGGGTAGCGCCGCACTTCACGCCGACGCTGGTGCCCGCGCCCAGGAAGGCGAAGATCTTGCTGCCGACCTTGACCACGACGTCGCCTTCCCATGGCTCGTCCTGCCAGGCGCCCGGCCTGGCCAGGCAATAGCCGAGAAGCTCATCCCAGGTCAACGATTCTCTCCTTGCGCTGGACTCCATGATCTCGCATGCCGATGCTCGCCGGAGTGTGACACTGGTGTCGCCGCGCAGCATAACGCCTCCGTCCGCGCCTCTCCCGCACATGACCCAGCGATCAGGAGCTCGCATGAACCTGCTGTTCCCGGTCGCGGCCGCGGTCGCAGCCGCGGCGTGTGGCTGGCCCGCCAGCACGCTGGTCGTGGCGCTCGGTACGCCGG
>JBAUAR010000174.1:0-8633 GCA_049675875.1 Streptosporangiaceae bacterium
TCCTTGATCTTCTCGATCGTGCCCCAGGCGCGCTCGTACTGGGCGCGCTTCTTGGACAGGATCAGCCGGCCTTCCTTGTCCTCCTTCTGGAGGACCAGGGCCTCGATGTGCTCGCCGGTCTTAACGACCTCGTGGGGGTCCACGTCGTGCTTGATGGACAGTTCCCTGGACGGGATGACGCCCTCGGTCTTGTAGCCGATGTCGAGCAGAACCTCGTCCCGGTCGACCTTGACGACAGTGCCTTCGACAATGTCGCCGTCGTTGAAGTACTTGATTGTCTCGTCGATCGCGGCGAGGAAGGCCTCCTCGGAACCGATGTCGTTGATCGCTACCTTGGGGGTCGAGGTGGCCTCAGTGCTACTCGTCATGTGTTGGTGGACTCCGGATACGGACAGATGTGGATTGCAGGACGGTACTGTGCGCGGCGGGTCCGACAAAGGAAAGTCATGTTTGAGGTGACGTCCCCGGGCCAGCATCACCGACCCCGGCCTCTAGCGAGACCGCCCCGCGGGCTGCCTGACCATTGGCGGACTGCACCAGCACACAGTGCAGCGTCAAGCATATGGGAGCCCGGCCACCTGGTCAATCGGGCCCGCCTTGGTCCGGGTGTGGTCCCGCGCGGCGACCTCACCCATTCTCCGATTTCAGGCCATGACCAGGCACTTTACCGACCGGAGTGGCATGCACCGGCGACCGCGGCCGCCAGTCGCGCCCGGAGCGCGTCCGTGCCCGCCTGCCAGGTCGTCACGACAGCGGCGGTGCGGAAGCCGAGGCGAGTGTTGATCGCCAGCATGGCGTCGTTGCTACCCGCATTCCAGGTGACCACCCAGCGCACGTCGGGCAGTTCGTCCAGAATGCGGCGGGTGATCGCGGCCTTGAGCCACTTGCCGAGGCCGCGCCCGCGGTGCGCCGGCTCCACCCCGGTGTCGCCAACCCACACCCGGTCCGGCCTGCCCGGCTGGTGGGAGATGGTGGTGAGGCCGACGAATCGCCCGGAGGACTCCTCGACCGCGTAGCAGGCCCACTGCTGTGCGCCCGCGGCGAGCGCGGCGTCCTCGTACTCCCGCACCAGCTCCGCCGTGACGGGAGTATCGCCGACGTCCATATTCTCCCGCGGTGCGGAGTTCATCACGTTCATCACGTCGGCGACGTGGCCGGCCAGTGCGTCGGGCGTGCGTCCGGCCACGAGCTGCAGCCGGTAGCCCGCCGCCCGGACCGGGCCCTCGGCGATCCACCGGGCTACCAGATCCTCATCAACGCTGCGCAGGTCAAGCCGATTCTCCTGCCCGACCATGGCCTGCTCGGCGCCGAATCGCGCGCAGAACGCCGCGCCGGAGGGCACGTTGTCCCTGGTTCGGCCTATCAGCAGGCGCAGCCCGCGCTGCTCAGCGATCGCCACCGAGCGGTCGAGTAGCAGCGTGCCGACGCCCTGCCCGCGGCCGCCTGGCAGCACGGCGATGCCGGTGAACAGCACGTGCTGCCAGCCGGCCAGTTGCTCCCAGCCGGCCGACGCGAGGCCGGCGATGGACCCGGTCGGGTCGCGGGCCACGAGCACGAACCCGTCCTCAGGCGCAGGCAGATTCCGGACCTGGGCGATCTCTTCAGCCAGCGGCTGCCGTGGGTCGTCCGGCGTCGCCTCCGCGTGCAGCGGTTCGCGCGCCGCGTGCAGCTCAGCCAGCAGCTCGTCGGGCTGCTCCCGGACCGGCCACTGCTCGATTGTCCATGCCGACACGGGCACCGACGGTAGGGCCACCTGGCTGTCCGGTCAACAGAGTTTCCGGGTCAGTGGCTGCTATCCGGGCAGCAGCGTGAGCCGGTCCCGCGCTGCGGCCTGCACGGCCCGCGGCGAGTACGGCGCGGACAGCAACTGGCCGGTGCGCCACGATTCCTGCTGGTCGCCTGCGTGCGGGCTAGCTGGCACCCCGGAAGCGCCGAGCGGAACCACCCAGCCGGATCGGTCCCAGTCGCCGACGTCGAAGGCATACCGCGCGACCGAGCCCGACGCGGTGCGCAGGCCACCGACCGGCTCCGCGGACAGATAGGAACTGGCCTGCACGGTGTCCATGTCGCCGCCATAGGGCACCGACGGCGGGTCAAGCGCGGACCGTCCCAGCGGGTGGCGCTGGGACGTGGCGTGCAGCTCGCCCCAGGCCTCGCCGCGCCAGGCTCGCTCGGTCCGGCGTACCGCCTCGGTCAGCGCTCGCTGCCAGGACCAGCCGCCGAGCAGCGACTCGTCGCCCGCTTCCAGGTGGTCGCCGGCGACCCGCCACACCACCGACTCGGCCCGGACGCCGGGCAGCAGTCGATTCCAGGGATGATCGACGAAGTCTGCTAGCCCGGACCTCTCGAGCAGCAGCAGCGCGAGCTCGCGGCGCAGCACGGAATAGGCCGCCGCGGCCGTGGAGTCTGCAGTCAGCCGGCCGTCCCAGCCAGCAACCGGCGCCCAGCCACCGAGCAGCCGGACGATCCGCCTGGCCGGCAGCGAGACGACGTCGCGGTGCAGGGCGGCCATGTCCGCCACCGTCGCTTCGGATAGCGCGGAGATGGTGTCCACGATCCGGCTCGCCCGCCATGGGGCGGCCACGTCGAGGCCTATGTAGGGTGCGTCGTCGGCGGCGGCGATCCGATTGTTGGCGCTGAACAGGAACCCGCCATCGGGGTCGCGGAGCTGCGGCAGGTCCGCGAAGGCCACGTAACCCCGCCAGCCGTAGGCCGGATCTGCGCCGGGGACTGGTCCCCAGACCGCGTCCGGCCTGGTGCGGACTGGTAGCCGGCCTCTGGTGAGGTACCCGATGGTGCCGTCGGCGTCCGCGGCGAGCATGTTGTTGGCCGGCTCCACCCACGGCCGCATGGTCTCGAAGAGCGCACCGACCGACTGCGCCCGCAGCATCTGCGGCAGCGCGTCGAACCCGCGGTTGATGTCGGCGGTAGCCGTCCACGCGAACGCGAACTCATCGCTGACGAGCGGCCCGCGATCGCTGCCGCGAACGTCGAGGCGGATCTCGTCGCCGCCGCGCACCTTGATGACCTCGGCACGCTGGCTGGTATCCGACCCGTCGATCCGGTACAGATCCTGGTCGTCGGCCATAGCGTGGGTGATGCACCAGGCGACCCGCTCGTTGTGCCCGAAGTGCGGGAAGCCCGGTACGCCCGGCATCGCCAGGCCGAGCACGTCCCACTGCGGGCAGGCGACGTGACCCTGGATATAGACGTTCGGCATCTCGAGCGGCCGGTGCGGGTCTCCGGCCAGCAGGGGCAGGCCAGATGCGGTCCGGCTGCCGGCCAGCGCCCAGTTGTTGCTGCCGCCGTCGTCGAGGCCGACCCAGGACGGCACGGTGGCGGCGCAGCGCTCGCCCGGTGGCACGCAGGCGAGCTGCCATCCGGTCCTGGCCATCTGCCGCGCCGCCGCCGGGCCGAGCGCCTCGCTCACGACGGCCCGCCACAGCTTCGCGGCCGCGGAACCCATAGTCAGGTGCCTGACCCGGTACACCAGGAGGCTGTGCCAGGGCTGCCACGGCTCTGGTGGCCGCTCGGTGTACCGGAACTCCGGCGGCAGTTGCCGGCCGGGCGCACCGATGACGGCGTTGACGCCGGCGGCGTAGGCGGTCAGCATGTCCCGCCCGGCGGCTGACAATGCGGCCAGGTCGCGCTGGACACTCGCAGCGAGGTTCAGCCGCCGGTACAGCGCGTCACCCGTCACCCCGCCGGGGCCGATGTGCTCGGCGGACTGGCCGAGGCCGCGGTGCCGGTCATAGTCCAGCTGCCAGAGCCGGTCGGTCGCGTGCACGAAGCCCTGGGCGAAGAACGCGTCGTGCTCACTGACTGCCCGGCAATGCGGCACGCCCAGGCTGTCCCTGATGATCTCGACGGGCCCGTCCAGCCCGGTTATCCGCAGCTCCACGCGACAAGCATCCCATTCCGGGCTATTCGTGGGGAATGCGGTGCCAGCCGAGCGGGCTCAGTGGGCCGCGTCGGCCCAGCTGCGCCCCCAGCCCATGGATACCTCGAGTGGCACTGTCAGCTCCGCGGCGCCGCCCATGGCGACCCGCACCAGCTCCTGGACCGCCGCCAGCTCCCCCGGCGCGACCTCGAATAGCAGCTCGTCGTGCACCTGGAGGAGCATCCTGGACCGCAGGCCAGCCGCCTGCAGCTCGTAGTGCGCGGTCAGCATGGCGACCTTGATGATGTCCGCGGCCGAGCCCTGGATCGGGGCGTTGAGCGCCATCCGCTCGGCCATCTCGCGGCGCTGCCGGTTGTCCGAGGTCAGGTCCGGCAGGTAGCGGCGGCGGCCCAGCATGGTCTGCGTGTAGCCGTCCATCCGGGCCTTCGCCACGATGTCCCGCAGGTAGTCGCGGACACCGCCGAATTGCTCGAAGTACTCGTCCATGTAGCCGCGGGCCTCGTCAGGCGTGACCCGCAGCTGCTGGGACAGTCCGTACGCCGACAAGCCGTATGCCAGGCCGTAATTCATGGCCTT
This sequence comes from Streptosporangiaceae bacterium, assembly GCA_049675875.1. Classification (GTDB taxonomy): domain Bacteria; phylum Actinomycetota; class Actinomycetes; order Streptosporangiales; family Streptosporangiaceae; genus JAJYUU01. Next base: position 4,478 of record JBAUAR010000174.1, read on the forward strand.
GACCTTGCTCCGCAGCTCGCCAGTCACCTGCTCGGGCGGCAGACCGAAGACGCGGCCCGCCGTCGCGGCGTGGAAGTCGTGGCCAGACGAGAACGCCTCCGCCAGTGCCTGGTCGCCGGACAGGTGCGCCATGATCCGCAGTTCGATCTGGCTGTAGTCCGCGGTGAGCAGGTACTCGTAGCCCCCGCCCACCACGAAGCCCTGGCGGATGCGCCGGCCTTCCTCTGTTCTGATGGGGATGTTCTGCAGGTTGGGGTCCGTCGACGACAGCCGGCCCGTCGCCGCGATCATCTGGTTGTAGGTGGTGTGGATCCGGCCGTCGGCGTCGGCCATCGGGATCAGCGAGTCGACGATGCTCTTGAGCCTCGCTACGTCCCGGTGCCGGAGCAGGTGCGCCAGGACCGGGTGCTCGGTCTGCACCAGCAGGCTGGTGAGCGCCTCGGAGTCGGTGGTGTAGCCGGTCTTGATGCGCTTGGTCTTGGGCAGCTGCAGCTCGGTGAACAAGACCTCCTGCAGCTGCTTCGGTGAGCCCAGGTTGAACTCGTGCCCCACCGCAGCGAACGCCGCCTGCTCGGCCGCCTTCACCTCGCCGCCGAGGCTCGCCGACATGGCCGCGAAGTGTCCGGTGTCAGCCGCGATTCCGGCTCGCTCCATCTCGGCGAGCACCTGCACGAGCGGCAGCTCCACCTCGGCCAGCAGCCTCGTGGCGCCCCGCTCGTCAAGGTCGCGGTCCAGCGCGTCGGCCAGCTCGGCGGTCGCCTGAGCCCGCTGGGCTAGCGCCGTGGCGGCTTCCGCCGCGTCGGTGTCCAGCGTCAGCTGCCCGGACGCGGGCTCGGCGTCGCGCAACTCCCGGTTCAGGTAGCGCAGCGCCAGGTCGGCCAGATCGAAGGAGCGCTGGCCGGGCAGCGCCAGGTAAGCAGCGAGCGCTGTGTCGCTGGTCAGGCCGGCGAGCTCGAACCCGCGCGCGGCGAGGGCGTGCATGGGACCCTTGGCGTCGTGCAGCGCCTTGCACCGGTCTGGGTCGGCGAGCCAGGCCGCGAGCGCCTTCTCGTCGGCCTCGGTCAGCGCGATCGGGTCGGTGAACGCCGCGGCTCCGCCCGGCGCGGCGATGGCCAGCCCGCTGAGGTTTCCCGTCCCCCGGCCCCAGCTACCGCTCACGGCGAGCCCGGACCGGCCGGGAACCGCCACGTTCCCCGCAATCCAGTCGGCCAGCTCGTCTGCCCCCAGCATGACGGCAGCCACGTCGTAGGCAACAGCCTCGGCCGCCGTCCCGGCCGCTGCCGCGGACACGCCGATGCCGTTCGGCAGCGTGGTATACAGCCGGTCCCTGAGCACCCGGAACTGCAGCGTGTCGAACAGCTGGTGAATCTGCTCCCGCTGCCACGGCACGGGGCGCAGGTCCGCCGGGCCGACGTCTAGCGGCACATCGCGGACCAGCCGGGTCAGGTCGCTGTTGCGCAGCACACCGGCCAGATGCTCGCGCAGCGCGTCGCCGGCCCGGCCCTTGACCTCGTCGACGCGGTCGATTAGCGCGGCGAGCGAGCCGTACTCGGCGATCCACTTGGTTGCGGTCTTCTCCCCGACGCCGGGGATGCCGGGCAGGTTGTCGCTCGGGTCACCGCGCAGCGCCGCGAAGTCCGGGTACTGGGCCGGGGTGAGGCCGTACTTCGCCTCAACCGCCGCCGGGGTGAACCGGGCCATCTCGCTAATGCCACGCATCGTGTACAGCACTGTCACCTGGTCGGTCACCAGCTGCAGCACGTCCCGGTCGCCACTGACGATCAGCACGTCCATGTCGCTGGCGGCCGCTGTCGCGAGCGTGGCGATCACGTCGTCCGCTTCGAAGCCGGGCACCGACAGGCGCTGGATCCCCAGCACGTCCAGCACCTCGAAGATGAGGCTGAGCTGGCTGCGGAAATCGGCAGGCGTCTCCTTGCGGGTGGCCTTGTACTCGACGTACTGCTCGTGCCGGAACGTCGGCTCGCCACGGTCGAACGCCACCGCGACGTGCGTCGGCTGCTCGTCGCGCAGCACATTGATGAGCATCGACGTGAAGCCGTAGACGGCATTAGTCGGCTGGCCCGTGGTAGTGGCGAAGTTTTCCGGGGGCAGCGCGAAGAAAGCGCGGTAGGCGAGCGAGTGCCCGTCCAGCAGCAGCAACCGCGCGCGGTGTCCGCTGCCTGGTTGCGCCTGCTCCTGGCCTGGTGCGCCGTCCGTGGTTGCCACACCCGGAGTTTAGTGCTCGAGTCTGACACTGCGGCGCCCGTTCGCGCCCGGCTGCCGCCCGCGACGCGCGGGATCCTACGCTGGCCGCAGCCATCGGAACTGACGCATCTCTAGGCAGGGCACGTGGACACTTCAGCACCGGTCTCGTCCGAGCGTGAGCAGCAGATCATCGCGATGTTCAACGACGCAGGCAACCAGACTCTGACCGGGCGGATGGGCATCAGAATCGTGTCCGCGTCGCGCGAGCGCGTGGTCGGGACCATGCCGGTCGAGGGCAACACTCAGCCGTACGGGCTGCTGCACGGCGGTGCGTCCTGCGTGCTGGCCGAGACGCTCGGCTCGCTCGGCTCGGCGCTGCAGGCAGGCACCGACCGGGTCACGGTCGGCATCGAGATCAACGCGACCCACCACAGGGCCGCCAGGGCCGGCCTGGTGACCGGCGTCGCGACGCTGGTGCACGGCGGGCGCACCCTGTCCACGTTCGACGTGGTGATCACCGACGAGCACGGCCGACGGGTGTGCACCGCCCGGCTGAGCTGCTTGCACCGCGACGCCGTCCCCCCCGCTGGCCCCGCTAGCCCCGCTGGCCCCGCCCCGGCTTGATCACCGGGCCCCCGCGGCGGCCGTCCGCTGGATCGCGAAACGGTCCGAACCGCCCGCAATCCACGGGCGGCGGGGTGGCGCCGCGGTGACGTTTCCGTCATTCCGGCAGGGGAATCGCGGTGTCTCTGCGCGCCGCTGCCACCCGTCGCTAACGTTGGTGGGCAGAGCGAGGGAAACCGAGTAGAGAACGTGCCGGCCCGGGGAAGGCCGACATGGCACCAAAGGTCAACTGGCTCGGCTGACCGTCGACCGCTTCCGGCTTCGGCGGCCGCAAGCGACGGGCGCCGGCCACAACGGGGGTTCGGGTGACCGGCCCCGTCGGCTTGCCAGCGGGGCTGGCCGGACAGCCCGTCCCAGCACGTCAGGCCGGCCCGGCACGTCAGCCCGCGGGCTTGCCGCCGGCGGACCCGGTGTTCGGCTGAGCCTGCCCCTCGGCCGGGGTCGCCGCTTCCGCCAGCACTTCCTCGGCTACCGCGCGCATGGTCTGGCGCCGGTCCATCGACGTCTTCTGAATCCACCGGAATGCCTGGGCCTCGGTCATGCCCCGACCGTCCTGCAGCGCCCCCTTGGCCCGGTCGAGCAGCTTGCGCACCTCCAGGCGGTCGCGGAGATTCGCCGCCTCCGCGTTGAGCGCCGCAATCTCGGCGAACCGGCTCGCCGCCACCTCGATGGCCGGGACCAGGTCGGCCTTGGTGAACGGCTTGATCAGATAGGCCATGGCCCCGGCCTCGCTGGCCCGCTGCACGAGGTCGCGCTGCGAGAACGCGGTCAGGATGATGACCGGCGCCAGCTGACTCTCGGTGATGCGCTCGGCAGCCGAGATGCCGTCAAGCCCGGGCATCTTGACGTCGAGGATGACCAGGTCAGGACGGAGTTCCTCGGCCAGCTTGACCGCGGTCTCGCCGTCTCCGGCCTCGCCGGCGACGACGTAGTCTTCCTCCTCCAGCATCTCCCGCAGATCGAGCCTGATCAGCGCCTCATCCTCGGCTATCACGACTGTGAAGGGCGTCTTGGTCACGAGCGAAGCGTACCTAAGGCCCGGTACATTAGCGTGCGGGCGTCCGGTAGCCGTGTAGACCTGCGGTACGTTCTGCCCCGATGCGGGCGAGCCGCAACAACTGCACCGAGCGGATCGTCAGGTCGGACATAACAACTAAATATTGATATATGCCGGGATGGCGGAATGGTATACGCGAATGCCTCAAAAGCATTTGTCCGAAAGGGCGTGCGGGTTCGAGTCCCGCTCCCGGCACTGATAGCTGGCCGAGCGATTGTCCGCGGCTCGGCCGATTGACGGCGCCGAGGCGGCGATGCGCGTCGCGCTGCC
>JBAUAR010000175.1:0-3436 GCA_049675875.1 Streptosporangiaceae bacterium
GGTGAGCAGCCGGAAGCGCTCATCGAGCAGTTCAGCGATCTCGGCCGGGCGCATCACCGCGACCCTCGCGGCCGCCAGCTCGATCGCGAGCGGGTTCCCGTCCAGACGCCGGCAGATGTCGACGACATCGGGGGCGTCGCCCGGGCTCAGGCGGAAGCCATGGCGCGCGGAGCTGGCCCGCTGGACGAACAGGGAAACAGCATCGCTGGCGCTGACGGCTTCCATGTTTGCCGCCGGGGCCGGCAGCGACAACGAGCGCAGCCCGAAGACTTGCTCACCGGCGACGCCGAGCGCCTGGCGGCTCGTTGCGAGGACTCGCACTCCACTGCAGCTGCGGAGAATGTCCGCGACCAAGGCACCTGCCGCACTCAGCAGGTGCTCGCAGTTGTCGAGAAGCAGCAGCGCACTTCTGGAGCGCAGGGCCTCGACGACGCTGCCAGCGAGCGAGATTCCCGGCCGCGCACGCACTCGCAAGGCAGCCAGGACTGCCTGCGCCATCGTGTCCTCGTCGGCTGCCCGGTGGAGCTCGCACAGCCACGCTCCATCGCAGAAAGACGGCCGGTGATCCGCTGCAGCCTGCAGCGCGAGGCGCGTCTTGCCGACACCCCCCACGCCGACCACTGTCACCAGCGCGGACGATCGGATGGCGGCGGTCAGCTCAGCAAGTTCCTGCACCCGGCCAACGAACGAGCTGAGCTGCATCGGCAGGTCCCCCGCCAACGCGCCACCTCGCGCCGCCGTCTCAAACAGCACTCGCTGCGCCCCGGTCAGCCTGAGGGCGTCGGCCAGCAGTCGGGCTGTTTCCTTGCGAGCGGTTAGGTTGATGCCCCGCTCCAGATCGCTGACTGACCGCGGGCTCAGGCTCGCCGCCTCCGCCAGCTGCTCCTGCGTCAGCCCGGCATCGGCCCGTAGCTGCCGCAGCAGCCCGGCGAATCCCAGCGCTGGCAGCTCCGCCACTGGCCCATCGTCCCTTCAACGGCTATGCCGCCACCGCGGAGGCAGCACGGCAAGCCCCATTGTGGGCTGGCGTTCCATCAGATGCCAGCCGATGGCCACGAGCGTCTACCAGCACCTGAGGGCGGCACGGCTGCGGCGCGACTCAGCGCAGTCCTGTGGGTCTCCTGTGAGCCGGCACGTGTGGTGATCCCCCGTGCCACAGGCCACCGTGACACGAACGGCACTTGGGCATCAGGCGCGGCATGTGCCACAAGACGATCCTTCGGAGGTCACGACTATGGCGCCAACGGACGACGGGCCGCCCAGTGCGCAACGGCGTGGAGCGGCCGAGCCCAGCCGCGTCTCGCGGCGTTCATTCCTGAAGACCTCGGCGATCACCAGCGGCCTGGCGGCCTCTGGCCTGCTCGCCTTCCCGGCTCGGCATGCTGAAGCTGCGCCACTGGCCGATTCGTCGGGCACGACACTCGAGCGGACCCTCCTGCGTGGCGTGCCAGGGACAGGTGGGTACCAGCTGATCGTTCCTGGCCCCGGCGAGCCATACGTGATCCGTGCGGACATCGGTGGCGTCGCGAGTTCTGGCCGTTTCTTCCGCCGCCGCCAGTTCGTGGCGTTCTCGCAGTTCTCCGATATCCACATGCTCGACGCCGAATCGCCAGCCCGGGTGGAGTTCCTGGACCGCTATGCCGACCCTGGTCAGCCGGACGCCGCAGAACTGGTGCCGTCGATCGGCTCGTTTTATCGCCCGCAGGAGATCCTGACAATCCAGGTCGCTGACGCCATGGTCCGGGCCGTCAACCGAGTGGGTCGTGGCCCGGCGACTGGCGCGCCCCTCGCCTTCGCGATCTGCACCGGCGACAACGCCGACAACACCCAGTACAACGAGGTGCGCTGGGCAATCGACGTGCTCGACGGGCGACAGAAGGTCACGCCAGGGTCCGGGGATCCGGTCACCTACCAGGGTGTCATGGACTGGGTGGACTACGACGTTCATTACTGGCACCCCGACGGCACGCCGCCGGCCGGCGTGGCAGACCTGCCGCGCGCCGTGTATGGCTTCCCGGTCGTTCCTGGCCTGCTCGAGGCCTCGAAGGTCCCCTTCGAGGCGGCCGGCCTGGACATGCCCTGGCTCACCGTGTTCGGCAACCACGACGGGCTGGTTCAGGGCGGCCTGCCTGCCGACCCGACCATCGCCGCGATCGCGACCGGTACCGACAAGATCACGGGACTGGCGCCCGGCACCAACGTCGAGCTGCTGCTGGAGGAATTGCAAGCCAGTAACCCCGCCGTGCTCGGGCTGCTGATCGGCGGCCCGTCCCGGCAGGTCACTGCCGACCCGAACCGCGAACTGCTGACGCGCGCGCGGATCGTGCAGGAGCATTTCCGCACCAGCGGACAACCGAGCGGGCACGGTTATACCAGCCAGAATGTCGCTGACGGCACCGCCTACTACACCTTCGACCTCGGCCCTATCAGGTTCATCGTGCTGGACACCGTAAACCAGGGCGGCGGCGCCGCCGGCTCACTCGATTCCGCGCAGTTCAGCTGGCTTGGACAGCAGCTCATCGCGGGCAGCAGCAGCTACCTGGATGCCACCGGCCAGGTAGTACAGCAGCGCGTCAGAGACCGCCTGTTCGTCTTGTTCAGCCATCACACGATCGCCACCATGGACAACCCCTCGCTTGCGCCGGGCGAAAGCGGGCCGCGGGTGCTCGGACCACAGGTACAGTCCCTGCTGCTGCAATTCCCCAACGTCATCGCCTGGGTCAACGGGCACACTCACGTCAATCAGGTAACAGGTTTCGCGAGGGCGTCCAGTTCCCCTTTCACTGGCGGGTTCTGGGAGGTCAATACGGCCTCGCACATCGACTGGCCACAGCAGAGCCGCCTCGTCGAGGTGGCGGACAATCGCGACGGTACGTTGTCGATCATCGCCACCATCATCGATACCGCGGCGCCGGTGTCCTACCGCGGCAACCTCGCCGACTCGCTGAGCCTTGCCTCGCTGTCCCGTGAGCTCGGTATCAACGACTGGCAGGCCCCTGCGCCCAGCGGTGCCGTCGACGGGCGACGTGGCACAGTGCTGGACCGCAACGTGGAGCTGATCGTGCCCGCCCCCTCCTGGGTCGCCGCGATCTAGCCCGCCGCGATCTAGCCCGCCGTGGTGCGGCCCGGCCCGATGGCGGCCTGGATCCAGTCGATGACAGCTGCCACGTCGACGGGCCGGTTCGTGTCAACGCGCAGCATCCGGCCGATCTGGAGCGGCCGGGCCGTCTGCCGACAATACTCCCAGTCATCGTCCGTGAGCAGGTCACCGTGGATTGGATGGCGCGGATGCCGTGTTTCGAAGCGCTGCCGGGCCGTCTCTAGCGGAACATCACACCAGATCTCCAGCACTGTGGGGTTGCCGGCCCTGCGCAGGCCTTGCACAACCAAGTGGCGCACGTCGGCCGGCCAGGTGGACTCCAGGACAGCTCCCGCT
>JBAUAR010000176.1:0-5064 GCA_049675875.1 Streptosporangiaceae bacterium
GCCCAGCCGAGTGCCGCCATCGCCGCGACCGCGGGCACCGCCACGCTTGACGGCCAGCCGCCCGTGCGGTTCGCGAGCCCGGCGCTGACACCAGCCGCGAACGGCACGAACCACCAGCCCACGGCCGTCGCCGCGGCGATGACCACCGCCCCGGCCAGCAGGCAGAGCAGCCACGTCAGCGTCGACCACTGATGCGCGCGATGGCGGGCGAACCGCGGCCGGAACGGCGTCGGCCTGCGGCGCTCGCCGACTCCCTGCGCGCGTAGCTGGCCGAGCCGATATGCGCCGCGCTTGCCCAGCCGGCGGAATTCGGCGGTCACGGCCGTAGCTCCCAGCTGATGGGGCCGCCCGAGCTGGCCGCCGACGGCATCGACAGGTAGCCGCCCGTCCACCAGGCTTCGGTCTGGTCGGCGTACCACGGCGACGCCGGATTCTCGCTCTGGCCGCCCGGGTAGCTCACCTCTGCTACCGCGGTGCCTGCCGCGGGCCAGCCGGCGATCACCCGCGCACTCTGGCCGAGCTGCGAGTTGAGCAGTCCCACGGCGGCGCTCGCCGTTGAGTCGTCGCCGCCGACCGGGGCCGGGCCATAGCCGAGCGCGGTCGCGCGGGTCAGCGACGGGATCTGCGCGGTGTGCAGCTTGCCGAACTGCCACCCGGCTGGGTCGCCGCCGATCCACTCCGACAACTGGGTCGCCGCCAGCCGGAACGCCGTGCGCATGTCTACCTCGGCCGGGGTGAGCAGCCCTGTCTGCCGCGCAAATCGCCGAGCAGCCGCCGGGCTCGGCCGCGGCGGCGTGAACGCGGGGTTCCGCTGATCGCCGACCGTCCAGGCGACGAGGTCGGCATCCAGACCGAGCTGACCGGCGCCGACCGCGAGGGCGGCCGGGTCGAGGCTGACCGGCACCCCGGCGGCGGTCCACCACGGCTGGAACACCGTCATGAGGTAGCTGTTCCAGAACAGCCACCAGATCGAGGCGCCGGGTGAGGATGCCGTCATCTGCCCGTTCCACGACGTCAGCGCCTGTTCGGCGGCACGCTGCAGGGAGCTGAGCCGCGCCGCCCGCAGCGCGGCCAGCAGCTCCGGCATGACAGCGACCGCGACCGGGTCGGCGTCGTCGCCTTGCAGTGCGGCGAAGCTCGCCGGGCTCATGGCCGGGTGCCCGGACAGGTAGCCGGGCACCGCGTCACCGAAGGCGTCAGCGCCGCCCGCCACCACCACGTGCGAGGCCGGGTCATACACCGGCGGCCCGGCCGCGGCCGGGACCAGCCCGGACACGTCGTCCGCTCCGCCGCCCGGCAGTGGTAGCCACGGCTGTCCCTGGGCCGGCCGCGGATCCTGACCGGCGGTCACGTCACCGATGTTGCCGTGGTCGTCGGCGTAGACGAAAGTCAGGTCGGGCGATTGCCAGGCGGCCAGCGCGCTGGCGAACTCGCCGAAGTCGCTGGCCTCGGCGACAGCCAGGAGCGCGGCGACGTCGGGCGACCCGAGCGCGCCGGTCCAGTACACGGACACCGTCCGGCCCGCCGTGGTCAGCACCGGGCCTTGCGCGGTCACCGGCACCGAGAGCCGCAGCGTCGGCCCGTCCCGCACCGGGATCGAGTAGCGCAGCTCGCGGACCCGCCGCCACTGGCCGCGCCAGAAGTAGGCCCGCCCGCGCGAGCGGGTCTGCTCGTCGTAGTACAGCGTGTCCTGGCCCGCCGTCGGCGCGATGGACCACGCGATGCTCGCGTTGTGGCCGATCAGCACCACGGGCAGACCGGGCACGGTCAGCCCGGAGACCGCGAGGCCGGGCGCGGTCAGAGCGACCTGATACCAGGTCGACGGCATGGTCTGCGGCAGATCCGGGGACCCCGCGAGCAAGGCGCCGCCGCCGGCGACCTTGGGGCCATTGGCCGCCCACGCGGTGCTGGCCGTGGCGCTGCCGATCTGGTTCGCCGGGGCGGTCCCGAGGGCACCGGACGCCGCTCGGGCCGCCGCAAGGATCGCCGCTGCGGCCCGCCCGATGCCAGCTGGGAACGCCGCAGCCGCCGACCCGCCAGCGGAAGGCGCGGCAGCCCCGGCAAGCGCGGTAGCCGCCGCAAGCGCGGTAGCCCCAGCAGGCGCCGTAGCCCCAGCAGGCGCCGTAGCCCCCGCAGGTGCCGCAGCCCCTGCAGGTGCCGGAGCCGGCGTAGCCGCAGGCGGTAGCCACTGCAGGGTGCGTTCGGCACCGAGCGACTGATCGAGCGCCAGGTAGTCCAGCGGCGTGGTGCTAAAGCCGAGCTCCTGGGTCAGCTCACCCTGCACTGCCAGGCTGTCGACCGGGGTCCAGTCCGGCGGGTAGACGCCCGCCAGCGAGAACTGGGCAGGCCACCGCCCGCTGACCCGCGCCTGCGCCAGGTAGTCGTTCACGCCGCGCGCGTAGGCCGTCAGCGTCTGCTCCGCGGGACTGCCCGCAGGCAGGTGAGCCCACTCCTGCTGGGCCGTGCGCAGCAGCCCGAGCCGCAGCTCGAATTCGTCCGACGCCACACCCGACCGGCCGATCAGCTGCGCGAGCCGGCCCTCGGCCACTCTGCGTTCGAGATCCAGCTGTGCGAGCCGGAACTCTGCCTGCAGGTAGCCGAGCGCGACGTAGGCGTCGTTGTCGGTCCGTGCGCTGATGGCATCCAGCCCCTGGGCGGTGAACGTGACGTGCACCGGCTCGCCCAGCCCGGCGACCGTCAGCGTCTGTGAGTCGGGCAGCCCCGCGCCGGCCGCCGACTTCCAGGCGCCATGGCTGGGTACCAGCGCACGGCCGAGGGCGGGGAACCTGCCCAGACCGGTGCCCAGGACGGCCAGCAGGCAAGCCGACACTGCCAGCGCAGCTAGCCCGTTCCCCACGTGGAAAAGCTCGCGCAGGCGCCGCGAATCGGCGCTCATCCGGTGATCCCCCTGCCCCCGCATCCCGTGCTCTCGGGCGGGCAGCCCCCGCAACCCCCCGCGACGGGTGACCTTCGGCTACCACGGAATGCTAGGCCACCCGGCTGATCAGGCTCCAGGCTGGTGTAGCAGGTCGAGGAACTTTGCCACGACCGGGCCGTCCGTCGGCCCGCCCTCGCCGCCGTCGACGGTCACCATCGCGAACGCGATATCGGTGCTGGTCACCTCGTTGTTGAAACCGACCAGCCAGGCGTCCTGAGGCAGCGGGTTCCCGGAGCCGTACTGCGCGGTGCCGGTCTTGGCGTACGTGCCGGGTGGCAAGCCGGTGCCTGAGGCCGTGCCGGTCGCGACGACCTGTGCCATCAGCGTGTGCAGGTCGGTCACGACCGCGGGCGGCAGCGCCGTCGGCCGCACCTTGTCGTCGGGTGCCCCCGCCACGAGCCGGGGCGCGCGCACCTGCCCGCTGTCGACGGCCGCCGCGACCATCGCCATGTCCAGCGGCGAGACGAGCACCTGTCCCTGCCCGATAGCCGTGGCGGCTAGGTCGGCCTCATCCGCCGGGGCCGGCACGGAGCCGCCGTAAGCGGCCAGCCCGAGGTGCGGAGTGATGCCGAGCCGGTACAGCGCCGCCGTCCGGGTGAAGTCGGCCGCCGACAGGTGCGCTGTCGCCAGCCCGATGAACGCGGTGTTGCATGATTCGGCGAACGCGTTGAGCAGGTCGGTAACGGGCGCGGTGCCCTCGGCGTTGTGGAACACCTCACCGTCAACCGTGAGCTGCGACGGGCAGCTCGCTGGCGCTGCAGGGGTCAGGCCGTCGGAGATCAGCGCCGTCGTGGTGAGCACCTTGAACGACGAGCCGGGCGGGTAGGCGCCGGCCAGCGCCAGGTCGAACCCGCCGGAGGTGTTGCTGACGACGGCGAGCAGCTGGCCGGTGGCCGCGTTGACCGCGACCAGCGCGGCGTTTTTCTGCACGCCAGCCAGCGCCTGCTCGGCAGCCTGCTGGATCTGCGGGTTGATGCTCGTCTGCACCGGCGTGCCCGGCCGCGGCCGGAGCGTCGCGACCGTGCCCACCGTGGCTCCGCTGGCGTCGACGGCCGTGATGGTCGCGCCGGGCAGGCCTGCTAGCTGCTTCTCGTCGGCGTATTCCAGGCCCGTCTGTCCCACCGTGCTGCTCGCGTCGTACGGGGCGCCGAGGCGTGCAGCTCCTGGGCCGTGATCGGCCCGACGCTGCCGACCAGCAGACCGAGCCCCGCGGTAGCCGGCTCGCGCTGACCGATGGTCTGGAACACGGTGCCGGGCACCGGGTAGATGACCGGCTCAAGCTGCTGGTAGCGCGCCATCGGCACGGTGAACACCGGCTCGAACCAGGTCGGGTGTGCCTGGGCACCGGTCAGCGCCGTCGTCACGGCCTGCTGCGGCGCGCCGGCCGCGAGCAGCGCGGCCTGCACTACGGGCTGGCTCTGGATCCGCTGACCCTCGACGCCGACGATCACCATCGGCGCCTGCGTGGTCAGCGGTGCGCCGCCGGCGCCAAGGATCTGCGCGCGGGGCGGCCAGTTCACCTGCAGCGACAACTGGTCCCCCGGCCCCAGCTGCGGCGCGATGGTGGTCGGCGACCAGCGGATCCACCAGCTCTGGTCAATGCGCGTCAGCTTCAGCTCCGACCGCACCGTGACGGTGCCGATCCCGGCGATCTTCCAACGCTGGGTTACCGGCTCGCGTGCCGAGTTCCCGTTCTGGGTCAGCTGGCCGCCGACGAAGCTGACCTTCGCCGGCCCGAGGTTGCCGGCCGCTGCGGCGTTGGCGGCGATGAAGTCCGCAGGCGGGCTGACGACCACCGCGCGCATGCCCGACCAGTTGTGCCGCGCCCAGTCGGCCAGGTAACTGCTGGCGACGTTCTGCGGGGACGGGCCGCTCGAGCACGCCGTGACCAGCGCGCCGACAACGAGCAGCGGCCCGGTCAGCGCCAGCGACACCACCGCGCGACCGCGCCACCAACCGGGCCAGCGGGCAGCGCGGTCCGACGCGACCAGCATCATGACGACGACCCTACGAGCATCAGCTGCGGCTGTCGTCCTTGTTGTCACCGCTGGTGCCACCGTCTCGGCCAACTGTGTCGCGCCGCTCTGCGTCGCGCGGCCCGGCGCCGCCACCGCGCGGCCCGGCGC
>JBAUAR010000177.1:0-15791 GCA_049675875.1 Streptosporangiaceae bacterium
GCAGTAGGCCGCAGGTTCGAGTCCTGCTCGGGGCGCCAATTACAGCGAGGTCGAAGCAGGCCCGATGATCGACCATGTATACATCTCAGTGACCAATATTGAGAATTCGCTTGCCTTCTACTCGGAAACCTTGAAACCACTCGGCTGGCACGAGTGCGGCAGCTACAGCTCCGCATCAGGTCCCGAGGGCGTCCCGGACCTGTTCGGACTCTGTGACGACATCTACGGCACTGGCAATGGGGTCGGATCGAGCATCTGGCTCCGGCAGCGCCGACCGGGTGAGACGGGCCTCTACCTCGGTATCGTCTGCGGGACTAGTCAGGCTGTCGATGCCGCATACGCCGCTGCGATCAAAGCGGGCGGCATCGACGGGGGCGAGCCAGCCGAGCGTACGTACTTCGCCCCCGGCTATTACGCCGCCAACGTTGCCGACTTCGACGGCAACCGACTGGAGTTCGTCCATAAGGCATGGAATCCGCAGCGACCCATTTAGGGTTCTGGCGCCTGCCTTAGGCCGACGAGCATGCGGAGTCGCCACATCAAGACCCGTCTAGTTCGGACGGGACGCTAAGCCTGCCAGCCGCGCAGCATGCGCTGCAGATGACCGCGGCCGCGACCGGGTACCAGGCGCACCTGGCGAATCGACCGCCAGGTCTTGCCGGTGAGCAGAAACTCCCCTGGGGTGGCCGTCGCCGCGATGCCGTTCATGATCGCCTGTGGGTCACGCCAGTGCCGCTCGGCCGCTGCTCCGGCGTCCACGATGTCGGTCACCTCACCGGAGGCGAGGTCGATCCCCGCCAGGCAGTCGGTCCCGGCGACGTTGGCCCAGACCAGGCCGTCGGCCCAGGTGAGATCATTGAGCCACTGCACCCGTGCCCCCTGACAACGGACGTGCACGATCGCACGCTGCTCGAGTGTGTCCGGGTCCCTGCGCACCAGCTCGCCGGTCCCGTTACTGGTCACAACCTCGGGGGTGGTCAGCTCACCGGAAGGTCCCAGTGCGGCGACCGCGCACATGCCCCAGCCTTCGCGGTTGAAGCGAACCTTGTCCTGCAGCGTCAGGGAAACGGCATCCCAGCGGAACGCGACGAGCTCCTTCCAGGTGAGCTGCCAGATGCTGTCCCCGACTCGGCAGATGCCCTCCGCGAAGTACTCAGGCGCCAGCTTCACCCGCCCGTCCAGCGTTCCGCCTCGGTCCCCCGGAGTACCGGACCGGCTGCCGGACTTGCCGTCAGCGAATGCATAGCGCCGCAACTCGGACTGCTTGTAGCTCCCGACGGACTCCCAGACGGTTCCGCCTTCGCTGAGCAGCCCCTGGGTAAACCCTCGGCCGGGGTGGGCCACCTGCCGTATCACCCGCACCCCGTAAGTCCGCACCATGCTCTGATTATCGTGCGAAGCGGGTCGTGCGCCGCTGATCTCCAGGCCTACGAATACTGCCCGCTCACGACACAGAGCCCCTGCTTGCGGCGCTCACGCCCCGGCGGTCACTCGGGGCTGGCCATCCCGAGCAGTTGCAAGACTTCCTCGCGTAGTTGTTCCGCTGGCGGCATACCGGGCACGTCCATGCCAGTGGCCGGATTGGCGCGTTCGGCGATGCTCTGCCAGCGGCGGATGACTAGGTCGACAAAGGGCTGCTCGGTAAAGACCCAGAACCGGTCTTCGACGACTGCGTCGGCCACCAGGTCGGCTACGTCGGTCGGCAGTATCGCCTCGTCGATCGCGTGCCGCACGTGCTTGGATACCACTTCGGAGCCGAACGATGGCGGCGGCTGCTCCCCGAGGCTGGCTGGCCAGTTGCGCGATGCGTCCATGATGTTGGTGCGGACCCAGCCGGGGCACAGGACGCTGACCCCGACCGGAAGCCCGGCCAGGGACATCGACCTGTAGAGATCTTCGGACAGAGCGACGACCGCGTGCTTGGAGGCGTCGTAGGACGGGGCGAATCCGGGATACAGCCCGGCGATGCTGGCAGTGTTCACGAAGTGGCCGCCGCCCTGACCGATCATCTGCGGCAGGAAGGCCCGGATGCCGTGGATGACGCCCCACAGGTTGACTCCGAGAACCCACTTCCAGGCAGAGATCGGGCCGAGCCACGGGTCAGCGTCACTTTCTACGCCCGCGTTGTTGCACACCAGATGGACGGCGCCGAAGCGCTCGACTGCCGCGGCGGCTAGGGCCTGCACCGCCGACTCGTCGCTCACGTCGACAGGAAGCGCTAGCGTCTTGACGCCAAAATCGGCGATCTTCTGCTCGGCCTCCTCTAGCGCGGACTGCTCGATGTCGGCTAGCACCACGTTGAGCCCTGCGCGGGCGAACCGGCTGGCTAGCGCGAACCCGATGCCACTTGCCGCTCCGGTGACGACGGAGACTTTTCCTGCGGTGAGTTCCATGGCTGCGCCCTCCGTCGAGATGCGGGCTTCACGGTGAACCGATCGGCCGCGCTTGACACTTACTGAAATGGTGCGGCAGCACGCGCCAAACAGGCCAGGGGATACGTGGGAAAACCGCGCAGCGCTGCCGTGGCGGCGGCACGGGCCGCGCAAGCCAGCCGGGCGCCGCACTGAGTGACCTGGCCTTATGACGACCGTCGGCTGCTGACCGTCCGGGACTGATCGTCAGCAGTCAGCCGATGTTGCCGTATGAGCCGACTACCGTCCCGTTGACCGGGGTCGGCCCGTCGGTGCAGCGCTCTTTGATGCCCGATGTGAATGCGCCGAACGCGGGGAGCGCGGTCAGCGGGTTGTGATCGTTCTCGTGCACCGCTACGTGGATAAAGCTGACTCCGTCATCGAGCCGGATGGCAACGTAGCGGAGCCCGTCGGGCAGCTGCTCGGCGAGCTGCGCGAACACGGCCTTGATCAGCTTCTCGTTCTCGTCGGCGGCCTCGGGACGGGTGGTGTAGCGGACGACGGTGGCATGGCTGCTCATAATGCGTTTCCCCCTGTTAGCGGATTGCCCGGATTTGGTTGTTGCGCGCGTCGTGGGTGAGCTCCGCCAGCCCGAGTTCTTCCAGCAGTGGGGGCAGGTACATGCCGAACCGGCCGCGGTATCCGTTGCGCAGTCCGTACCAGCCGCCGACCGGGTTACCCGGAGACCGTCCCCACGCCTCGACCGTGCCCTTACCCGCTGGCTTCTTCTCATCGGCCGCGCCGAGGGGGACCCAGCCGTCCTGCTCAGAAAGCCACGCGTGCAGGTCCTCGATGGCCCGCGAGTGGTACTTAAGGGTGGTAGAGCCCACCTGGCATACCAGCGCGGGCGGGCTGGCCTGCGTATCTTTGTACATCGAATATTCGGCTGTGCCCGGCGGGGTCTTGAGCCGCCACGGATCTTCTTTGGTGCCAGCTGCCATCAGTGGTCTCCTGTGATGAGTGCTGCCGCAAAGTGCGGCAGGAGGGTTTGCCATCCGATCCGGTTGCGCTCCCGCCAGACGTCCGGTCCGGTGCCCAGGCGTTCCCAGCCCCGGTGCTCGATCTCGACCCGGGTATCGCCTGGGCCGCGGGCGACGAACCGGATATCAACATCGGTGGCCGCGCTGCGATCCCGACCCAGGTGCCACAGGTACGCCAGCCGCTTCGGGGGATCCCAGACGGTCACTGTGCCCCAGTTGTGCTCGACCCCCTCGGCTGTCCGTTCGTAGATTCGGCCGCCCACGCCGCTTTCCAGCACGATGGCCACGTCCCGGTCGCCGGTGACGGTGTGATCCGGCGGCCACCAGGTTCCGATCCGCGATGTCCACATGGCGAATGCATGCTCGGCCGGGCAGGCCACGTCGAAGGTGATGTGCAGCGGCGAAATCACCGCCGGGCTCCCGGATCGGTGTTCTCGGCCAGCAGCGTGAACCGGACTGCGGCGTCCCCCCACACGCGCTCGAGATAGGCCTGCACCGCCCGCATCCCTTCCTCCTGCAGGTGGTAAACGCGGCGGGTGCCATGTGCTTGCTCGGCCACCATTCCGGCATCTTTTAGCAACCGGAGGTGCCGCGACACGGCCGGGCGGCTGATCGGCAGCGCCGCCGCGATCTCGTGCACGGGCTTGTCGCCGCCACTCAGCAGGCGCAGGATCTCGCGCCGGTTCGGGTCCCCCAGAGCTTCAAACGGATCCCCGCTAGCCTCCGCGTGCGGCATCGGCATCAGCGGCCCGTCTCTCCTTCGGTAACAATCAAGTTACCGTAACGTGTAAGTTACCGATGCGCAAGGCAGTGCGAGAGGGAACGGCTGCTGTGCATCGGGAATGGATTCCGTCAGACGGACCTGTCCCTGGCCAGCATCGACGACGTGGACGACTCCGGCTAACCCGGCTGACCGACGAATCCAGGCCGAGGGCATGCAGCTAGTGGCACGCAGACTGCTGCCGATCGCACAGTGTTGTCGTGCCGCTCGCAGATCAGGGCAGGCGCCGTCGACGGCTGTCAGGTGGGCTAGGTGGCGGGCGGGAATCCGGTGGCAGCGAGGTGGTCGATCACGAGCTTGGCGCACGTAGCGGGCTCCTCCAGCCACGGGCCGTGCCCGCCGGGGACCTCGTGCAGAGCTGCGCCGGGGATTCTGGCGACGGCAGGACGTCCCGCCGCAGGCGTGAGGAACGGGTCGCTGGTTCCCCAGCAGAACATGGTGGGAACGGTGATCCGGCTTAGCTCGCTGTCGCTCATCACGCTATCGGGCCGAGGCTGGCGGAAGCCGTCGATCGCGTGCATGAGCGAGGCGACGGTCCGTGCGTTGCCGGGACGGCGGGCGGCGAGGCGGAGCACATCGAGCAGGTCGTCGGGCGCCGCGGCCGCGGCGGCCGGGCTGAGTCCCTGGCCGAGCAACCGCCGGTATACCGGCCGTGGGGTGGGAGCGCGGAGGATGGCTTCACTAAGCACGGGCACGGTCAGGACCGACAGCGGCATCCGGACTGTCGCGCCCGGCAGGGCGACTGCAGGGTCGCCGATGGCGATCAGCGAGGCAATCCTGCCCGGCCGGGCGGCCGCGTGCCACAACGCGAGCATCCCGCCCAGTGAATGGCCCACGACCGGCGCGGTGGTGAGGCCGAGGGCGTCCAGCAGGTCGTCGACCAGATGAAGGCTATGTTTGCGCACGCCACCGGGCCGGTAGGCCACCGGCCCGGACAGGCCATGGCCGGGCAATTCGACCAGGTGTGCGCGGTATCCGGCGAGGGTTGCCACCCAAGGTACCCACACGGCGGCGGCGAGGCTCACGCCGTGCAGAATGACCAGCGACGGGCCTGTCCCGAGGCTGAGCACCCGCACGCGCACCTTTGCAGTGTCCAGGCCGAGGATCGACTCCTCGGGCTGCAGGCCGCTGCGAGCGAACAGCCGGGTCTCTGCCTCCCGGATCCTGTGATCGAGGTTCATGCCCTGTCGCCTTCCCCGCGTCCTGCGTGTCACTTGCCCGGTCGGCGCCCCCACGATGCTCCGGAGGCCCCGCCAGCCCTTTGCTCGCGGTGTGACAGTTCCGACCGTGAGGTCTCCGGGAGATCGGCGATCATGATGAGCCGGCGCGGGCTGCTAACGCCCGGGTCGTCGTTCGTGCGGGGCCGCCGGGCGGGTAACCGGTATGACTAGCATGAGAATGTCCAGGCCGGTGAAGTCCGCGGGATTGGTCGTGAACAGCGGCAGTCCCTCGGCGCCGAACGGAATCGGGTCGAACTCACTCTCGGCGCGCTGCAGTTCCTTCGGGTCCTTCATCCGCGCCGCGTACCGATCGAGGCCATCGGCGCTCATGGCTCCGGTGAGCGTGGCGCCGAGATCCGCCAGCCGCCTGGCCTCGGCGTCGACTCGTTGAGTGCGGGTGGAACCTCAGCCCGTCGTTCCGGCCGGGCCGGAATTGGTCCGCTGCGATGGCGAGGGCGCGAACGCGTAGTCAGGATGTCGGCGCTAAGGAGCCAGGCCGGGTCTTGGCTGGGCGGGTAGCCTCCGGCTCGATCGCGGTAACTGTGTAGCCGTTCTTGCCGCCGGCCGTCATCAGGTAGCCCAGCTCGGCCAGCGCTGGGGCAAGCCTGGGGTCCGGGAGCGTGTAGGCCATTACGGTCGGACTGCACGGCGACGGAGCGCTCGCCGCTGCGGCTTCCGCGAAGGTGAAGCTCGTCTGAGCGGCGATCCATTTGGCGAGCTCCGGTATTCGGATTGACATGCTCACCGGGGCGCGCTTGGCGGCTTTTGCAGCTCCGGGCTTGCGCAAGACCGCGGGCTTGCCGTTCTCGGCAGCATGTCCCGCCCCCGTGATGACTGCCCACTGGCCGGGCGGCTCGCGGCTGGTGGTCTGTGACCCACCGGACGCCGCGATTACGGTGTGCGCCGGCGGCGCGACGACCGGAGCGGCCCCGGCCTGCGGAGTCTGGTTAGTGGCTCGTCTTACGACGCTGGTCATCTGGCGCTCCTCAGGTTCCGGGGTCCGGGTGCATCCGCGTACCCGCCAGGCACAAGACTACCTTCGCGGTATGTCACAAAAGGAATATAATAATCATATCGCCTAACTGTTTTGAAAGGTGCAAAATATGCGTGCACTTGTTCTAGCTCGCCGGACCAGGCCGGCGGCCGTTGTGATCGCCGTCTGCGAGTCCTGGCGGGAAATGTGGAATTCATCGCGTGGACCGAGCCACCCCTGCGATGTCAGTCGCTGAGCTGCCCGCCCGAGGCAGCAGCGGCCTTGGCTATCTGCTTCGTCCTATCGGCGGCGTATCGCCGGTAGTCGTCGCGGACCTGGGTGAGCATGTTCCGGTCGTACTGCGTTATTGCAGCGGCAAGTCCAAGCTCTGCTGTCGCGATCTTCGCGGCTATCTGGTCTAGCGTCATCGCTGTCACGAGTTGCTCCTCTGTCAAGCTGCACGGCTGATCGCGGTTCCGCGGCGTCGGCCAGCAGCGTCTTGTAGATCCTGTCGGAGCGAGGGCGTTTGGAGGCCGCGTGGCCCTGGCTCCTAGTGGCACCACCGGCGATACGCCGTTCGATTCGATGCCGGGACGCCGGATGCCAGCGGATCTCGGTGTTGGCAATCATGTCGTTCGCCAGCACGTCGAGTAGTCATCAAAAGTGGCGCTTGGCTGTCTACAGCGCGGCAGCCACCAGCGGCGCCCTCCTCACGCCCGTCGCAGCTTGTTCCGCGCTTGGATAGACCGAGAACGTGTCAATCAGTCCGGTGGTGGTCAGTGCCTTGCGGACACTCTGCTGCGGGGCGGCTAGGACCATATGGCCGCCACTTTCCCGTGTCCATTGGAGCACTCGCACCAGAACTTCCAGGCCGCAATGGTCGATGAAGGAGAGGTCGGCCAAGTTAACGATGATCGACGGCCCGCAGGCAGCTACGGCCGTCATCAGATGTGAAGCGAGAGCCGGGGCGTCGGCTAGACAAAGCTCGCCGCACAAGGCAACCACGGCGTGACCGCCATGTCCCACGACGCTCAGCTCCATGTCGAACACGGGCCTTCTTCCTGATCTTCGGCCGTCGGGTCCATGCTGCGACAACGGGGCCCACCCCTTGCGACGCCTGTCCTCCCGACGGTGCGCGGACCTCACTAGGCGCGCGACCGGCTGTCGAGAACAGAACGCTCCATGAGACCCCGGCTGCGAGCCGACGTATCCCCGCCCGGGTTCAGCTGTCCGGCCCAGGCAGGCGCACAAAAGAAGACTCCGAACCCTGCAGGCCAGCCGCGATACATACGTCTGCCGGGGTCCGGAGCAACACTCACACAGTACGCCGCTTGCGCCGACGGCGGTAGGTCGGGTCGCTCCGGGCGGGACGCCCGAGCGCCTGGCCAGGTGGCCGCGCACGTACCCTTGCCGAAAGTCACCGAGCACCCCGAGCCGGGCGGCGTGAACTGGACGATTCGAATGTCGTCTGACGGAGCGCCATCGTCGTCGAGTCGACATCCCAGGCCTTCGTAGAAGTGCTTCGCGCGATCGACGTCGGACACGGGAATGATGTCGACTTCGAGGCGCATGTCGATCGTGCCGTTGCTGCTCGAGTGGCTACTGCGGGCTTCGGTGGAACTCATGTCCGCCTCCTTGAGCGCGCTTCGGCAGCTCGCTGGTCATTCCGCCGGTGGTGGCGCCGTGCGCTGCACCACCTCAGCCGCACCCGACGTCGTTGTGACCCGCGCGATGCTACTTTCCACGCTCCCCGCTCCGGGTCCGCAGTCCCTCACCCCGGGTGCGTGATTACGAATCAGAGGACTGTGAGCCGAGGCGCGCATCCAGCGGGCTCAGCTGCCTTGTCGCCTCGCGCAGAGCGGCGCCCAGGTCGAGCGGAGAGCGATAGTTATACAACGGCCCGGTGCCGTCGGTCAGGAGCGCGTTGGCCATTGCTGCGCCCCGCGCGGCAATGGGGAGGGCCCCTCCGAGCACCGCGAGCAGGTCGCGCACATCGCCTTCGGCGGCGGCAATACGACCGCGGCACAGCGGCCCGCGCGGCGTGAGCGGTGCCGGCGGGCGGTTGGCGTGGCCCAGGACGCGCTCCCAGCCGTCGGCCAGGCTGCGGCGCCCTGCGGGCGAGGTGATCCGCTCGGCGCGGAGGGCCATGGCCCAGCTAAATCCCGGCGGGCATCCCGCCGCGAGCTCCCGGTCCAGGGACGGAGCCAGCGCCCGGGCGAGGAAGCGATCCCATGGCTGGTCGTCGCGAGAAAGAGATCGAAGCGGCAGTTCCGTGGTCACAACTAAATCGTGCGCTTCGACACGAGGCTCCGTAAGTGGCAGGATAGACAACATGCATAACGATCCTGCCACCCTGCAGTTCGTAGCGCGAGCGGATCGAATCGCATCCGGTGGAGTCACGGGCCTGCGGCGTGGAGCTCATACGGTTGCCATCGTCGTGTCCGACGGGGTCACGCTGCTCGAGCTCGGGGTCGCCTGCGAAGTCTTCGGCGGCAGCTGGGCGGCGATGTTCGGCGTTCCCTGGTATCGCTCTTTCGTCTGCGCGATCAACCCTGGACCAGTGACCGTCGACGCCGGTTTCCAGATCCTGGCGGCTGATGGGGTCGAGCGAATCCTCGACGCCGACACCGTGGTTGTGCTCCCGGTCGTACCCGATGGCCGTGTCCCGGCCGGGGTACCTGAGGTCTTGCGCCAGGCCCATGCACGAGGCAGCCGTATCGTCTCGCTATGCACCGGCGCATTCGCATTGGCCGCTGCCGGGCTGCTCGATGGCCGCCGTGCGACCACACACTGGACCGAATGCGACAGGCTCGCGCGCCAGCATCCGAAGGTGACGGTGGACCCTGGCGTCCTGTTCGTCGACGAGGGCGACGTCCTCACCTCGGCCGGGAGCGCCGCCGGCATCGACCTGTGCCTGCACCTGGTCCGCAAGGACTACGGCACCGAGATCGCCACACAACTCGCCCGCCAGCTCGTCGTCCCGCCTCAGCGCGACGGCGGGCAGGCGCAGTACATCGACGCCCCGATGCCTGATCTCGACAGCTCTAGCCTGTTCGCCAGCACGGTCCGCTGGCTCCAAGAGCACCTGGACGGGCCCATAACAGTAGAAGACCTGGCAGCTCGCTCCGCCATGAGTCCACGGACATTCGCCCGCCGGTTCCTGGCCAGCACCGGCACGACCCCGTACCGCTGGCTCCTGCGCGAGCGCATCCAGCTCGCGCAGCGACTCCTCGAAATGAGCGAGCTGACGATAGATTCAATCGCGCAGAAAAGCGGCTTCTCCACAGCGGCAAATCTGCGCAAGCACTTCAGCCGGGCCGTGCACACCAGCCCTCAGGCGTATCGGCGCACCTTCCAGGACCGGCAGGCGAGTTTATCGCCGACTGTGGGTGCGGCTCACGGTTGGCTCCGCTCCGCAGGCTCGGAGCACGCGCCATCTGCGTGACCGCCGCAGGGATCCAGAGTCACTGGCCGCTCGCTGTGGTACAGCGAGCGGCTTCGGCTGCTTTTCCGAATGATTGACATTGCCCCGCACCTCGGAGAGGCGAGCCTTTGCGCGCAGCGGACGTAGAGACGTCGGTCGCGGATCCGCCCGCTAGCGCGATGCCCGCCGCGGATCCGCCCGCTAGCGGCCGCCATGGCGGTCGAAAGCGAGCCGCGGATATTCGCGAACATCGGCTTGGCCGACGCCAATACCGCGGGTCTGGAGTGCGTCTCTAGGCTGGTCTGCTACGTCGAGGGCAATAAGGGAAACGCGAACGACATCCTCATGACGGCAGACGGCGGCAGGTCCTGGGCTGCCGGCGCAGAGCTCCCGATGCTGCCGTCGAACGAGAACTGGAGCGGACTGATCAGCTGCCAGTCGCCGCTGACGTGCATGACCGCCTACGGCACCGGAATCCTGACCACTGCAGACGGGTTCGCGCACGCGACCTTCCAGCAGCTCGTGGCCGCGCCCGACTCGGTGACTGACGCCTCCTGCGCAACGGCGCAGGACTGCGTCGCGAGCATCTTGAGCATGAGCGGCGCCAGCCTGCTGATGTACTCCCACAACGGCGGCGCCACCTGGACCGATGCCCAGGCCCCGGCGCTTCCGCTGAATGCCGAGCCGGAGCAGCTTCAGTGCGACGCCGACGGCGCCTGCATCGGGGTGGTGTCAGGTGGCGACGAGGAGAACGCGACGGTGGCCGCCATCGGCTCGATTGATGGGGGTCAGTCCTGGACGGTGTCACCCTTCAGCTCGCTGGGCAGCGCCCAGTGGATCAGGTTCTCCTGCGGTAGCGGCCAGGACTGCGTTATGGCGACGAACACGGGGGGCTTGGCGTGGCTGAGCATGTCGGCCGCCGGTGCCCTCAACGTCCGGATCATCACAGTGCCGGGCACTACCATGTCCGACGTTTATCAGGCGGTCAGCTGCCCGTCTGGGCCGGTGTGCTACGCCGAGGTCAGCGACTGGACCGGCTTCGCGTACGCGAATACCATCCTCAGCAAGACTGCTAACTACGGGCAGACATGGTCATCCCTCGGGGACGAGCTGGTGACGGATATGCCGAACGCGTCGGTCGTCTACTTGAGCTGTCCGGTTAACGCCGGCTGCATCGGCATCGGCGGCAATAACAATCAGATCGGCACTGACTGGCTGGTGTTTTCTGACCTCCAGCACTGACGCGGAAAGCACGGTCATAGCGTGAACGCGCAGAACTCGTTGCCTTCCGGATCGGCGAGTACATGCCAGCCGATGTCGTCGTCTGGCTCGCGCACTACCCTGGCCCCGGCGTCGAGGAGCGGCGCCACGTCCTGCGTGGCGACATCCCAGTGGATGCGATTCTTGCCGGCCTTCGGCTCAGGGACGGGAACGAAGTCCATGGTGTCGATCGGCATTCCCGGTACTCCCTCGAGGGTGAACCAGCGCTCGTTGTCCGTAACGCCGACCCCGTAGATACCGGCCCACCAGCGTGCCTGCGCCTCCGGATCGGCGCTGTCAACGACCAGTCCGTGCAGCCTTTCGGTCGGCACCTCGTCCCGCAGGAACGCGCAGAACTCACCGCCTTCCGGATCGGCCATGACCGTCCAGTCGCGCTGCGGTTCGACGACCGTCGCGCCGATTGCCGCGAGGTCGGCCAGCCGGCGCGCGTAGATGTCGAGGTGTACCCGGTTCTTGACAGCCTTGCGCTCGGGGACGACATTCACCCAGATTGTGTGCTGCGGCGTCGGTCCGGTGAGCAGCCCTTCGCCGTCCTCCTTCGCTTCCCAGGTACGGCCGATCGCCGCCGCCCAGAAGACGCCGAGCCGAGCCGGATCGTCCGCGTCCACGCACAGGTCCTTAAATCGCGCGATTGCCATGGCACGAAGGTAGCCCGCCGCGCGGCACACGTCCGGCTATCGGTAGGGGCTGACCGCGAGCTGGAGTTCGGCTCGCGGTCAGACAGACTCAGTGCAGCTACCTATCACAAGGGCTGGACCGTGAATCCCAGCTTTCCGAGTACCCGCACGGCGCCCGCTTTCCCGCCCTCGAAATCACCGGCGGCAAGGCGTTGCCCGGTGGCGAGCTCGTAAGCAGTTCCCAGGATCGCCTTATGGGGATAATGATGCTTCTCCCATACCAGCTCATAGCTCCTGCTCGGGCCGAAGCCATGCTCGGCGAAGAACTGATCCGGGCCAGTCCGGTCGTACTCCTGTATCGCGCGCAGTACGTCATCGCGCGTCACGTGGTCCCACGCCACCATCTCTGCACCTTCTCTCTGCGATCACTTGGTTGTGCGCCGCCGTCAGCGAGGTAGTCCGCACTCAGCAGGAGATATACAGGAGATATAACGGTTAGTCGCTGCCACCAGCGCCGTACCGCTGGATCAGCTGGTCGGCGACTGCGTCCAGGTCCTTGCCGATGTAGTCCGGCTGCGGGCCTACCCCGAGCGGGGCGTTGCCCT
Source organism: Streptosporangiaceae bacterium (assembly GCA_049675875.1). Taxonomy (GTDB): domain Bacteria; phylum Actinomycetota; class Actinomycetes; order Streptosporangiales; family Streptosporangiaceae; genus JAJYUU01. The sequence continues at coordinate 12,293 of JBAUAR010000177.1, forward strand.
CGCGAAGGATGAGCCCGGCCTGCCAGCCGGCCGCCAGAGCGCCGATCGTGTCCCAGACGTGACAGGCGATCAGGCAGATGTCGGCCGGATCGGCCCGGAGCGCGGCGGCTACTGACTGATAGGCCTCTTGCGCTGGCTTGTGGCGTCGCACGGTCGGATCGACGCTGAAACGGCGCTCGAACACGTCGATCACGCCCGCGTGCGCCAGCTGCCGGCCGGAGATCTCCAGCGTGTTGTCAGTAAGGGTGAACAGCCGGAAGCCATGGCTGCGGAGCCGGCGCAGGGCCGCGGGGACTTCGGGATGCGGCGGCATCGTGGCGAACCGGTCGGTGAGCTCGGCGCCGTCAGAGTCACTGATGGTGATGTCCCGGCTGGCGGCGAGCATTTGGAGCACAGCACCGCCGATGTCGGTGAATGGAACGTACACGCCGCTGAGCGTGAGCGCCTCGGAGTAGGTGATGAGGTTGGCGAACCACAGGCGCAAGGCGGCCTCGTCGTCGAAGATGCGGTCAAAGGTGGGGCGGAGCGTATCGAGGTTGAGCAGGGTCTCGTTGACGTCGAAGACAACAATGGGGCGCTCGGGCATAGCAGCCTTTCCTTCGCAGTAGAGCAAACTCGGGGCCACCGCCAACGTCGGCCACCTGGCGCTCCAACGCGGGCAGACCACCCGCGGATCCGGTCACGGCACCATCGTTCCCAGGCGGCCGCCGACGTATCGCGCCGGGTAAGCGGTCACGCCAAGACTGCCGCTTCAGCGGTGTCCCAGGTAGATCATGCTCATTCATCCGGATTCCGCAGATACGGGAAAGGGCAATTGCGGGCGCATGAGCTGTAGTGCCGGCCCGCCATCGCCATCCCTAGTCGACCGATGCGCAGCAGCCGGCCGCGCATCCAGTAGGACGTCGCCGGGAGTCTCCGCCGACTCGGTAACCTGAAGATCATGGCACGTGACGAGCGCAGCGTTACGCCGCAGAGCGAGGACTTCTCAGCCTGGTACAACGACGTGGTGGTCCGTGCCGAGCTGGTGGACCGCGGACCGGTCCGGGGCAGCATGGTGATCAGGCCGTACGGGTACCGGATCTGGGAGTTGCTGCAGGCGGACCTGGATGGACGGATCAAGGCCACCGGGCACCAGAATGCGTACTTCCCGCTGCTCATCCCGCAGAGCTATATGCAGCGCGAGGCCGAGCACGTTGAGGGGTTCGCGCCCGAGCTGTTCACGGTCACCCACGCGGGCGGCAAGGAACTGGAAGAGCCACTGGTCATCCGGCCGACGTCGGAAACGATCACCGGCGAGATGATGGCCAAGTGGATTAGCTCGCACCGGGATCTGCCGCTGCTGCTGAACCAGTGGGCCAACGTCCTGCGGTGGGAAATGCGCCCTCGGATGTTTCTGCGTACCAGCGAGTTCCTCTGGCAGGAAGGGCACACCGCGCACGCGACCGCGGCGGACGCCACTGCCGAAACGATGCTGGCGCTCGGCCTCTACCAGGACGTGGCGATGGAGGCAGCGGCCATGGCCACCGTGCCGGGCGAGAAAACGCCGGGAGAGCGATTCGCCGGGGCCGAGCGCACTTTCACCATTGAGGGCATGATGCGGGACGGGCGCGCGCTGCAAGCCGGCACCTCGCACTTCATGGGAACGAACTTCGCGGCGGCCTTTTGGATCACCTACACCGGGGAGAACGGCACCGCCGAGCTGTGCCACACCACCTCGTGGGGCATGAGCACCAGGATGATCGGCGGCCTGATCATGACGCACGGCGACGACAAAGGCCTAGTGCTGCCGCCGGCGTTGGCTCCCTACCAGGTGGTGATCGTCCCGATCGGGCGTGGTGAGCAGGCCGCGACGACTTTGTCTGCAGCTACCGAACTGGCCGCCACGCTCCGCCGCGCGGGTATCCGAACGCATGTCGACGACCGGCCCCAGGTGTCACCCGGATTCAAGTTCAATGACTGGGAGATGCGCGGCGTACCGATCCGGCTTGAGCTTGGCCAGCGGGAACTGGCCGCCGGGACCGCGCTGATGTCCCGCCGCCTGAGTTATCCGGAGCAGGACGCGGCGAAGGAGGCCATCCCGCTTGATGGCGCGCCAGAAGTACTGGCTGCCGAGCTCGCCGCCGTCCAGCTGAAGCTGGCGCGGCGGGCCGCTGACTTCCGCGATGATCACACGGCCGTTGTCAATTCCTGGCCGGAGTTCACCGCCGCCGTGGCCGTCGGCTGGGCGCTGGCGCTGCATTGTGGCGGGCAGGCTTGTGATGACGGGATCAAGGCAGAAACTACCGCCACGCCCCGCTGCATCCCGCTTGCAGGCGAACCTGAGCAGGGCGCATGTGTCCGCTGCGGCAACGCGTCGGCCTACGGCAAGCGGGTGATCTTCGCTCGTGCCTACTGAGCGACAAAGCGCTCCAGGCGCCGGCCTACAGCGGGCGACGTTGTGCGGCCCAGTCGATGCCCCGGCGGATGAGCTCTTGGTAGAGCGCCGTCGACCACGGGCCGCGGCGATCAGGAGCGTCGGGCATGCCCGGACGCGGGACGTCGAAGGCTCGGTTGCAGTGGCCGAGCGCCAGGTAGAGCACGCCGCCAGCGCCGACGCGGTGGCGATACATCAGCGGCCGTACCGTCTCGGGATACGACTGGGACATTGCCTCACCACCCCAGCGAGTCTCCAGCAAGACTTCGAAGTCGGCATGCTGCTCAATGATGTAGAGCTCATCGTCAACGTCGAATGCTGGATCGATCCCGGCCATCAGGGGATCGCCGGGGCGCGAGACAGTCACCGAGTAACGCATGTACGGCGGGTGGGCGAGGAATCGGCTCCCGAGGATGCCGGGCAGGTGCACGTTGTCGCGGACCGAATTGCTGGCATGGATGGCGAACCAGCGTCCGCCGCGCTCGAGATAGCGGCGGAGCGCCTCGCAGTGTGAATCGGCGACCGGCACCTGTGAGGTGTAACTCACGAGCAGGTCGCCCGCCTCCACTGCCTGCCCGGCGTCGTAGTTGCTGTAGACGTCGGTTCGGATGTCACCCGCCGCGTACAACGCATCGAGCAGCGCGCGGCGAGCGAAGTCGAAATCGTGATTGCGGGCCGGACTTCCGCACACCAGGTTGGCCAGCAGCGGCTTAGTCATGGCGTCCAGATCACTCCGTATCGACGGCGACAAGTAGGGCCGAGGTTACAGGCCGCGCAGCTGACGATCCGTGACCCGCGCGCGGACGTAACTCCGTGTATCAGCCCCACTCACAAGAATCTCTCTTTCGAGCGTAAATAACCCGGAAGAACTAGCTGGTAGGTACGCCACTTCGTGTGATAATCACGGTGCCCCCCAGCACTGATCGGACTCAACGAGCGCTCGCTCCGTGAGCTCGATCAGACTCACCTGTCAGCCGCAGGCAGTCGGCATTCAGCGGACGCCACCAAACGTCAGGAGTGTGCCCCGAGCATGGCTCTTTCTTCTCGCATGCGCCTTTGCGCTGGACTGGCTGCGGGGGTGCTGGC
>JBAUAR010000178.1:0-1537 GCA_049675875.1 Streptosporangiaceae bacterium
CGGTAGGCGCCGTAGGAGGTCAGGTTCACCGTGACGAAGCGTCCGGCCGGCACGCTGGCGACGGCAGCCGCGTCGGCGCCCGCGAGATAGCAGAGCCCGCTGCTGCCGGCTAGGTACGGATCGCTGACCGTGCCGGGCTGGCTGATCACCGCGGTGAACGCCGCCGTCATCTGCTGTTGTGCGCACTCCGACGGCGGTGCGCCCCGGTCGGACGGCTGGCCGGCCGGCGGTGCGCCGTCATCGTCGCCGCCTGGCGGATGCGGACTGAAGCAGCCGGAGTACCGCAGGCTGGCCGTCGTGAGCTCGGTGTCGAGCTGGTTGATGAGGACCGTGTGCAGGTGCGTGTAGGTCAGCAGCCCCACCGTCGCGCAGGCCAGCGCCAGCAGCGCGAGCAGGCCCGCGAGCAGCCGGGTGCGCAGCGTCCGGCCTGCCAGCCACCGGCTGGCCCGGCCGGGAGGCCGCGGCGTCGTCATGGTCAGCAGGGGGGCTTGAGCACGTAGCCGACCCCGCGCACCGTGTGGATCAGCGGCTCACGGCCAGAGTCGATCTTCTTGCGCAGGTAGCTGATGTACAGCTCGACGACATGGGCCTGGCCGCCGAAGTCGTAGTTCCACACCCGATCCAGGATCTGCGCCTTGGACAGCACGCGGCGCGGATTGCGCAGCAGGAATCGCAGCAGCTCGAACTCGGTGGCGGTGAGCTCGATCAACTCGCCGTTCCGGCGCACCTCGCGCGCGTCCTCGTCCATGACGAGGTCGGCGACCCTGATGTCGGTGCCACTGCTGGCGCGGGCCATCCCGGCGCGCCGCAGCAGCCCGCGCAGCCGCGCGACGACTTCCTCCAGGCTGAACGGCTTGGTCACGTAGTCGTCAGCACCCGCGGTGATGCCGGTCACCCGGTCCTGCACCGAGTCGCGGGCGGTGAGGAACAGGACGTAGACGTGCGGGAGAATCGCCCGCACCCGCCGCAGCACCTCCAGCCCGTCAAAGTCAGGCAGCATGATGTCCAGGACAATCGCATCCGGCTGGAACTCGCGGGCCGCCCGGACAGCCGAGCTGCCGTCCGCGGCGGTCTGGATGTCCCAGCCCTCGTACCGGAGCACGCTGCCCAGCAGCTCGGCCAGGCTGGGTTCGTCGTCGACGACCAGAACCCGGACCGGGCTACCGTCGGGGCGGCTGAGCTCGCCGGCCGGCGCGGCAATGAGCGGCTCCCTGACTGACGTCATGGTCACAGCCTGCCGGGCTCTGCTCGGCCGGGCATCTAGCCGGGCTCTGAGTTTCCTCTGAGCCAGACCTAACCGCGCCCGGTCAGCTGGCTGAACGGCACATCCTTGTCAACCCGAACCTCACCGGGCAGACCGAGGACACGCTCGGCGAGGATGTTTTTCTGGATCTCGTCGGTGCCGCCGGCGATGGACTGGCCCGGTACCGACATGAGCACCTCCGCGATCACGCCGGCGAGCGCCGAGTCGGGCCCGGTCAGCAGCCCGGCCGCGCCCGCAATCATCGAGTGCACCCTCGCCGACTCTCTGGCGACG
>JBAUAR010000179.1:0-1870 GCA_049675875.1 Streptosporangiaceae bacterium
GGTCAGGGGCGGGGTCGAACCGCCGACCTTCCGCTTTTCAGGAGCAAGGATCACTGTCTTCGCGCGGCCATGATGGACGATTACCGTACTCAGTGGCCATCCACAGCCTCGGGCCGACTGCAATGCACGCCGGTAAATGAGACTAGAAATGAGACCGCAGTCGCTGCGTGAGTGTCGTCAAGTGATTTGGCCCCGGTTGTCGTCATGAATTCGGCGCGGGCCGACTGGTCGTGCTGGTCGCAAGACGGTAGGACTGGGCGCCGGTCTCGAGGATGTCGGCGATGAAGGTGACGCGGTCGACGATCGCGGCGGATAGGGCGTGTCCTGTAGATCTTCGCTTCGCATGCTTGCATGCGCCGCCTCAAGGTCTCTTCGCCATCGCCTATATGGCCCAAGGTCTAGGCAACCATGGTATGCAGATATCTTCCGCTCATATGTGCGATTACTTATACTGACGGGCCAAGCGCAGCCCGGCTGGGCTGCCCACGACTGCGTCCCGCCCACGCGGTAGTGCCGCCCAGAGCTGAACTGCTCTGGGAGGATGTAGTGCTGGCTAGGGGACGTGCACAGCCGGAGAAAACGGCCGTGTGGGGGAGGCAGTGTGGGTGGCAGTGGCGCATGTGAATGACGCCGGTGAAGGTGCCGGCCTGCTGGAACGCGCAGAACAACTCGGCATGCTAGGGGACTGCTGGGTGCGGGCAACGCAAACCGGGCACGGTGGCACGATCCTCGTACCGGGTGAAGCCGGCATCGGCAAGACAACGCTGCTGCGCCACTTCGCCGCGGACGTCCCCGTCGACACGAAGATTCTCTGGGCGTCCTGTGATCCGCTGTTCACGCCAAGGCCCTTCGGCCCATTGCTTGAACTCGCCGCCGAGATCAGCTCCGGGCTCGCGGCGCAGATCGCCGGCAGCAGTGGTCCGTTCGACGCTGCCATCGCGCTGATCCGCGAAATCCGCCAACTAGCGCCGGCGGCACTCGTCATCGAAGACGTGCACTGGGCCGACGAGGCGACCCTCGATGTCGTGCGACTCCTCGCCAGCCGGCTCGACTCAATGCCCGTGCTGCTCATCCTGAGTTACCGCGACGAGGAGCTTGACCGCGCCGATCCGCTCCGCGTCGTGCTCGGCGATCTCTCAGAGCCTGGTCGCGTTGTGGCCCGCGTGACCCTGGACGGTCTTTCCGAGACCGCGATAGCAACCCTCGCAGACCGCGAGGACATCGACGCGCCCGAAATGCACGCCCGCACCGGCGGCAACCCGTTCTTCGTGACCGAGGTGCTTGCGGCCGGCACCGATCAGGTTCCGCGCTCGGTCCGGGACGCAGTGCTGGCCCGGGCCGCGCGGCTCACCGGTCCGGCCCGCGACCTGCTCGACGCGGCGGCCGTTGTACCTGGCCACGTTAACGGCCAGTTGCTGGCTGCGCTCGACCCGGCGGGAGCCGACAACCTCGACGAATGCCTCCGCGCGGGCATGCTAACCGCGGCCGGGGGGGATGTCGCGTTCCGGCATGAGATCGCCCGCGTGGTCATCGAGGAGTCGCTGCCTGCCGGCCGTCGCGCATCGCTGCACCGTCGGGCGCTCAGTTTGCTTGAAAGGAACGTCGGCTCTGCCAGCGAACCGGCTCGGATGGTTCATCACGCCGATGCCGCGGGCGACAAGGCGTCGGTGCTGCGCTACGCGCCAGCGGCCGGGGATCTGGCTGCAGCCGCGGGCGCGCACCGGGAGGCGGCCAAGCTCTATGAGCGCGCACTCGAAGTCGCGAGCGACATCCCGGCGGAGGAACGTGCGAGCCTGCTCGAGCGGTTCGCTGCCGAGGGCTACCTGGCCACGCTCGGGAATAAGCCGGTCGCCGCGCTGACCGAGGCACT
>JBAUAR010000180.1:0-1773 GCA_049675875.1 Streptosporangiaceae bacterium
GCCCCGAGGAGTACCAGGCCTGGAGCTCCGAGATCTTCGCCTGGTATGAGAAGCAGGGCGCGACCGGCACGATGCCCGACGGTGGCGCGCAGCTCCAGGGACCAGAGACCGGCAAGACGGTACGCGCTACCGGCGTGACCGACGGCCCGTTCATGGAGACCAAGGAAGTGCTGGGCGGCTACTCGGTGCTGGAGACCGACACCTACGACGAGGCGGTGGAGATCGGCAAGACGTGGCCGGGCGTCGACCGGGGCCTGATCACCATCGAGCTGCGGCCGGTCGTGCAGTTCTAGCCTTGCGCTAGCTCGACAGCCGACGGGCGATCAGCTCGCGCTCGGCGGGGTTTGCCGCCAGCGCGAGCGCTCGCTCGTTGGCTGCCCTGGCCTCGGCCGCCCGGCCCAGCGCTGCCAGCACCTCCGCCCGCACCACGTGGTACAGCCGGTAGTCGTCTAGCTGTGCGGCCAGCGGCTCGAGCTCGACGAGCGCCGCCTCCGGGCCGACCGCGAACCTGGTGGCCACCGCCAGGTTCAGCAGCACCACCGGCGACGGCGTCATTATCTGTAGCCGGCCGTACAGCAGCCGGATCTGCCGCCAGTCGGTGCCGGAGTAGTCGGTCGCTCCGGCGTGCAGCGCGGCGATCGCGGCCTGGACCTGGTACGGGCCGGGTCGCCGCAGGGTGACCGCGCGGTCCAGCAGGCCGGTGGCTTCAGTGGCCAGCCCGGTGTCCCACCGGCGGCGGTCCTGGTCGGCGAGCCGGATCAGCCGCCCCCAGCCGTCGAACCTGGCCGTGGTCCGCGACTCGTGCAGCAGCAGCAGGGCCAGCAGCCCGAGCACTTCCGGCTCCCGCGGCATCAGCCGGTGCAGCAGCCGGGCGAGCGACACGGCCTGCGCCGCGAGGTCACGGCGGGCCGGCGTGCGTCCGGCGCTGGCCAGGTAACCCTCGTTGAAGACCAGGTAGACGACGGCGAGCACGGCCGCGAGCCGGTCGCCGAGCTGGTCCGGCTCTGGCACCCGGACCGGAACACCGGCTTCGCGCAGCGACCGTCGCGCCCGGGACAACCGCTGGCCCATAGTCTGCTCGGACACCAGGAACGCAGCCGCGATCTCCGCCGTCGTCAGCCCGCACACCGCGCGTAGGGTCAGCGCGACCTGCGAGTCGGATGGCAGCGCCGGGTGGCAGCAGGCGAACACGAGGCTGAGCAGGTCGTCGTCGCCATCCGCGCCCGGCTCGGCAGCCGGCGGCCCGGTGCGCTGCTGCGTCACGGCCAGCAGCGCCAGCTTCTCCTGTCCCGCCCTGGCCCGGCGTTGCCGGTCGATCGCCTTGCGCCACGCGGTCGTGCTCAGCCAGCCGCCCGGGTTGGCCGGCAGCCCGTCTCGCTGCCAGTGCTCGAGTGCCTCGAGGAACGCGTCCTGGACAAGTTCCTCGGCGAGCCCGACGTCGCCGAGCCGTCTGGCCAGCGTGGCGCGCAGCCGGGTGGCCTCCGCCCGGTAGGTCCGCTCGAGTTCCGCCACGTCCGCGCCCACGACCGCCAGTCTGGCAAATAACGGCGGCCGGCTGTCGGGTGCGGGCCAATCCTGTTCGCAGCGCCGACGGTGGCTGGCGGTTTGGTGTTGCTCCAGCAGCACTAAACCGCCATCGATCATGACGCTGAGTGTCAGGCCGGGGCGCCACCGCGGCCGGCCCCACCGCGGAACCGCGATACGCCCTCGATGACGGCCGGATCCGCCAGCGTCGCCATGCCATGGCTGAACTCGTTCGCCATCGCGTCGGCG
>JBAUAR010000181.1:0-1695 GCA_049675875.1 Streptosporangiaceae bacterium
GAACCCGGCTGAGCCGGCGGCCACCCCGCTGGCGGCGACCGCATGACCTCCCCCGCGCTGCTCGCGGTTGCGCACGGCAGCCGCGACCCGGCAGCCGCAGACGTGGTGCGCGCCCTCGCGGGCCAGGTCAGGCGGCTCGCGCCGGTGCTCGACGTGCGGGTCGCGTTCCTGGGCCATACGGAGCCTTCGCTGCCGACCGAACTGACCGCCGCCGGGTCGAACGCGGTCATCGTGCCGCTGTTGCTGTCCTCGGGCTATCACCTGTCGACCGACATCAGCGGCGTCGCTGACGTCGCCGGCGCGCGGGTAGCCGCGCCACTCGGACCCGACGAGCTCCTGCTGACGGCGCTCACCGCGCGGCTGGCGGAGGCGGGCGTTCCCGACGGCACCCCGGTCGTCCTCGCCGCGGCCGGCTCGGCTGACCCGCTGGCGGGGGCAGACGTCCGGCAGCAAGCGGACCTGCTGGCTGACCGGCTCGGCGTGCCCGTGGTCGCGGCGTTCGCCAGCACGGCGGCGCCCAGCGTGCAGGATGCCGTCGCAGAACTGCGCGAACGGACCGGCAGGCCGGTCGCCGTGGCGAGTTACCTGCTCGCGCCGGGCCAGTTCCAGGACCAGCTCGCCGATAGCGGTGCCGACTGGCTGACGGAGCCGCTCGGCGGCCATCCCGCCGTGGCTGGCCTCGTCATCGACCGCTACCGGAAGGCGATGCTGGCCAACCGCTGACCTGCCCGGCTCGTGGAGACTTGTGCACGCCCCCACGTGTCAAAGTCTCCACGAGCGTGCAGCGCCTTCAACGTTCCGGTTACGCGCGGGGCCTGGCCATGAAACCGCGACGTAGCTGCGGTGAAACCACCCTCTCCTACGGTTGCGGCATGCGCCTCATCCCGTCTGCGAGGGGAACACGATCATGACGCCACCCAGCGTGTCGGCCACCGGCCTGGTCAAGGCATTCGGTACGGTCCGCGCCGTCGACGGGATCGATCTGGAGGTCCGCCAGGGCGAGATCTTTGGTGTGCTCGGCCCGAACGGGGCCGGGAAGACGACGATGCTGCGGATGCTCGCGACGCTGCTGCCGATCGATGCCGGCCAGGCGCGGATCTTCGGTGTCGACGTCGCTCGCGAACCGCATCGCGTCCGTCAGCTCGTCGGCGTCACCGGCCAGTACGCCTCCGTCGACGAGGACCTGACCGCCACCGAGAACCTCTGGCTGTTCGGCCGCCTGCAGGGCCTGCGGTCGGCGGACGCCCGCGCCACCGCCCGGGACCTGCTGACGCAGTTCGGCCTGGAAGAGGCCGCGAGCAAGCCGATCTCGCAGTTTTCCGGCGGCATGCGCCGCCGTCTCGACCTGGCGGCGAGCCTGATCACCAGACCACCGTTGATCTTCCTGGACGAACCCACCACGGGCCTGGATCCCCGCACCAGGGGTCAGATGTGGGACACCATCCGGGGCCTGGTCGCGGATGGCTGCACGATCATGCTCACGACGCAGTACCTGGACGAGGCCGACCAGCTCGCCGACCGGGTAGCGGTCATCGACCACGGGCGGAAGGTCGCCGAGGGCACTCCGGACGAGCTGAAGACCTCGGTCGGCAACTCGACGCTGCAGCTCGAGCTCGCCCCGGCCGCCGACCAGGATCTCGCCCGCCAGGTCGTCTGGCGTGTCGTGGGCAGGGAGCCGGTGCTGACACCCGAGTC
>JBAUAR010000182.1:0-5066 GCA_049675875.1 Streptosporangiaceae bacterium
GCGCTGTCGCGGGCTGCGGTACCCGCGCTGTCATCGGCTGCGGCACTCGCGCCGACGGCGGCGGCTAGCTCGCCGAGCTCGCTGGTTCCGAGACCGGCCTGAACGAACGCGGATGCAAGCTCCCAGCCCTGCTTGACGGCGTGCTCGTCGAGCCAGTCGGAGATAGCGTCCTCGAGATCGGCCGCTTCCAGCGGCCCCGGCGCGGCCCGGCCGCCGCCGGTGACCTTCGCCTCGTCCAGCAGCCGCACCAGCATCTGCACGACGGCGTCGTGCTGGCCGGCGGCGATCGTCGGCAGCTTGTGCCGCAGCTTGGTGATCCGGTCTCGCAGCGTCGCGGTTGCCCGCACCGCTGCGGCCGCCGGGTTGTTCAGCTCGTGAGTCAGCCCGGCGGTCAGCGACCCGAGGGCCAGCAGTCGCTCGCGCTGTCCGATGACCTCCTGGGCATTCTTGGTGCCGAAGAACAGCCCTTCCAGCAGGTGCACCGGCATCGGGAACCAGGTATTCATCAGCTCGGCGAACCGCTCGGCGTCGAGCACGAAGAACCGGGAGCGCTCGGTGGCCCGCATCGAGTTGTTGTAGACCTGCGCCATGCGGTCGCCGAGGTAGGCCATGAACGCGCCTCCGTAGACGCCACGGCTCGTCGTCCTGGTCACCTCGATCTCGTCGGCGCCGATCCGCCTCGTCAGCGCGACGCCGCCGGACAGCAGCACGTAGAAGTTCGCGGCCGGGTCGCCCTCGGCGTAGACGATTCCCGGCTCGGCAACCTCGACCCGGCCGTGCTGGCACAGCCAGCCGAGCTGGTCGTCGGTCAGCTTCTCGAACAGGAACAGGGTGCGCAGCTCGGTGGCGTTGCAATCAGTGGTCATTCGTCCGTCTCGTCACCATCTCGGCACCGACCGTATTTCCAGCACTGGGCTCTGACCTGCGAAAACATATTCAAGTCGAGCATAAGCCCAGGCGCTGACGATTGTCGTACCGGCATCCGCAGGCAGGGGGAGAGCGGCCCGTGCGTCAGGGTGCAGTGAATCGGACTCGGAGGCCGAACCGGCGCATCGCCCGGATAAACCACAGGGCCGACAGGCACGTGCCCGCGGCCACACCGCCGACGGTGACGGCGGTGGTGAGCAGCAGAAACACGTTGACTGGCTCGATAGCCAGGAGTATCCCCATGCCCACGGTCAACGCCGCGAAGATGCCTGCCCACAGCCAGGTCGCCTGCCGGAAGAAAGTGTCCAGCCCGGGTTGCCGGCCAGCCGGCCGACGCAGTGCCACAACCTCGGCGGCCAGCTGGGCCACCAGCGGTTTGCTCGTGGGCGCGGTACGCGCGAACAGTACGCAAAGCGCCAGATTGGCGAGCGGGAACTGCAGCAGGAAGAACAGTTCGCTGCCGGTGGCGATCACCAGGACGGTCTGCAGCGTGAGCACCAGCGCCGAGATCATCAGCAGACCGGGGACTGTCCGGGTGGCCACCTTGCGGATGACGGCTGTCAGCCAGATCACGGCTGTCGCCGCGATCATGCCGCCGGTGCGCCCACCGAGCGCCGCGCCCACGAGGTACCCGGCGACCGGCAGGCCCAGGGACTCGGCCAGGCTCAGGCCTGCAGCCAGCGCCAGCCGGCCGGGACGGGGCAGTTCAAGGTCCGCACTACGGACGGCAGGGCCGCCTGCAGGGGTATCGGAGGCCACGTTTTTTCAGGCTCGTTTCTGCTCAGGCGAGAGGTTGACTACTAATGCGCGGTTTGACATGACGCTCTTCGGCACCTACCCCCAGCACACAGGGTAAACCTGAAGAGCTGCTGGATACTCTCCGTAATCGCCCTGTGAGCGGCGCCCAGCTCACGACCCTGACGGCCGGGTCGGAGCAGCACGGCAGCCCCGGCTGAACCTTCGCCGAGGCACTCGAGCTTGTCGACCGGCTGGGCATTGACCCTGGCAAGCTCGACGACGTCATCGAGGGTGGACCGCTGGACGCGCCGATCGCCGACGCCAAGCTGCACAAGATCGAACGCGGCGACTATTCGCCGGAGTTTCCGTTGCAGTGGGCGGTCAAGGACGTGGACCTGGCCATCGAGGCCGCCGGAGGAGAGGCGCCGCCGCTGCTGGCCGCGCTGTCCCGGCAATGGCGGGCAGCGGTTCGGGCCGGCCACGGCCGTGACGACGTCAGCGCCGCCCGCCTCGCCCTCGCCGACCGCCGGACCTGATCGGGCTCACAGCTTCTCCAGGTACCGATGCACCAGCATGACGGCCATGGCGCCCTCCCCGACGGCGGACGCCACCCGCTTGGCGGACTCGGCGCGGACATCGCCGGCCACGAAAATGCCGGGCACGCTGGACTCCAGGTGATAGGGCGCCCGATCCAGCGGCCAGCCCGGCGGCCGGTCGTCGCCGTCGAGCAGGTCGGGACCGGACAGCACGAATCCGTGATCGTCTCGGGTCAGGACTCCGTCGAGCCACTCGGTCAGCGGAGCCGCGCCGATGAAGACGAAGAGGTACTGCGCGTGGACCGTCTGCGTCGCACCGGTGTTGGCGTCCCGCAGCGTGAGCCGCTCAAGGTGATCGGTGCCCTCGGCCGCCACGACCTCCGTGCAGGTGCGGACGGTGATGTTCGGGAAGCTGTCCACCTGCTCGATCAGGTAGTGCGACATCGACTTAGTCAGCGACGGGCCGCGCACCAGGATCGTCACCGACTTGGCGCGCTTGGCGAGGTACACGGCGGCCTGACCGGCGGAGTTGGCACCGCCGACGATGAAGATGTCCTGGTCCGTGCAGCTCGTTGCCTCGGTCAGCGCCGACCCGTAGTAGACGCCCCGACCGGTCAGGTCGGGCAGCCCTGGTCCCGTCAGCTGCCGGTAGGTGACCCCGGTCGACAAGATCACGGTGTGCGCGCCGATCGCCGTGCCGTCGGTGAACCGGACGACCCGGGCTGACCCCTTGACCTCGATGCCGGTCACGTCGCGCGTCGTCAGGATCTCCGCGCCGAACCTGGCCGCCTGCCTTCTGGCCCGGTCGGTCAGCTGGGCCCCGGATACTCCGTCGGGGAACCCGAGGTAGTTCTCGATTCGAGAACTCTGCCCGGCCTGGCCGCCCGTCGCGGTGCGCTCCACCAGCACCGTCCGCAGCCCCTCCGACGCGCCATACAGCGCCGCACCCAGCCCGGCCGGGCCAGCGCCGATGACGATCAGGTCGTAGAACTTGTCCGACGGAGTCGTGGCCAGGCCGACCTTGCCGGCTAGTTCAGCATCAGACGGCTCGATGAGCGTGCTGCCGTCTTCGGTGATCACCACCGGCAGCCGGAGGCTGTCGGCACCCGCAGCGGCTAGCAGCTGCTGGCCGTCTGGCTCGTCGGTGCTGTGCCAGACGTACGGCACCTGGTTGCGGGCGAGGAACTCGCGCACCTCCGACGAGCGCGCGGACCACCGGTGCCCGATCACCTTGATCTCCGGCACGGGCCGATGGTCGGAGGACAGCCACGACTCCAGCAGCGCGTCAATGACCGGGTAGAGCTTCTCCTCTGGCGGGTCCCACGGCTTGAGCAGGTAGTAGTCCAGGTCAACCACGTTGATAGCGTCGATCGCCGCGCCGGTATCGGCGTATGCGGTCAGCAGCGCGCGGCGCGCGCCTGGGTAGATATCGATGGCCTGCTCGAGGAACTCGATGCCGTTGAGCTGCGGCATCCGGTAATCGGCCAGGATGACCGCGACGAGGTCACCGCGCAGCTTCATCTGCCGCAATGCGTCGAGAGCGGCATCGCCCGACTCGGCCCGCACGATCCGGTACCGCTCGCCGTACTGACGACGCAGGTCCCTGGCCACTGCGCGGGACACGTCAGGGTCATCATCGACGGTCATGATGGCCGGACGCGGCGACTCGGGCGGACGCGGTGCAGCCTGCTCCATCCGTCCATCGTAGGTTCCGGTCCGGCGGCTCGTTCCGTCACGTCCGGCCGCCCCGGCAACTAGGCCGTCAGCAGCACGGCGCCGGCATCAACACGAGTTACTACGTTTCCTGGTTTATGGTTATTAATAAGGCGTCACGCGGGGCGGAATCGCCGGACGGCCGCGTGAGACACTGAGGCGTGCCGCGCGCTGAGCCCGATGTCGTCCGGGACCTGAAGTCCCGCGGCGTCAGCGAAGTGGACACCGCGCCGCGCCGGCTGGCGGAGTATTCGAGCGACGCATCCCTGTATCGCGTGGTTCCCACGGCGGTGGCGTTTCCGCGGGCCGCCGAGGAGATCGTCGCCGCGCTGCAAGCGTGTCGCGACCACGGGGTGCCGCTGATCATGCGCGGGGCCGGCACGTCCATAGCGGGGAACGCGGTCGGATCCGGCGTGGTCCTGGATGTGTCCCGGCACCTGCGCCGGGTGCTATCGGTAGATCCGGACGCGCGGACCGCCACCGTCGAGCCGGGCGTGGTGCTGGACGACTTGCAGCGCGCGGCGGCCATCCACGGCCTGCGGTTCGGCCCGGATCCGTCGACGCACAGCCGCTGCACCATCGGCGGCATGATCGGAAACAACGCGTGCGGCGCACGCGCGCTGCGCTATGGCCGCACTGCAGACAACGTGCTCGCGCTGACGGTCCTGACCGGCGGCGGCGACTGCCTCGACACCAGGACGGCCCGGCCGGCCGCCGAACCGGTCCTCGCCGCCCTGCACGCCGTGACCGCCCGCTACCTCGGCACGATACGGACCGAGCTGGGCCGATTCGGCCGCCAGGGGTCCGGCTACTCGCTGGAGCACCTGCTGCCCGAGCACGGCTTCGACGTGGCCGCGGCGCTGGTCGGCACCGAGGGCACCTGCGCGATCACGACGCAGGCGACGCTGCGGCTGGTCCCGGCGCCGCCGTACACGGCGCTCGTCGTGCTCGGCTACGACAGCCTGGCCGATGCCGCCGACGCAGCGCCGGCCCTGCTGCCCCTCGCGCCGACCGCGGTCGAGGGCCTGGACGCGCGGATCATCGGCCTGGTTCAGGCGCGGCCCGGCCAGCCGTCCGGCGAGCAGGCCCGCGCGCTGGCAGAACTGCCCCGCGACGGCGCGCTGCTGCTGGTGGAACTCGCCGGGGCGACAC
>JBAUAR010000183.1:0-4866 GCA_049675875.1 Streptosporangiaceae bacterium
GCCCAGGCCTATGCGGGCCCGCCGTCGGCGGGCCGCCGGCCCGGCCAGTTCGCTCCGCCAGGCCAGTTCAGATCGCCGGCCTGACCGCCAGCATGACCATTCCGATGCAGCGCTGCGCGGCCGGCCCAGCCTGCCGCGGCCTTCATCTGGCTGTGCTGCGACGCGATGAGCCTGCCGGGCGGGCCTGCCCAGCCGGTCGCGGCCGGCGGGCGCGAGAACGTGTTCCGTGTGGGAGCGCGATGCCGGGATCGCGAAACCGACCGAACCATCCGCGAGCCGCCGCAACGGCACGGCCGGCCATGCCCCGGCAATTCACTTGGCGGACCGAGAGACTTAGAGCGATGATGTGTCAGCCGCAGGCACCGGTTGGGACCGAGGTGGACTGCCGCCAGCCACGCCATACAAGCCTGCCAGCCTGCGGCAGGGCGTCCGGATCGCGGCTGCGGACGAGACGGATCAGCCGGCTCAGCCAGAACCGTCAGGACGACAGTGATTCCGGCTGACACCAATCTGGCCCGAGACCCTGAGCGCCCGGCGCGGCTGCTGCGCGCTGAGCACGACGCGTTGCTGCCCATTCTGCACCGGACGGCTGAGGACGCGTTTGATCGTCCGACCGCATGCCCGGGATGGTCAGTTCGCGACGTGCTGGCCCACTGCGCCGCGGCCATGACCAGAGTGGCGACCGGGCGCCTGCACGCGTTTACCCCCGAGCTCAACGAACTCGACGTGGCACGGCGCCGGGGCCTGCCCCTGCATGCCTTGCTTTCAGAACTCGAGCACGGTTACCTGGCGGCGGGGACCAGGATGGGCGGTGCGGGCGGCGCGCTGGACGTCATCGCTCTGGGCGAATGGCTGCACGGCGGAGACGTACGTGATGCCCTCGGCGAGCCGATGGCCTATGCAAGCGAGGGATTCGACGACGCACTGATCCTGCTCGTCGACTGGACTCGCCGACGAGCCGTCCCGCTGGTCGAAGCCCGTATACCCGACGCCCACTGGCTGGGTACTGCCAGCCCGGCCCGCCCGTATGCCACCTTGCGGGCTGGGCCCGCGACGCTGATGCGGTTGTTTGCCGGACGGCCGACCGACACGGCCGGCTATCAGCTGACGGGCGCCAGCGCCGAGGAACTCGTCGTCTTCTGACCGGGCCCATCCGGACCGATAGAGGTCACGCATGGCAGCTCCAGGCTCGCGGCCCTTACTCATGTGGCAGACCCGGTTTATGTCGGCGCGCAGAGCCACACGCTCGGCGCGGACACGCAGCACGACGATCTTGGAACCTGCGCACTCTGTGTGATGTACGGCCATGTCATCTTCGCGGCCGTCCGCGGCGATCCTGATGGCCGCCAGCGATCAGCAAAGCCGGACACGAACCTGAGACTCAGCCGCCCCAGGTCTTCCCCCAGGCCGCGACAGGCGCTTCATAGGATGAGCTAGCTGCCTGCGCCCGGATGCCGGCGTGTCGTTCGCGGCGGCTGGGGCGCTGTTTGCAGGGAGGCTGGGGGTGGCGGGTCGACGGCGTACCTGGCTAGATGGCCGGTCGATGTGCTGCTGGCTGCCCTGGATGACTACGGAATGGATGCCGCCAGGTTGTCGGCAGCCGGGCTGATCCGAGAGCGCGTGCAGTGGGTCGCCGCGCACCTGCACGTCACTCCCGCCACCGCGCGGCGCTACCTGACCGATGAGACGGTGCGGGACCTGCCCGGACGGTGGTCGTGACCGTTGCCGGCGAAGCACCAGGCGCTGACGTTCTCGCCTCGCCGCGTACGGCGTGCGTGCCCGTACCGGTGCTGGGCCGCTGCATCGCCGGATTGTCGGAAGCGATCGTGCTGCGACTGGCTGAACGGGAGGACCTCGATCACATCCGGACCACCACAGCCCAGCTCGCGCAGGCCCTGTCGGCGCTCGGCCAGGTGATTGCCGGCCAGCACGCCACCAGCGACATCGCTGCCGGAACCGCCAGGCCCGGCGTGCTGGCCCGCCGGCGCTGCTGAATCGGGCTGCCCGCTATCTCGAAGCCGCCGCGACGATGGTTCGAGATGAAGGAGTCCTGCCGGACGCATTCGACCCCGCCCACGCAACTCAGCTCGCCGACACCTTCCAGGCCGACGCGGTGGCCATGCGCTACTGCAGTGACGGCGGATAGCCGGGGCACTGCCGGGCTGAGCCGCGATGCGGCTCCGATGCCCGGGTAATGGTGCGACGGTGCATGCGCGCTCCACGCGCTCGATCCGGCAGTTCAGCCACGCGCATGCCGCCGCGCGTCATCGGCGGCGCGGGTAAATCGCAGGTCGATGCAAGGTACACCGCCGGTGCCACCAGGCCGTGGCTCAGGCTCGACCGGGCCAAGATCGTCGCCTGGCGTGTTTGCTCGTTGTTTGCTCGGATGCCGCGGTACCCGCCGGCACAATCTGACACCATGCGGCACCGGAATCGGCAGAGTCGCGTACAGCACGGCACTAACCGGAATGGAGAGCGCTGATCTGACATCAGAGCAGCGGACTCTTAATCCGCGGGTTCGGGGTTCAAGTCCCTGGCGGCGCACCCGTGTTGTGTATTGCTTCGGTTGATCTGTGACATCTGTTCTTCGGCTGATGCCTGACGGTGTTGCGGTTGATGGTTGACAGTTGCTTCGGCTGATCCTTGACACTCCCTTTCGTGGAGGAGATGAGCGCGGCGGAGCTGAGGTATCAGGCTGTCCTGGCGGTTATCGGCGAGGGCAGCACGGTGAGTGAGGAGGCCCTCCGGCGGGGTGTGTCCCGCCAGTGGGTGCAGGCGTGGCTGGCCCGGCATGAGGCGGCCGGCCTGGAGGGGCTGGCGGACCGGTCGCACAGGCCGGACAGCTGCCCGCACCAGATGGATCCGCAGATCGAGGCGCGGGTGCTGGAGCTGGGCCGGGCGCACCAGTCGCGGGGTGCGCGGCGGATCACTGTCGAGCTCGGCAGGCTCGGGGTCAGGGACCTGCCGTCGGAGTCGGGGGTGTACCGGGCGCTGATGCGGGCCGGGCTGATCGAGCCCGGGCGGCGGCGCGGGCGGAGCACTGGCGGCAGTGGGAGCGGGGCGCGCCGGATGAGTTGTGGCAGATGGATGTGGTCGGCGGGTCATTTCCGGTTCTGGGTGTCGGCGGCGCTGATGGCCAGGGAGCCGACCCGGCCGGTATGCGAGGCGCTGGCTGCGGCGTTAGCCCGGCACGGGGTGCCGCAGCAGATCCTCACCGGCAACGGCAAGGTCTTCACCGGCAGGTTCGCCCATCCGCCGGCCGAGGTGCTGTTCGACAAGATCTGCCGGGAGAACGCCATCGATCACCTGCTCACCGCGCCGCGGTCACCCAGCACCACCGGCAAGATCGAGCGGTTCCACCCGACCCTGCGGGCCGAGTTCGACACCGCGCACGCTCGGCAGTTGGCACCGGCTTCAGGCTGGGCGCGCAGTGCCGCCGTCCGGCGCGGTTTGATAATCGGCGAGAGCCACGTTGCCGCAGATCTCGACGTTGTGCCATGGCGAAGGCAGGGCACGCGCTGACCGCGGTCTGCGTCGCCGCCATGGGCGGCGCCTGGCCAGCGGTCGCGGCGGTCGCCGGCGTCACCGTGGCCGCGGCGGGGGCTGTCACCCGCACCGCCGGCGGCTAGCTCCGCAGCTGCCGGGCAGCGTCAGAGCAGGACGGCACCGCCGTCGACGGTGAGCACGGTGCCGGTGACGAAGCGGTTGTCCATCAGGTAGAGGTGGGCGGCGGCGATCTGGTCCGGCTCGCCGACCGTCTTGGTGATGGTCCGCTCGGCCAGCGCGCCGAGCAGCACCGAGCGCTGCGGTTCCGGAGCCGCGTCCCACATCGGGGTGTGAACCGCTCCCGGGCGAACCGCGTTGACCCGGACCGGAGCCAGCTCAACGGCCAGCCCTCGGGTCAGTCCCTCGATCGCTGCGGCACCGCCGGCCATGAGGGCGGCGCCGGCGGACGGCCGGACCGCGACCGTCCCGGACGTCAGCACGACCGAGCCGCCCGCCCTTATCCGGGGGGCGGCGTGCCTGACCGCGGTGACCGCACCCCAGAAGCGGATGTCGAACAGCCGGCGGGCCTCGTCTAGCGGCACCTGGGCCAGCGGCCGCGGGACGACGCTGTCTCCAGCGGTGTACACCAGGTGATCCAGCTCGCCGATCTGGGCGAGCGCCCCGGCAACCGACGCCTCGCTGCGGGCGTCGGCGACGACTCCGCTGCAGCCGCCGGGCAGCGCGGCCAGGGCGGCGTCGAGCCGGCTCTGGCCGCTTGACGCGATCGTGACCTTCGCTCCCGCCGCCGCCGCGCCGGCCGCGGTGGCCAGTCCCATTCCCGAGCTGCCGCCGATGATCACAACGTGCTTGCCTTCAAGATCCATCGTCCGTCCTCCGTATCCGATGTGATGATGTCTCGCCGAGTCATCAGATTATCGAATTCGATGACCCAATGAGACATCATTGTAAGATCGGGCTCATGCCGCGATGGGAGCCTCAAGCCAGGGACCGGCTCCGCGACGCCGCGCTCGAGCTGTTCCTCGCGCACGGCTTCGACAACGTCACCGTCGCCCAGATCACCGAGCGGGCCGGGCTGACCCGCCGGACGTTCTCGCGCTACTTCACCGACAAGCGCGACGTGCTGTTCGCCGGCTCCGAGCAGCTCCCGGCGGTTCTGGCCGCCGCCGTCGGGCGGGCCGACCCGGACCTCGCCCCGTTCCCGGCCCTGCTGACCGCACTCACCGAGGCTGGCGACCTGGTCGCAGACGAGCACGCCGCCGAGCGCCGCGCCATCGTCCAGGCCAGCCCGGAGCTTCAGGAGCGGGGGCTGACCAAGTACGCCGCCGTCACCAGCGCACTGGCCGCGGCGCTCGAGCAGCG
>JBAUAR010000184.1:0-12962 GCA_049675875.1 Streptosporangiaceae bacterium
CTCGTTCGCATCGAGGGGGTCAGGGGTTCAAATCCCCTCAGCTCCACCTGGAAACCGCAGGTCAGATGGCATCTATGTGGCGGCCCGGCTGAGCGTCAGCCACTGTGGCGATTATCCCGCCGAACCACGAGATCCCCAGCAGCACGGCCACAAGGTTTTGCCGGATCGGCGTCGGCTGAGCGTGCCGTGCCCGCCCGTGCATGTGCGTCGGCTCTTCTGACACAGCCACGATTATTCCTCTGGCCGTGGCGCTAGCTGCCCAGATGCACTGGAAGAATGCAACGGCATGTACCACGTGAACGCTGAGAACCTGCCGGGCAGCGAGATCTCCCGCACCTTCGAAGGCGCAGAGCACGGCGCCGCGTCGGTGTCCTTTTTTCTCGTGCACAACCATCCGGGGCAAGGGCCTCAGCTGCACCACCACCCCTACGATGAGACCTTCGTCATCCTGGAAGGCCGCGTGCGGGTACAGGTCGGCGACGAAACCATCGAAGGCGGCCCAGGCGACATCGTGATCGGCCCTCCCGGAGTTCCACACGGCTTCACTAACCTCGGCCCCGGCCGGGCGAGGCTGGTATGCATCCATGCGGCGCCCGCGATGCAAACCAAGTTCCTCGAGTGACACTCCAGGAACTGACGTCGCCGGCCATGGCGCCGACGCCACCGCCGCCACCGGCGGGGAGCTAACGAATGGCGGGTTCCTGACGTGGCAGCCCCGCATCGGCATTCGGTAAGCACGCGGATAGCGGCGAAGCCAGCTGCGTGGTGGGGTCTCGTCGCAGTGCTCGCGGTCGCGGCTGATGCTGCGAGCAAGACGTGGGCGCTGTCCCGGCTCTCCGGCGGGCGGGATATCGCCGTTGCCCATGGCCTGATTCGCCTCCATCTGGTCATCAACCACGGCGCCGCGTTCGGGCTGGGCGCGCGCTACGAACCGCTCCTCACCGCCGTTGCGTTCGCCGGCGTCATCCTGCTGGGCACCTGGGCGGTGCGCGCTACCAGCCGTGCCGAGGGGCTCGGCGCCGCGCTGGCAGCGGCAGGCGCTGCGGGCAACCTGATCGACCGCGTGTCCCGGCCGCCAGCTCCGTTGCACGGCGGCGTCGTGGACTGGCTGCATATCTGGTTCTACGGCCCGACCTTCAACCTGGCGGATATCTGGCTACGGGCAGGCGGGCTGCTCGCCATCGGCGGGTGGCTATGGCACAACCGGGCTCGTGTTGCCCGGCAGCCCGAATCTCCGCCCGGCGAGAGGGACCGATCACCCGCGGCCTAGCCGAGCAGGGCTGGGTACGAGAGGCCCGAGGGGCACCAGCGACGCCTGGTCCGCAGCCCACGCGGGGAGTCGATCAAGCCGTATCCGGTGGACTCGGCCCGGAAGCCCGGCACGGGGCGGTGACAGTCCGTGCGCAGTCGGGTATGCCCGGATGACAGGCCGGGGCGGGGCGATCGATGAGGAGCTGGGGGCGCTATGAAGCTGGACTTCCTGCGGCCGCTGTATGACGAGATCGGCGGCTATGTCTCGGCGTACATCGATACCGACCGTGTGCACGAGAGTGTCCCGCAAACCGTCGAGCTCCACTGGCGCGCCGCCCGGGAGAAGCTGACCGCGGCGGGCGCCAGCCCCGCCACGGTGGACGCGGTCGCCCAGGTCGTAACCGACCGCGACCTGGCCGCACCGGGAATAGCGGTCTTCGGCCGTCAGGGCACGATCACCATGACCGCGACCCTGCAGGCGCCGCCGCGGCGGCAGATCGCCAGGCTGGCGGCGCTGCCCCACCTGATGCCGCTGCTGGCCCAGCAGCCTCCGCCCGTTCCGCATCTGCGGGTGAGCGCCACCCGGCGCGGCGGCGAGGTCCTCGCGATCGGCGGCACCGGCGACTGGTGGCGTAACTGGGCCGCGAGCCGCGACTGGCCGCTGCACAAGACCTCGGTCGGCGGCTGGTCACAGGACCGCTACCAGCGCAGCGTCGAGGAGACCTGGGAGGAGAACGCCAAGGCGCTGGCCGCCGAGGTGACCAGCGCAGCGACGGCGTTCGGGGCGCGGCGCGTCATCGTCGCCGGCGACGTGCACGCCCGGTCGCTGCTGCTGGCCCGGCTGCCGAAAGCGCTGCGGGAGTCAGCGGTCGTCGTCGATGAGGAGGTCCCCGCCGATAGCCAGCTGCTCGCCAGCGCCGCGGACCAGGCGCTGTCTGACTGGGCGGACCAAGACGTCCGGGTCCGGTTCGAGGACTGGCAGGTCAGGCTCGCGCACGGGCAGGCCGCCCAGGGACTAGGCGCCGCCATGACGGCGCTGGGTGACGGGCAGGTGCTCGACATGTTCCTGGCCGACGATCCGTCGTCGACCGCGACCGCCTGGATCGGTCCCGCCGGCCAGGAGCTGGCTACCTCCGCCGGCGAGCTGCGAGACCGGCAGGTGGGCGACCCGGTCACCGACAGGGCTGACGCCGCCATCGTCCGCGCGCTCGCGGCCACCAACGCCGAGCTGCACTTCCTGCCAGCCGATCTGGTCGAAACCGGGAACCCGGCGGCGTGCGGCGGACTGGCCAGGCCGCTGGACGGGGTCGGCGCAACGCTCCGCTTCACGACGTGACGAGAACTGCGGCACGACGCACGGCCAGCACCGGGCTCGCGCGCATGACCCATCGCCAAAGATCGCGATGACGCCCGCCGACCCGATCACCGTGCTGCGCAGCCGGCGTTACGTTCTGCTCCTGCTGCTCGCAGGGATCATCGGCGTACCGGTCTCCGCGGTGGCCTGGGGCTTCCTCGCGCTAGTCAGCAAGCTGCGGCGCGCGGTCCTGCTCACGCCTGTCGTCGGACTGATAGTGGCGGGCCTGGCCATTTCCTTCGCCGAGGCGACCGGCAAGAGCAGCTCGCAGGTGCTGTTCTCCGGGCAGACCTTGCTTGGCCCGCTCATTGCGCACGCTTCCCGCTACACCGTCGGCGCGCTCGTGCTCCTGCTGGCCTGCAAGGGTCTTGGCTACAGCCTGTCGATGAGCAGCTTCCGCGGCGGCCCGGTGTTCCCCGCACTGCTCCTGGGCGCGGCCGGCGGGATCGCGCTGTCCCGCCTGCCCGGCCTCCCGCTGATTCCCGCAGTGGCCATGGGCATCGGCGCGATGGCGGCGGTCATGCTCCGCCTCCCGCTCACCGCCGTGCTGCACGCCACGTTGCTGCTGTTCTCCGACGGACTCGCAGTTATGCCGCTGGTCATCGTGGCCGTCGTCGTCGCCTACCTCGCGGGACTGCGCGTCGCGCCCGCGTCGTGGGAGCTTCCCGGCACCGCCGCACCGGCTCCGGCATCACCCGCAGCGGGTGACGTGGCAGCCACGCCAGGGCGGAATGATGACGGCACTGGACAGCCAGCCAGGGACGGATAACCAGGGAGGGAACGGGGTGACTCGCCAGAGCGGCCCGCGCGCCCGTGGCGGTCAGCCCGCGCCGATCACCGACCCGACCGCGATCTTTGTCGCGGTATCACGCGGCCAGTAGGTCAGGGCGCGATGCTCGGACAGGCTGTTGGCTTCGCCTTCCTCGCGGCGCTGTCGCCAACGGCGCTGCTCGTCGCGGCCGCCTTCCTGGGCTCGGAAAGCCCGCGACGCACGGTACTGGCCTTCCTGTTCGGCGCGTTGCTCATCACCGTGCTCGCGGGCGTGGCGGCATTCTTTGCGCTGCGCGCCGGGGGCCTCGCTCATCAGCCCGAGCGCGAGCCGCGCTACGGGGTCCGTATCGGGCTCGGTGTGCTCGCGCTCGCCGCATGCGTACTGCTGACCCGGCGCAAGCCCACGCTGCCTCGGCCGGATGCCAAGCCCGGCCTGGTGGGCAGGCTCATTGCCCGCCCGGCACCGGGCACAGCGTTTGCCGTCGGCCTGCTGGTATTCGCGCCGTCGATAACCTACATCGCCGCCGTCCAGGCGCTAGCCACCGCGGACTCGGCGACCCCGGTCGTGGTGCTCGGGGCCGCGCTCGTGGTATCGATCGTCGTCATGCTCGCATGGCTCCCGCTGCTGCTGTATCTGGCGGCGCCGGACGGGACAACCCGCGGTCTCGCAGCCGTGAACGGCTGGTTGCGCGCCCACGGGCACGCGGTGCTGGTTACCGCCACCGCTGTGGCCGGCGTCGTCCTGGTAGCGAACGGCGCTATCGGCCTGGCCGCCTGATCAGCGGCGCTAGCCGGTGGCCAGCATCGGGGCCGCCGTCTCGTGCCGGCCACGCCGCCGGTCAAGCTCGTGATTGAGGCTGAGCGCGGCGTTGATCAGCGACAGGTGCGTGAATGCCTGCGGGAAGTTGCCGAGTTGCTCGCCGGTGGGCCCGATCTCCTCGGAGTACAGGCCGAGATGGTTGCCATAGGTCTGCATCTTCTCGAAGGTCAGCACCGCGTCGTCCAGCCGGCCAGCCCTGGCAAGCGCATCGACGTACAGGAACGTGCACAGCGAGAACGTACCCTCGTCGCCGTGCAGCCCGTCGGGTGAGGCCCCCGGGTTGTACCGGTAGACCAGGCTGTCGGAGACCAGCTCCTTGTCCATGGCGTTGAGGGTGGACAGCCACATCGGGTCATTGGGCGCGATGAACCCCTCCAGCGGCATCAGCAGCAGCGAAGAGTCCAGCACGTCGGCGCCGTAGTACTGGGTGAACGCCTGGACCTTGGAGTTCCAGCCGCGGGCCATGATCTGGTTGAACAGCTGGTCCCGCTCCGCTGACCACTTGGCTACGTTCGCGGGCCACCCGTGCCGGTAGGCCATCCGGATCGCGCGGTCGAGAGCGACCCAGCACTGGAGCTTGCCGAAGGTGAAGTCCTTCCGGCCGCCTCGGGTCTCCCATACCCCCTCGTCGGGCTGATCCCAGTTGTCTGCGACCCAGTCGATCAGCTTCGTCAGGCCGACCCAGCCGCGGTGCGCGATCGGCAGCCCGTTCTCGTCGCCGGTGAGGATGGCGTCCAGCGCCTCGCCGTAGATGTCGAGCTGCAGCTGATCCGCGGCACCGTTGCCGATGCGGACCGGCCGCGATCCGCGCCAGCCCTCGAAGTGGTCGAGAATCTCCTCGGTGAGGTCCGATGAGCCATCGACCCGGTACATGATCTTGATTGGGCCCGAGCCGTCGCCGCCCTTGCTCTCGGTGCCGCGGTCGCGCAACCAGTGGGCGAAGGCTTGAGCCTCGTCGAGGTAGCCGAGACCAACGAGGGCGTGAACGGACATGGACGCATCGCGGATCCAGGTGAACCGGTAGTCCCAGTTCCGCTCCCCGCCGGCCTGCTCCGGCAATCCGAATGTGGCCGCGGCGACCGGGGCGCCGGTGGGCTGGTAGGTGAGCAGCTTCAGCGTCATCGCCGACCTGGCGACCATCTCCCGCCAGCGGCCGGCGTAAGTCGACCCGCGCAGCCAGGCCTTCCAGTACGCCGCGGTGTCCTGTGTCAGCCGCTCGAGCTCTTCCGATGGCAGCGGCTGCGGCTGGCCGCCCATGGACTCCAGCACAACTCCTCGGCCGCTCTCGCCTTCCCGCAGCGTGAACGTCGCACGCAGGCCGTCGCCAGCGCGCTCGATGGCGACCCCGCCATCGGCAGCGGCGCGCCGCTGTCCGCTGGAATGCAGCGTCAATTCCATGCCGCCCGCGGTGCGGAATACGGCACCCGCGTCGGTTACCTCTACCGTGTGCACGGCGCGGCCGTAGTCGAACCGGGGCTGGATTTCCATGACGAATCGCATCGTGCCCCGCGCGACCCGCAGGTGGCGGACCAGTCGATGCCGATCGGTCGGCCCGCCTTGGATGATCGGCATGAAGTCGGTGACCTCACCCGCCCCGTCCGGGGTCATGAAGCGAGTAATGAGCATCGCCGTGTCAGGGAAGTACAGCTGCCGGCTGACGTAGTCATCTCGGTCCGGGGCGATCCGGAAGAAACCGCCCTTCTCGGCGTCGAGCAGCGATGCGAAGACGCTTGGCGAGTCAAACCGTGGGCAGCAGAAGAAGTCGATCGTGCCGTCTGTGCTCACCAGCGCCGCAGTTTGGGTGTCGCCGATGAGACCGTGATCGCTAATGTTCGGGTACCGGCTCATGATCGTCGCCTCCTGGGGGCATGACCGCAGTGGAGCCATGCCCAGCACCAATTGCGACTGGGTATATGCCCCGAATCATCCGAAATGAACGGCCGGGCCGCCGACGGCCCGACGCTCCGGTCCGGTCAGTGCCGGTGAGCCGCCGAGTTGGCCGGGTGGCGGCGCCACGTGCTGGCTCCCGCCGCCGTGGCCGCCTTAGCCTTGGCCAGTTGCTGCCTGGCAAGCTCGGCGGGCGGCACCTCTTGCTGGTTGGCCCACTGCCTGGCGACATCGGCTAGTGCGGCGGCGCATAGCCCCACACCTGCCAGGCCCAGCACGCTGGCCAGGCCCGCAAGCACTGCCCCGCTCATCAGCAGCCTCGAGTTCAGCTGCAACGTCGTCGTTTCCTGCTGGCGCTGATTCATGGCTCTGCCCTCTTCGACGTGACCCACCACCAACTGTTGCCGCCCTGGCGCTGCCGGGCATCACGCCGGCCGGGTGATTGATCCGTCCGGCCCGCGACGAGCGGCCCGGCGCTGCGCCCGCACGCTGGTGACCCACCGCGGAACCCGTGACACTGACCTCGGGATCACCCTGCGAGAGTGATGTCCGAATCGCCGCGCCTGGGGATCCTTCGTGCATGAGTCGAGCCCAGGGCGGGTCCGGGTGACCCGCTCTCGTGGCTCCGCCACAGTCGACCGGAACCGCGGCATGATCGTGCCGCTCGCCCTCGCGCAGTTCATCGCCAGCTACGCCGCCACCAGCATGAGCGTGGCAATCAGTTCGATCGCCACCGACCTGGGCACCACCGTGCTCGGCGTGCAGACCGCCATCACGCTGTTCACTCTGACGATGGCGGCGCTGATGATCCCGGGCAGCAAGCTCACCGACATCTGGGGCCGCAAGCGCTGCTTCATCTGGGGCCTGGCCATCTACGGCATCGGTGCGCTGCTCGCGGCCGCGGCTCCGGGAATCGGCACCTTGATCGTCGGTTACTCGGCATTCGAAGGCGTGGGGTCAGCCCTGATGATCCCGCCGATCTACATCCTCATCACGGTGGCATATCACGACATGAATTCACGGGCCAAGTACTTCGGCATCGTCAGCGGCGCCGGTGGCCTCGGCGCAGCCGCCGGACCGCTCATCGGCGGCACGCTGACCAGCGCGATCAGCTGGCGGGCGTCGTTCGGACTCCAGGTGCTCGTGGTCGCCTGGATCATCGTGATGGCCCGCCGCATTACTGAGCCGCCCCGCCAGAACTGTCGGCCGCGATTTGATCTGACCGGCGCCGTGCTGTCGGCAGCCGGGCTCTTCTTCGTCGTGCTCGGACTGCTGGAGTCCAGGACCTACGGCTTCCTCGCGTCGCGCCAGGCGTTCTCCATCGGCGGCACGGTCCTGATCCCCAAGGGCAGCATCTCACCGGTGTGGATCCTCATCGCCGTGGGCGCGGCGTTCCTGCTCGCGTTTTTCCTGCACATCCGCTCCGCCGAGAAGAAGGGCCGGGACGTGCTGCTGCGGCTGAAACTCTTCCGCGACCGCGCCGCCAACCTGGGCCTCACCACCCAGCTCGTTCAGTGGCTTACCCTGCAGGGAACCTTCTTCGTTGTGTCCGTCTACCTGCAGGAAATCAAGCACTACGACGCCATCCAGACAGGCCTGCTGCTGACCCCGGCGACCATCGGGATCCTTGTCACCTCCGCCAGCGCAGACCGGCTGGCCCGGCGGCACCCCCAGCGTCGCCTGATCATCGCGGGATTCGTCACCACGGTTATCGGCATGGCGCTGCTGCTCGCCGTGGTGCGGGCCGATACCGGTGTCTTCAGCTGGATACCGGGCCTACTGCTGGCTGGGGCCGGCACTGGCGTGATGCTCACCTCGTCGGTCAATGTCGTGCAGTCCAGCTTCTCCGACGCCGACCAGGGTGACATCTCGGGCCTGTCCCGCTGTGTCTCCAATCTCGGCTCGTCGCTGGGCACCGCCCTTGTCGGCTCGGTCCTAGTCGCCGCGAAGCTGCCGGGCGGCGGGCCATTTGCCGCGGCGCTGACCGTGCTTCTGGTGATCACGCTTATCGGCATGGTCGCAGCGGTCTTCATCCCTCGCGAGCCAGCTCCGACCAAATCGAGCTAAGCACTGTTCACCCTTGACGGGTGATGACTGGCATTAGTCCGGACCAGAAGGTGGTAGCCACAGCGCCGGCCCGGGGTGCGTGTGGGCCTGGCCAACGAGCGGGGGACAGCACATGGCAACTCTGACCGCCTGGAAGTTCGCTTCGCCCTACGGCGCCGACGACGCCCTGGCCACCCTGGAAAAGCTGCAGAGCGAGGCGCTCATCCAGGTGCAGGACGCTGCGGTGGTGAGCTGGGAGCCCGGCCACAGCAAGCCGAAAACCCGGGAGATGCACTCGACCAAGAAGGCCGGCGCGCTTGGCGGCGGATTCTGGGGGCTGCTGTTCGGTCTGATCTTCTTCATCCCGATCCTTGGGCTGGCCATCGGCGCCGCGACCGGCGCGCTGTTCGGCTCGCTGGCGGACGTCGGCATCAGCGATGCCTTCATCGACAGCGTCCGGCAGAAGGTGACCCCCGGCACTTCCGCGCTGTTCCTGCTCAGCTCGGACACCGTCATAGACCGCGTGGCGACCGAGTTCAAGGACACCGACATGGAACTGATCAGCACGAATCTGTCCGCTGACCAAGAGTCCAAGCTGCGCGACGCTTTCGGCCACGAGGACTGATGCTCGAACCTGCTGAACTCACCGGAGGTTGATCACATTCCCGGTGATCAGCGCCGCGTCGTCGGACGCCAGGTAGGCGATGACGGCCGCCACCTCAGCGGGGCTGGCAACGTGCAC
Organism: Streptosporangiaceae bacterium; assembly: GCA_049675875.1. GTDB lineage: Bacteria > Actinomycetota > Actinomycetes > Streptosporangiales > Streptosporangiaceae > JAJYUU01. The sequence continues at coordinate 8,872 of JBAUAR010000184.1, forward strand.
GAGTTCGCGGCTGGCGGCGACCGCGGCGCGGACGGTGTCGGTCACCCAGCCGGTGTCAGTGACAGGCGGATAGACCATGTTGGCCGTGATGCCGAACGGCGCGAGCTCCTGCGCGGCTGACATCGTGTAGTTGGTCTGCGCGGCCTTGGCGGCTCCGTAGGAGACCTCTTCCGGGAACCCGTGATCTCCACCCGATGTGAGGCCGATGATGCGGCCCCAGTCCGCGCCGCGGGCTCGGTGCCGCCGGGCGTACTCGCTGATCATGAGCGCAGCGGCCATGGCGTCAACCCGGAACTGCTGCTGCCACGAGGCCGCGCTGACCACCTGCAGCGATCGACCGTGGCGGTCGGTCTGCTGCGGGGCGAAGCTGTCGGCCAGCCAGCCAGTAGCGTTGTTGACCAGGATGTCCACCGGGCCGAGCTCCTCCTCAGCGACGTCGAACAGCATGGCGGGCACGGCGGGGTCTGACAGGTCGGCCTCCACCGCGAAGGCCCGGCCTCCGGCGGCGCGAATCCCGGCGATCACGGCCTCGGCGCTCTGCGCGCGGTGCTCGCGGTATGCCTGCGGGATGCCGGGATCGGGCTGGTCGTCGATCCGCAGGAATGTGCACAGCACTCCGCAGCCACGCTGGGCGAGCGCCGCCGCCGTGGCGGCGCCGATGCCGTGATTGGCGCCAGTGACGATCGCGGTGTGACTACCGGTCATCGTGCCCTCCGCTAGCCGAACAGCGCGGTGACCGAGCCGGGATGCTCGAAACTCGCCGGCACCGCCTCGCCCGCCGCGATCGGAGTCGACGCCGTGCCAGCGTACGGCTCGCACGCGCGGCCAGCAGCGTGGCTGCCCGCGCGGCGAGATGTCCACCGTGACGCACGCCGTCCTTCCGGCGTCATTATCACCCGGCGTGGGAACGCCGCGCGGCCCGAGCGGCAGGGCAGAATCGCCGCAGTGCTGGCCCAGCACGAGCGGGCCGGGCCGGGGAGGATGCGTGCGTGAGCTGACCGTGGTCGAGATCTGTGCCGGCGCAGGCGGCCAGGCGCTCGGCCTCGAGCAGGCCGGCTTCCGGCACGCGGCCGCGGTCGAGCTCGACGCCGACGCGTGCGCGACGCTGCGTGCCAACCGCGGCGACGACTGGAAGATCGTCGAAGATGACGTGGCGAACATCGATGGGCACGCGTACGCTCACGCCGACTTGCTCGCTGGCGGCGTGCCGTGCCCACCGTTCTCGGTGGCCGGCCGGCAGCTGGGCCGCGACGACGAGCGAGACCTGTTCCCGCAGGCGCTGCGACTGGTTGCGGAGATCCGTCCGCGTGCCGTCTTGCTGGAAAACGTCCGCGGCCTGAGCACCCGGCGGTTTGACGGCTACCGCGCGCGAGTCCGGAGCCGGCTGGCACAGCTTGGCTACCAGTCCTGGTGGCAGCTAGTCAACGCGAGCGAGCACGGAGTCCCGCAGCTGCGGCCCCGGTTCGTGCTGATAGCGCTGGCACAGCCGTGGGCTGCCGGGTTCCGCTGGCCGGAGCCGCAGCCCGGATCGCCGCCCACGGTCGGTGCGACGCTGGCCGACCTGATGGGGGCGGGCGGCTGGCCGGGCGCTGCCGACTGGGCGGCACAGGCGAACCGGATCGCGCCCACCGTGGTCGGCGGCAGCAAGAAGCACGGCGGGCCGGATCTCGGCCCGACGCGGGCCAGGGCAGCGTGGCGCGAGCTTGGTGTGGACGGGCTCGGTGTCGCCGACGGCCCGCCCGGCCCAGAGCACCCAGCCTGCCAGCCGCCAAAGCTGACCGTGCGAATGGTGGCCAGGCTGCAGGGCTTTCCAGACAGCTGGCAGTTCGCCGGGCGCAAGACCGCGGTGTACCGCCAGGTCGGCAACGCCTTCCCGCCGCCGGTCGCCCGTGCGCTCGGCTCGGCCATCGCGGCGGCGCTGGCGTCGCCGTCACCAGTCCTAGACGGCGTGAATGTCGGTCTGGTGCAGTTCTAGGTACACCAGATGGGCATCGACGGTCCCCGGACCGGGCCGACAGGAGCGGCCAAATTTCTCATAGCAGGCGATTGGTGACACGACGGGCGAGCAGTCGACGCCTGACTGCGGGCTCCGGGCCGGTGTCCCGCTGGCTCACGACCTCAAAGCTGGCGGGCAGCAGGCTCGCTGGCTCCCCGTCCTGCAGGCACCAGTCGGCCGGCAGGCCCGGGTGGTCGCGCCGGGCCGCGAGCGTGAACGCCTCCCAGCCGAGCAGCCCGCCGACCGCGACGGCGCCGGTCGCGATCGCGAACACGGCGCGGTCCCAGTAGCCGGTGCAGAGTACGAGCGCGTAGACCCTGCCTGCTGGCGGCCGCCACTCGATGAGGTCGGCCGGCACGACGGTGACCAGGCTTGCCAGCCGTCGTCGCCGTGCTTCACCGATCAGCAAGCCGAGCGCCACGTCGGAGGCGTCCACCGCGGTCACCAGGCGGCCAAGGCCCGCAGCCAGCAGCGCACTGCCGGACGGGCCAGCAGCGAGCTCGAGCACGGGCCCGGCGGCCAGCGGCATGTGCAGAGCCAGTTCCGCCAGCGGATGCGGTGTGAATGACGGCGCATACCCGCTCCTGGCATAGCGGTCGTTCCACCGGAGCCGGTCGGGATTGTCCGCAAGCTCAGGCGGAATACGTGTCATGCAAGCGCACGATAGCCGCCTGGACTGCCGCGGCGAGAACCGCGCTGATACCGCAGTCGCCGGGTTCCGGCCGCACGGGCTGGGGCCAGAATCCGGCGACCGCTCGGGGTGGTAACGCCGGTCGCGGCTACCGGCTGTCGGGCTCCCGGCTCTCCAGGGCACTAAGCCGCAGTTCCAGCTGGTCGATTCGGTGCCGCAGGATCGCGAGCTGTGCCTGGTCGGCCAGCTGGCGCTCGGCGGCGCGCCGAAGCCGCGGGGACGCCTCCGCACGCGCGGCGACCAGTGAGAGCGGCACCAGGCGCTGCGGCCCGTGTGGCCCGTCGATGAGCCGGGACGGAATCTGCCCGCTCCGGTACCAGCTGCGCAGCGCCGCCCTGGATGCCCCGGTCTGCGCCGCCGCGCGGTCAAGCGTGACCCAATCGGAGCCGTCGAGCTGGGCGTTGAGCTCGAGTTCCAGCTCCCACGCATCGAGCCGGTCCTCCCAGTCCACGATCCCGCCTCCGAGTACCGCATCGTCGAACGCTAACCCTATTAATAGCAGTCTATTGACATGGGTAATCTCGCGGTCCACCGTGGTCCCATGTTTGAGCGTTTCACCGACAGGGCCCGGCGTTCGATCGTCCTTGCGCAGGAAGAGGCGCGGCAGCTCCGGCACAACTACATCGGCACCGAGCATGTGCTCCTCGGACTGCTCGCCGAGGAGCGTGGAGTGGCGGCCAGGGTCGCCGACGGCTTCGGCCTGACCCTCGCCGTCGGCCGTGTGGACGTGCTCGCCGTCATCGGCCGCGGGACGCAGGAGCTACGCACCGGTCATATCCCGTTCACGCCGCGTGCCAAGAAGTGCCTGGAGCTCGCGCTTCGGGAGGCACTCCAGCTCGACCACGACTACATCGGCACCGAGCACATCCTGCTCGGCATCGTCCGGGAGGGCGAGGGAGTCGGCGCCCAGATTCTCCTCAAGCACGCAGCCAGCCTCAGCGAGGTCCGGACGGCGGTGATCAACCTGCTGCCTGCGGCCACCGGCGCCGCGCAGCGCCGCCGCTTGCTGCGGCGGCTAGCCGGACAGCGGACGACCGAGGTGCGGCTGAGGCCGGAGCAGCCGGAGCAGCGCACGACCCCGGCCGCCGAGACCAGCCTCGCGGAGGCAGCCCGCCTCGCCGGCGCGGAACCGCTGGGCTCCCATCACATCCTGCTGGCGACGCTCGCGGACCCGAACACCGCCGCCGCCCGGGCGCTTGCGGCGCTAGGCGTGGACCTCGACCGCGCCCGTGACGTGCTGCGCACCGCGGACGTCACCGGCAGCAGCGACGAGCTGCCCGAGGAAGCTGGCCGCAGGCAACTGCTCATCACCGTGACCGATGACCGGCTCACGCTCGAGGCATCCGACTCTGAGATCATCCGGCTCGGCCGCGCGGCGGCCGACGCGCTCCGCGAGTCCGCGGG
>JBAUAR010000185.1:0-1766 GCA_049675875.1 Streptosporangiaceae bacterium
CGTCCCAGAGAACCGGAGTGACTATCTGCAGGAGTTGCTCTTGCTGCTTCTTTGTCATCGCCGGCTCCATTATCCTTTGCCACGATTGGTACCGACTTTAGAGGCAATGCCGGATGTACCGCAATGCCGGGATACCGGTCACTTGTACCCCGATATTGTCTCTGCCTGCCGGCGCGGCAGAACGAGGGACCGGCGGTCGCAACTCTTCCCGCAAGCCGGTGGCGGCCCGGATAAGAACGACTGCTACATCGGTACCGAGCCGCTGTTCGCCGCGGGCGGCTTCACCGCCCGCCGCCGGCGGCTTCACCGCCTGCGCTAGCCCGTCGCCCCGCCGGGTAGTCATGCGCCGCGAATTGTCTACCTGAGGGTTCGTCGCAAGCGGCTTATGGCGGCGACTGCTGCGATGAATGCCTGCCTGGTGCTGCTCCGGGTGCACTAAACCGCCATCGACGACCGCGTGGAGCTGCCTGCTCGGCCGCGCCCGGACAAACGGCGGTTGCGCGAGCTCAGTCGCTTCCGGAACCCCGCCATCCGCGCCACCTATACCGCCGCGTACACATCGAGGCCCTGGACTCGGCCGGTCACCGCTGCGGACGGTGTCGGCCGATGCCGGGGCAGCCGTTTACCGCTGTCTGGCTGCCCCGGTACCGGTCGGCGCCGGCCGGAAACGACCCCGTTCCCGTACAAAGGGTTTGATCTTCAGACCGCGGGCCAGGCAGCGGCGAGCAGCACGCGGGTGTCGGCGAGGAGCTCGGGCAGGACCTTGGTGCGGGCGACGACCGGCATGTAGTTGGAGTCGCCGCCCCACCGCGGGACGACGTGCTGATGCAGGTGCGCGGCGATGCCAGCGCCCGCTACGTGGCCCATGTTCATGCCGATGTTGAACCCCTGCGCCTGCGACGCGGCCCGCAGCGCGATCATGGACCGCTTGGTGAAGTCGGCGAGCTCCGCGGTTTCCGCCTCGGTCAGCTCCGTGTAGTCGGCGACGTGCCGGTACGGCACGATCATGAGGTGCCCGCTGTTGTACGGGTACAGGTTGAGCACCGCGTACACCAGGCCGCCGCGCGCGACGATCAGTCCGTCGGTGTCGGACATGTTCGGGATCTCATCGAACGGGCACTGCGTCGCGCCGCCGTCGGGGGGCTTGTTCTCGCCTTTGATGTACGCCATCCGGTGCGGCATCCACAACCGCATCAGCCCGTCCGGCGCGATCTCGTCGGGAACGTCACTGACGCCGTCGCGGCGGGCCGGAATCTGATCAGTCACCGACGTCAGACCTGAATCCGGCTGGCGACGGCGCCGGTGATCTCGGCGATGGCATCGGCTACTGGCACACCGTTCTTCTGCTCACCGCTGCGATACCGGAACGACACCGCGCCCGCGGCCACGTCGTCATCACCGGCGAGCAGCATGTACGGGACCTTCTGCCGCTGCGCGGTGCGGATCTTCTTCTGCATCCGGTCGTCACTGGCGTCGACCTCAACCCGGATGCCGTGCTCGCGCAGCCGCGTCGCGACCTGCTGCAGATAGCCGACGTGCTGGTCGGAGATCGGGATGCCGACCACCTGGACCGGGGCAAGCCAGGGCGGGAACGCGCCGGCGAAGTGCTCGACCAGGATTCCGAAGAAGCGCTCGATCGAGCCGAACAGAGCGCGATGGATCATGTACGGCCGCTGCCGGCTGCCATCGGCGGCCTGGTACTCGATCCCGAACCGGCCGGGCTCCTGGAAGTCGACCTGCAGCGTGGACCGCTGCCAGCGGCGGCC
>JBAUAR010000186.1:0-5997 GCA_049675875.1 Streptosporangiaceae bacterium
CCAGCAGCGCGACGCTCGCGGCAAGGCCGAGCAGCGAGCCACGCAGCGCCCACGGCGTCGGCAGCGGCCCCGGCCGCTCGCCCTTGTACTGGCGCGCGAGCCCGCGGCCAGCCAGCCCGCCGAGCGCGAGCGCCAAGCCCGCGAGCATGACACCGCGCTCAAGCCCGGTCAGCCACAGCGCGACCGTGCCGAACGGCGCGGCCGCGCTCGCCGCCACCATCACAACCCGTCCGGATAAGCAGATGGGTGTGAGTTTTCTATGGCTCTGGCCATAGAAGACTCACAACCATGCCAGGCTGGGCCGCTGCGCACGTCCCGACCGTAGCGGGCTGTACCGGAGCAAGCTGCGTTTATAACGGATATGCCGGGATCTTTACCCGGCCGATACCGCTCGTGCAGCCGGTCCTCAGCTTCGCAACTCCGGCCGTCGGCTAGCCGAGCAGCGACCGGAGCACGTACTGCATGATCCCGCCGTGCCGGTAGTACTCCGCCTCGCCAGGCGTGTCGATCCGGACGATCGCGGTGAACTCCCTGCCGTCGGCGTGCACGGTCACCTCGCGGGGCGTCGGGCCACTATTGAGCGCTTCGATTCCGGTGATGTCGAACACCTCGTGCCCAGTGAGTCCGAGCGAGCTCGCGGTCTCCCCCGGCTTGAACTGCAGCGGCAGCACGCCCATGCCGATCAGGTTGGAGCGGTGGATCCGCTCGAATGACTCCACCAGGACCGCTCGCACGCCGAGTAGCGCGGTGCCCTTGGCAGCCCAGTCCCGCGAGGAGCCCGAGCCGTACTCCTTACCGGCGAGCACGACCAGCGGCGTGCCCTCGTCGAGGTACCGCCGGGACGCGTCGTAGATCGACATCTGCTCGCCCGCCGGCAGCAGTGTGGTGACGCCGCCCTCGGTGCCGGGCGCGAGCTGGTTGCGCAACCGGATGTTGGCGAAGGTGCCCCGGATCATCACCTCATGGTTGCCGCGCCGGGAGCCGTAGCTGTTGAAGTCCGCCCGCTGCACACCGTGCTCGGTCAGGTACGTGCCGGCCGGGCTGTCGGTCTTGATCGCGCCGGCGGGCGAGATGTGATCGGTGGTCACCGAGTCGCCGAGCACCGCGAGCACCCTGGCGCCGTGAACGTCAGTCACCGGGCTCGGCGTGACCTGCATCCCGTCGAAGTACGGCGGATGCCGCACATAGGTCGAGTCCGGGTCCCACGAGAACGTCTCGCCGGGCGGCACATCCAGATCCTGCCAGCGCTCGTCACCGGCGAACACGTCCGCATAGTCACGGGTGAACATCTCCGCCGCGACGGCGCTCTCCACGATCGACTCGATCTCGGCCGGAGCGGGCCACAGGTCACGTAGATAGACCTCTTGCCCAGACGACCCCGTTCCTATCGGCTCGGTGGTGAGGTCGATGTCCATGGTGCCCGCGAGCGCGTAGGCGACCACCAGCGGCGGTGACGCCAGGTAGTTCATCTTGATGTCCGGGTTGATCCGGCCCTCGAAGTTCCGGTTGCCGGACAGCACCGACACGACAGCCAGGTCGTTCTCGGCTACCGCGGCGCTGATCGCCTCCGCCAGCGGGCCGGAGTTGCCGATGCAGGTGGTGCAGCCGTAGCCAACCAGGTTGAAGCCGAGCTTCTCCAGATAGGGAGTCAGGCCGGCCCGCTCGTAGTAGTCCATGACGACCTTGGAGCCTGGCGCGAGTGTGGTCTTCACCCACGGCTTGCGCTCCAGGCCGAATTCGACCGCCTTCTTCGCTACCAGCGCGGCGCCAATCATTACCGACGGATTGGAGGTGTTGGTGCAGGAAGTGATCGCGGCGATCACGACCGAGCCATGGTCCACCGTCGTCTGGGTGCCGTCATCCAGCGTCACGTCAGCCGGCGCCGTCGGCCGCGCGCTCGCCCGGCCCGCAGCCGGATCGGCTGCCGGGCGGGAGCCGCCGCCGTTCTCCCGCTCGGCCACAAACGGGTCGGAGGCCGGGAAGGTGCCCGCGATCTCATCGTCCAGCCTGTCCAGTTGCACGTAGGTGCCAAGCGCCGCCCGGAACGAAGTTTTCGCATCCGACAGCGCCACCCGGTCCTGCGGCCGCTTCGGGCCGGCCAGCGACGGCACCACGGTCGACAGGTCAAGCTCGACGTTCTCGGAGTAACGGGTGCTGGCGCTCGGGTCGTGCCACAGGCCCTGCTCCTTGGCGTACGCCTCAACCAGGGCTATCTGCCCGGCCGGGCGGCCGGTCAGCCGGAGGTAGGACAGCGTCTCGCCGTCGATGGGGAAGATCGCGCAGGTCGAGCCGAACTCCGGGCTCATGTTGCCGATCGTGGCTCGGTTGGCGACCGGGACAGCGGCCACGCCATCGCCGTGGAACTCGACGAACTTTCCGACGACGCCGTGCTTGCGCAGCAGCTCGGTAATCGTCAGCACCAGGTCGGTTGCGGTCGTGCCGGCCGGCAGCTCGCCGGTCAGCTTGAACCCCACCACTCGCGGGATAAGCATCGAGACCGGCTGGCCGAGCATGGCGGCCTCCGCCTCGATGCCGCCGACGCCCCAGCCGAGAACCCCGAGGCCGTTCTGCATGGTGGTGTGCGAGTCGGTGCCGACACAAGTATCGGGATAGGCGGCCAGCCCGTCGCCGGTCTGCCCGGTCATCACCACCCTGGCCAGGTATTCGATGTTGACCTGGTGGACGATCCCGGTGCCGGGCGGGACCACCTTGAACTGGCGCAGCGACTCCTGGCCCCAGCGCAGGAACGCAAACCGCTCGTGGTTGCGCTGGAACTCAAACTCGACGTTGCGGTCGAATGCGTCCGGCCGGCCGAAGATATCCGCCACCACCGAGTGATCGATGACCAGCTCGGCGGGCACCAGCGGGTTGATCTTGCCGGCGTCGCCGCCGAGCGCGCGCATCGCCTCGCGCATGGCGGCCAGGTCGACCACCGCCGGCACGCCGGTCAGGTCCTGCATCAGCACCCGCGCCGGGCTGAACTGGATCTCGATGTCCGGCTCAGCGGCCGGATCCCAGTGCGCGAGCGCGCTGATGTGCTCGGCACTGACGTTCAGACCGTCCTCGGACCGCAGCAGGTTCTCAAGAAGGATCTTGAGGCTGTAGGGCAGGTCGCCCGAACCGGACACGGCGTCTAGCCGGTGTATCTGGTAGCTGGTGTCGCCCACCCCGAGAGCGGCGGCGCTCCCAAAGCTGTTCCCGGTCATGACCTGGCCTCCTGCGATCTGGGCCCGCGCTCGCGGCTTGACCACCGCGACTGCAGGCCACGCTGCCCTGCACTCACACCCTGCATGCATCTTGCCGCGCAGCTCGCCCGCCATGCGTGCGGGCCCGGCAACTGCTAAGTATCTCGATGTCAAGCTACTTGCGAGCCTAGTCTCGCCGTTATCTCGACGTCAAGCTATCTTCCCAGCCCCGCTGCGCCGTGCGAGCTTGCCGCACCGCACCCTGGCGGCCACGTCGTTACGCTGTGCTGGACAGCAGCAGCCGGTGAACGAGGGAGCGGCATGGTCCAGGCGGCACGATGGCTGCAGCTACCGCCGGAGCACCCGTTCGGGCTGGCGGCGCTCCCCTACGGTTCCTACACGACGGACCGCCAGGCTGGGGATTACCGGGTCGGGGTCGCGATCGGCGATCACGTCCTCGACCTGACCACCGCCTCCGACCGGCTGCTGCCCGCCCGGGCGCACCTGTTCCAGGCCGGAAGCCTGGATGACTTCCTGGCGGCCGGTGACCACGCGTGGACCTTGGTGCGGGATAGCCTGACCGCCTGGCTGTCAGATGACGAGTTCCGCCCCGCCATCGAAGACCTGCTCATGCCGGCCGCCGTGGTCCGTCTGCGGCTGCCATTCACCGTGGCCGACTTCGTCGATTTCTACGCCTCGGAGAACCACGCGGCCAACGCCGGACGGATCTTCCGGCCAGCCGCCGAGCCGCTGCCGGCGAACTGGAAGCACCTGCCGGTCGGCTACCACGGCCGGGCAGGCTCCGTCGTGGTATCCGGTACCGCCGTCCGGCGGCCGTGCGGCCAGTCTCGCGCGCCTGGCGCGGCAGTCCCAGTCTTCGGGCCGTCTGCCCGGCTGGACTTCGAGGCCGAGCTCGGGTTCGTCCTCGGCGCGCCCAGCCGTCTGGGCGAGCCCGTCCCCGTGTCGCGGTTTGCCGAGCACGTCTTCGGCGTCTGCCTGGTCAATGACTGGTCCGCGCGGGATATCCAGTCATTCGAGACCGTGCCCCTCGGCCCGTTCCTCGGCAAATCTTTCGCGACCACGGTCTCGCCGTGGGTGCTGCCCCTCGCCGCGCTCCAGCACGCGCGCGTCCGACCACCGTCCGCCGACACGAGCCTGCAGGGCTACCTGACCGAGGTGTCCAACTGGGGCCTTGACGTCGACTTCGAGGTCCGGCTCAACGGTCACGTGATCTCACGGCCGCCGTACGCCACGATGTTCTGGAGTCCGGCGCAGATGCTCGCCCATCTGACCGTGAACGGCGCGGCCGTGCGCACCGGCGACCTGTACGCCTCCGGGACTGTCAGCGGTCCGGAGCCCTGGCAGCGCGGGTCCCTCATCGAGCTCGGCTGGAACGGGACCGAGCCGATTTCCCTTCCGGACGGGACCTCGCGCTCATGGCTGGCGGACGGGGACGAAGTCACCATCGCGGCTACAGCGCCGGGCCCGGCTGGCGGCAGGATCGGGCTCGGGTCGGCTACCGGCACGATCCGGCCGGCCCTGCCGGAGTCACCGGCGAGCCGGAGCTGAGCGAGCGCCAGCTGGTCACCAGCGTCCGGCCGGCGATCGTGGCGACATACCCGCCTGGCACGCTGGCCGGGGACAGCGACCAGCCGCCGGCGGTACTGCCTGCAAACCAGATCGCCGGCCGCGCGCCACACACCAGCTCGGCGTCGCGCAGACCGGCCAGGCCGAGCCCGACCGCTTTGAGATAGGCCTCCTTGGCGGTCCAGTGCCGGTAGAAACTCAGGGTCGGCGGGCCGCAGCAGCCGGCCGCGATGGACGCTGCCTCGCGGGCGGCAAACCGGACCGCCGCAAGGTCGGCGATCCCGGGTCGCGGCTCGATCCGTTCGAGATCCACGCCCACCGGGCTGCGTGACACCGCGATGAGCGCCAGTCCGCCGCTGCTGGTGAGGCTGAACCTGACCTCGTCGCCCGCTAGCCGCGGCTGGCCGTGCGGGCCGACCCGGAATTCCAGGTCGCCGGGCTCGCCGCCGAGATAACGGGCCAGCACCCAACGCAGAGCCGCGCGGCGGGCGGTGAACCTCGCGCCGTCCTGCGGTCGCACCAGGCTCGCGGCCCGGTCCCGCTCGGTGGCATCCAGCGCGGCCGCCGCGGCCGGTCCCGGTGCGTCAAGATCGATAAGCCACACGTGCAGCGCGTCGCGGCCGATCGCGACCGGGCCCCGGAGCGCCGCGACAGCCGGGCGCTCAGTGACTGACTGCATAGTTCCGCCGATCTGCCGACGAGGATGCTCGGCCCCGCGGACCGATCCGTCGGCGCTGATCCGCCGCTAGCTGGTCGTACCGACACTACGATGAGCAGATCGCCAGAAGCTGGGAGAATGCCGTCATGCAGTGGCCGAAGCCGCGGTGGGAACAGCCGCCGGACTCGCCGGACAACACTGTGAGCATGCCACGCGTCGACCCGGCCGCCTTTACCGACCGCCAGAGCAGGGTTGGCTCAGCGGGCCACGACCGTCGTGGTGCCGTTCCCGAGCCGCCCGCATTCGGCGACCGTGATGCCGTTCCCCAGCCGCCCGCATTCGGTGACCGTGATGCGGTTCCCGAGCCGCCCGCATTCGGTGACCCCTACGCCCTGCCCCCGTACCCACCGCCGCCGACCGAGCCGCCGGCGGTTCCCCGGCACACGCCCGGTCCGCAGCCAGTTCCCGCGCCGACGCCGGAACCTGAGCCTGACCATGCCGCCGCGCCGGAGCTGACGGTGTCGACGGCGGTGGCAGCGGAGGTAGCCGAGTCCACGAGGGCCGCCG
>JBAUAR010000187.1:0-8825 GCA_049675875.1 Streptosporangiaceae bacterium
CGGTGCATCGGCGATCGCCGCGGCTGATGCGGTCGTCGGCGCGGACGAGGCCGACGTGAGCTATGCCATCGCCACGATCTTCACCTTCAACGTCGTCGCCGTACTGCTCTATCCGACCCTCGGGCACGTGCTCGGCCTCTCCCAGCATGCGTTCGGCCTCTGGACCGGAACCGCCATCAACGACCTGTCCTCAGTCGTGGCGGCTGCCACGATCTACGGCCATGCTGCCGCCTCCTACGGGGTGATCGTCAAACTCACCCGCACCCTCGCCATCATCCCTGTCTGCCTGGGCCTGGCTATCGTCCGTGGCTGGCATCGGAACGGCGGTACCCACCGGCCCGCCGCTCGCCAGGTCGACATGCGCCGCATCGTGCCGGTATTTATCGTGGCGTTCATCGCAGCAGTCGCCATTAACACGATCGGACTGGTCCCCGCCGCCTGGCAGCACGGCCTATCGGATCTTTCGATGTGGATGATCACAGCAGCGCTCGCGGCGATCGGGTTGTCGACGGATGTGCGCCACATCCGCCGGGCCGGACTCCGGCCCCTGGCGCTCGGGGCAGTGCTGTGGGTAACCGTGGGTCTTGCCAGCCTTGGTCTCCAGGCGCTGACCGGCACCCTGTGAGGTGACTGGCCGGTTGCCGCCGAAGGCTCCGCCGGTAGCAGTGCGCTGTCAGCGGGCGCAGACCTGGCCCTACGGTTGGCTTATGCCGCTCGGCCAGTCGTATCCGGACATGACCACGCTGGACCTGCTGGTGAGCGTAGGGGAGCTGGGCTCGATCAGTGCCGCTGCGGAAGCTCACGGGGTCAGTCAGCCGGCTGCCAGCATGCGGCTGAGCGCCCTTGAGCGACTGCTGAAGATTCAGCTGCTGGAGCGAGCAACGACCGGTGCCCGCCTCACGCCGGCCGGCCTGGCGACGGCCGAGTGGGCCGCAGCAGTGCTTGCCGACATGCGGGCGCTGCTGGTCGGCACCGCGGCGCTGCGGGCAGATCGGGGTTCTCATCTGCAGGTCGCCGCCAGCCTCACCGTGGCCGAGTACCTGATCCCGCGGTGGCTCGGGCTGCTGGCCGCAGAGCTGCCGCAGACCAGAGTGTCGCTGGCGATGGGCAACACCGCGCACGTCGCCGATTCCGTATCGCGCGGGGAGGCCGAGCTTGGCTTCATCGAGGGATCGCGGCCACCAGGGCGGCTGCGCTCCAGAGAGCTGCTCGCCGACGAGCTCGTGGTCGTCGTCGCCAGGGACCACCCCTGGAGTCGGCGTCGCAGGCCGCTCACCGCGGCCGAGCTGGCCGCGATCCCTCTCGTTCTCCGCGAACCGGGCTCCGGCACCCGGGACGTGCTTACCCAGGCGCTAGCCGCCCATGGTCTCGAGCCAACCGCAGCGATGGAGCTCGGCTCGACAACCGCGATTAAGGCAGCGGTAGCGGCCGGCTCAGGTCCCGCGGTGCTCTCGGCACTGGCAGTCCGCAGCGAGCTGCAGGCCGGCCAGCTGGTCGCCGTTGCGTGCCCGGAGCTCTCGCTACAACGATCAATCCGGGCGATCTGGCCAGCGCACCGGGCGCCCTCACCGGCGGGTGTCCGCCTGCTCGCGATCGCGGCGCGTACACAGGACCGCGCCGCGCGCCAGTCCGAGGATCCTCGCCCGCCACGGCGCTGATCGCGTCCGCCGGCCGCCCCTCGCCAGGGCCGTCATGCGGCACGACCGGCCCGGGGCCGGGTCGCCTCGCTCAGGCGCTATATCGGGTGGCCAGGGCTGCCGGGAAGCCGAGATCCGCAGCCATGACCGCCGCCGACAGAGGTCCGGCGAGCTCGGCCAGCCGGTGACAGCCGTCCGAACCAATAGCCTCGTAGGGGAAAACGGCCAGCTCGTCGGTACGGTCCTCGATCGACTTCCGGCGGCGCTGGCCCTCCTCGCTGAGGGCGAGCTGAGGGCTGTCATCGAGCCAGCCCTGGCCACGGAGGCGCTCCTGCCCGGCCGCCCAGTCCTGGTCGGTCCACGCGCGGCTGGTCCGCAGTGCTTCGGCCGGAATGCTGCCGCTGGCCGCATGGGTGATCAGGGCGCCGAGGCCGTCGAGGCCATCGGTCAGCAGCAGCGCGACGTGACCGTCGCCGCGATACTCGCGAAGCAGCGTCTGCGCGTGCCACAGCACGAGGTGCGGCTCATCGGGCCACGGCAGGGCGGCGTGTCCTGCGAACAGCGCTCGGCCCTGCGGCCGGCTGGCGGCCCGCTCGGCGGCCCGGCGGGCCAGGTCGGCCGCCTCGCATACGGCCGGACTGCCCACGTCGTCGCCCCAGGCCTGGCGCAGCGACCGGTCGACCGCCTCCAGACGGGCCGCCAGCAGCTGGGCCGGAGTAGAAATATCCCACGCTGCGGGAATCGCGCGCCGAACGAGTTCGGGGTTGAAGTTGAAGAACGTCGCGATGACCGTCTCTGCTGGTACCGCACCCATGGCCGCAGAGCGCGAAGCGAAATAGGTCATGCGCTGGTGGGTGATCCCGGCGCGGGCGTAGCACTCCGGGCCGAATGGCGTGAAATAGATCATCCCGTGGATCGGCTCGGCAGTGCGGAAGCAGCGCCTGGCCATGCCCGGCGTGATAGCGGGTTCAGCCACAGTCGTCCCTTTCTCGCTGGGCGCCTGCTGGCCGCCCGCGGGCGGGTTGGCAGCGCTCACGTCGTCCCTCGGCCTAGAGGGCGATTACCGTTTCGTAGAGCAAGCCGAGCACTCGAGCGCTGTCTGCGCTCATCGCCACCTCGGCGTTAGCAGGGGTGATGCCCGACAGCTCGCGCTGGTCGACAACGGTCATGCCCCGGGTGAACGCGCCCGCCAGCTCGATATCGACGCGTGCGGGAACTGACCCGATCACATCCGGGTGGGTGACCCAGAGCAGGGCGCACGGGTCGTGGATCGGCGCGAAGCCGGGCTGCCTGGACATCTTGCTGTACGCAGTCACGAACGCTGCGAGCAGATCACCGACAAACTGTGCGGGTGGCGTCGCCAGCTGGCGAATGCGCTGCACGAACGGCCAGTCGACGAGGACCGTGTGAGTGACGTTGAGCCCGACCATGCGCAGTCGCGCGCCCGAGTTGAACACGATTGCGGCGGCTTCCGGATCGGCCCAGATATTGAATTCAGCGGCTGGGGTGATGTTGCCATACGAGGAGCTGCCGCCCATCAGCGAAATGCCGGCGAGCCGGGTGCTGAATCCCGGGTCGCGGCTCATCGCGAGTGCCACGTTTGTGAGCGGGCCGGTCGCGATGAGCCAGGTGTCGGGTCCGCACGCGTCGATGAGAAAGCTGCTCGCGTCGCCGTCGTCTGCCGACCGGATCACGGCGGGCAGTTCCGGGCCGTCAAGACCGGTCGCGCCGTGCACATGCTCGGCAAAGCGCGGCTCGCCGAGCAGCGGCCCGGTCGCTCCGGCCACCACCGGACCGCGGAAGCCGCACATATCGGCGGCGATGCAGGCGTTACGCGTGGTGTTGGCCACGCTGGTGTTGCCGGCCACGGTAGTGATCCCGCGCAGTTCGGCGAAACGCTGGGCCAGCAGTATCGCGAGAAAGTCGTCATGCCCAGGGTCGCAGTCGATAACAACTGCCGGTGCCGCCACGCCGGTATCCTACCGGCGTGCTCGTGAGTGCGCCGATTGCGCACACTGCCGCTGCAGGGATCCCCGACCCGGGCTGGATCCTTTCTACCTGCGCGGCAGCAGCAGCTACCCTGCTCGCGATCGTCGGTGGCTTTCTGGTGGCCCAGCTGATCGCGCTCGTCTCCGATCAGCACGTAGCCGATGCCCGGCTGACGGACGCCCGCACGGCCGAAGCGGAGGCGCAGGCTGCCCTGGTGACTGCGACCGAGGCGCTGCGCACGGCCGTGACGCAGCTGCTCCTGTCGGATCGAAATCTCGCCGCCCTCGTCGCGGTGCGCGGTACCGTCGAGCCCGCTGAAGCCGAGCGCAGTACCGACGGCTTTGCGCTGCTCGCGGCGCTGCCAGCCGAGCTGCGCGCGCAGAGCATCGGACACGCAGTCAGCCAGCTAACCGACATCCGGAAGCGAGCGGCGCACGCCCTGATCTCCAGCGTGCCGGTCGCTGAACGGCCAGACAGCTGGGAGCGGTTCAAGTGGGCACACCTCCGTATCCAGTCGACTGAGGACGCCTTGTGGCGAGCGATGTATCAGGTTGTCGCCGTGCAGCGAGGGATCGAGGCCGCCGAGCTGACCGGGCGACCGCGACCACGTCCGGCCGGCTCGGCGTTCATCGACGTCACATTCGAGGATCCGGCGGCGGTGTCATCCTCGGCTGCGGCAGAGGCGAGTAC
Source organism: Streptosporangiaceae bacterium (assembly GCA_049675875.1). Classification (GTDB taxonomy): domain Bacteria; phylum Actinomycetota; class Actinomycetes; order Streptosporangiales; family Streptosporangiaceae; genus JAJYUU01. The sequence continues at coordinate 4,317 of JBAUAR010000187.1, forward strand.
GGCGGCGCGCGAAGCGCTGACCGCGTGGCGGCAGGCCGTCCACGGCAGCGAGCAGACCGCGGCTGGGGCGAAGCTGGCACTAGAACGCCGCAAAGAATTGATCCCGCTGACCGAGTTCACGTACGGCGTCGGGATGCTCGCTTACCTCGCCGCCGCGGTGGTGTTCCCGCTTGGTGTGCTTGCCAGCGGGCCGCGCACGCTATCCCTGCTCAGCAGGGTCCTGGTGCCCGCCTCGCTCGCGCTCGGAGTGGCGTTCCTGATCGCCTTCTTCGTCTACTTGTCCCGCCGGACGCGCCGGCCTGCTGTCTCGCTGCTGAGCTTCAAGAGACGGATGTGATGTGACGACTCCCTCGCCCACCGACGTATCGGGCCGCCGCCACTTTGGACTTGCCACCTGGATGGCGCGCGGCTCGGCCGATTTCGGCGACAAGGCCGCGCTGCTCGGCAAGGCGACGCTCTGGCTGGTGGATCACCGGCTGCCAGACGGCACCTGGGGCGGCCTGGATCCGCAGGAACGCTTCGACACCACGCTGCAGGTCGCGCAGACGCTGCTGATGACCGGTATCGCTGCGGACTCTCAGATCCTGGCGCCGGCGCTGCGTTACCTCGTCGCCCAGGAGAAGAAACTCCCGATCACCTTCTGGCGGGCCGGCACGCTGCTGAACATCCCAGCCTATGCGGACACCGTGATTGACGATCTCACGTTCGCCTGGCAGGAGCCGAGGCTCGGTATCATCGGCTACCCGCCTGCCCTGTTCCTGCTCAAGTGCGCGCGATTCATGCAGGACCCGTCGGCGCTGCCGTTCACCGTGACCGAAGCACTCGAGCGAGCGCTCGCGGACTGGACGACAGCTCGGTGCTGGGAAGACCGCGCGTCGCTGACCAGCATGGGCATGACGCTGATCTACGGCCTCGATTTCCCCGACCGTGACCCGGTGCTGCGGCGCTGTCGTGAATTCCTACTCGACCGCGTTGCGCAGGAAGCCGCAGCGGAACGTCATGGCTTTGCCCGGAGTCTTGCCGAGGACTGCTATGTCATGGCCAACGTCTGCGAAACGCCCGAGGCTTTCGCGGCTGAGGAAGAGATCGCCGCGATAATTGCGAGCCGCGTGGACGCGCTGTGGGCCGAGCAGTCTGCGGGCGGATTCTGGTTCAGCGAGCCGCCGTTTGAGGGCAGCACATCAGGCGGCGGGATCATCCACCCGACCGCGCTCGCGGTCCGCGCGCTGGCCAGCTACTACACGCTCGCCGATCCGGGCTTCGTGACCGCGATCGCCGCCAACCTGCTCGAACGGTGCGCGATGGAGGCATGGAGCAGGCGGCGGCTGTATCCACTGGCCGACGAACTTGCCTCGGTGGGGGCGGACGATGCCTTTCCCGTTTCCCAATAGTCTTGACATGTCAGCATTCGGGGAGTGAGCTATTTGTGACTGGCACACCGATGTGCTGCTGACAGCCAGGCTGGTCTTCGAAGACTCGGATAGTAAGAGAGAACCGCGTGAAATTAGCGTTCTTTGATGAATTGCGCCTTGGGGTCGTCCGGGACCACGTGATCTTCGACGTCTCCGCCGTCACCGCGGAGATTCCTGCGGTTCACCCGCACGACGTCCTGCGTGCCGTGATCGAGGACTGGGACCACTGGAGATCCAGGCTTGACTCGGCGGCGGATCACGGACACGGCCTACCGCTAGCGGCGGTGGCAATGCGGCCGCCCGTCCCCCGCCCGGTGAACATTGACTGCATGGCGGTGAACTATCTGGAAGGGGGGACCCTGGCAGCGCTTCCCCCCATCAGCGCATTTCACAAGACGCCGAACGCCATCATCGGCCCTGGCGGCACCATGGTCCTGCCGGATGTGCCGGCGACGATTTTCGAGGGCGAGGCCGAGCTCGCGCTCGTCGTCGGCAGAAGCGGGAAAGATGTCCCGCTGGCAGAAGCCATGGACTACATCTTCGGCTACACGAATCTGATCGACGGCTCGGCCCGCGGGCTGCCCGGTACCAATGTCTTTTATCAGATGAAGTCACGGGACACGTTCTGCCCGATCGGCCCGTTCCTCGTCACAAAGGACGAGATTCCCGATCCGCAGAACCTCGCCGTCCGGCTGTGGAACAACGGCAAGCTCATGCAGGATTTCCGTACCAGCGATATGGCGCATTCGATTCCGCGGTGCGTGGAGTTCATCTCGTCGGTGCACACGATCGAGCCGGGCGACCTGATCGCGACGGGGACGAACCACGGTGGCCTGAACCCCTTCATGGACGGCGACGAGATCGAACTCGAGATCGAGGGTCTGGGGCGCCTGCAGGTCAGCGTCCGGGACGACCTGAAGCGAACCTGGAAGCGAGAGACTCGCCACGACCGGCAAGCGGCGGGTAAAGGGGGAACGACGCCGCAGCTCACTGGCACATACGCGGCAGGCGCCGAGGACGAGGGCTGAGCGGAGGACTGGCCATGCCGAAGGTAACCGGCTTAGGACACGTCGGGATCTACGTACGTGACCCGCAGGTGATGATCGAGTTCTATTCGGGGTTTCTGGGCATGTCCGTTACGGACCGGGGGCCGGACGACAGGATTGTCTTCCTGAGCGCGAACCCGACGATCGAGCACCACGAGTTCGCCATGGTGCGATCCGATGACCAGAAGAGCGACCCCCAGCAGATCTCGTTTACCGTGGCCTCGCTCGCCGACCTCAGGAGCTTCTACGCCGAGATACTCGACCGCGGTTACCGGGTCGACATGGTCGTGAACCATGGCAACGCAATCGGCTGCTATTTCCGTGATCCGGAGGAGAACGTCGTCGAGGTCTACTGGCACACCGGAAAGGACTGGCCGCAGCCCTACGGGGACCCGATCGACTTGTCGAAGTCCGAGGCGGAGCTGCTCGACATCGTCGCTGCGCTGTGATGGGTGACCGGCGCAGCTGCCAGCCGACGTCCCGATGGCGTGCCTGCCCGACATGATGCGACCTCGGAGCTGACCTGAAGCGGTCAGCGTCCGTGCCGCGGTGGCCGGTCTGGCTGAACTGTGCCCTCATCCCAAGGCAGACGACGGCCGGGAGCCGGCGCTGGCGTCGGGAGCAGGCCGAACGCGTTGCCGACGGCGACAGCTCCGGCCCTGTTGCGCACGCCGAGCTTGCGGAACAGCCGCGTCTGGATGTTCTCGACCGTCTTCGGGGCGATCCCGAGCATTCGGGCAGTCTGCCGGATCGAGTAGCCCCGAGCCCCGAACCGCAAGATGTCGCTCTCCCGCGCGGTCAGCTCGGGCAGGTCTCCTGCGCCGGGCGCCCGCTGATCCCAGCGCGCGCGCACCGCCCCGATCAGCGGCCTCATCGGCAGTGAGTCCACGACTAGGTAGCCCTGACCCGCCATGTGGAGCAGGGAGATGAAGCGATCGCCGATCGTCTCGGCCAGCACCAGCGACGTTGCCCCGTTGGCGAGCGCATCAGCCAGTTCGGCGGAGTCGAGCGGCTTGCTGTGCACAAGGATCGCCCGGCTCGCCAGCGCCTTGATCCAGGCTAACGATGCCCGGGCCACGCTGACCGCCGAGCAGGCACGGTCCTCCTCGCTCACCCAGCTGTGGTCGTTCAACGAACGGTTTGAGGTTGCCAGCGCCGCCGTCCAGACCGACATGAGCCTCCTCGGCAAGGCTCTTGAGTCACGGCCTGTGTCGAATCAAGAGCCATAACTCCGGCATGGCGCTACTGTGCCGCCAGCTGCCGTCCGCCGTGGATGTGGCTATCCCAGGCTGGCCGTTGCCTTAGGGTTTCGGGCATGGCGGACCCCCAATCCAGCAACGACGGCCACAGCGACCTGCCTGCCACCATCGCGGGCGAGGAACTCCGCGCCTCACACGCGGACCGGGATCAGGTGGTGGAACTGCTGCGGGTAGCCGCCGGGGACGGCCGGCTCTCCGCGGAAGAACTGGACGACCGCCTGGAACGCGCGCTGACCGCCCGGACCTACGCTGAGCTCGCGGCGCTGACCGCCGACCTGCCGGCCACGCCGGGTGCCATTGTTGTTCCGCCCGGCGCCGGCGCCGTGAACGTGACACCGAAGGACCTGGTACGGATCCACGTCCACGGCAGCAGCGCCCGCCGGGATGGCCGCTGGGTGGTGCCGAAGGAACTGGACGTCAAGGTAAAAGGCGGCGCCGTGACGCTGGACTTCACCGAGGCAGTGATCACGCAGCCGCTGCTGCGCATCACCGCCGAGGTGAGAGGCGGGGGGCTCAGGCTGATCACCAGACCGGGCATCGTGGTGGACGCCGATGACATATCACTACACGGCGGGAGCGTCACGCTGCCCGAGCCGCCAGGTCCTGGCGTCCCCGTCCAGCTGCGCGTCGAGCTCGCAGGCTCGGTCCACGGTGCAGGCATCACCGCAGGGCCGCCCCCGCCGCCCCGGCGGCCGCGACGCACGTTCTGGCAATGGCTGCGCCGCGCCCCGCGTCCCCCCGCCATCGCCGCCTAACGCGATGCCGGGTGCCCGACGGGAGCCGCAAATCTCC
>JBAUAR010000188.1:0-4240 GCA_049675875.1 Streptosporangiaceae bacterium
CCTGGTGCTGCTCCGTGCCGCTGACCTGACCGGCGCGCGGCTGGTCAGGCGCCGGGCTGGCCAGGCCGCCCGCCCGGCCGACGCGCTCTCGGCGGCGGTGTTCTATCCCTGGGCTATGGCCCGCACGGCGCTGCGATTCGTGCTGCTCGCGCCGATGGCGCTGCTGTGCGCGGCGGCGGCTGCCGCTCTCACAGTGCTGGCGACCGGGTCGGCTGACCTACCCAAGGCCGTGAGCTACGCGGCCGGCGCCCTCGTGGCGTGTTACTGCCTCGGGCCCGGCTCGGCCGCCTGCCGCCGGCCGCTCGACCGGTTCTACGGCCGGGTCATCCGGTCAGCCCCGGCCACGGTGCTCGGCTGCGTCGGGCTGGCGGCCATCGCCATCGCGGTGGTTGGCGCGGCGGTAACGCTGGCTCCCGGCTACTGGCCGGTGGTCCATCTGGGCAATCAGATCCAGGCGGCGGCCACGACGAGCCACCCAGCGCTGTCGAACGTCGCGGACGTGGGCCGACGGCTGGTGCACTGGTTCGAGCGCATCTGACCCCGGTGCGCCCGATCAGCCCGCGAGCGGCACTACCGCGCCGACGTGATCGTCCGTTCCGGTCACCACCAGCCCGCCGACGTCGCTGGACTCAGGCAGCGCCGGGAGGGCCGAACAGCGGCGGTCGAGCGCCCCGGCGGGCAGCGGCCGGACCAGGCCGCAGGCGACGACCTCGTTGGCCAGCCGCACCCGGCGGTTCGGGCCCGCGGGGATGTGGAGCTTCTGGTACAGCCTGAGCAGGTGCTGCTTCACGGCTGCCTCCGTCACGACGAGATCGGCGGCGATGTCGCGCGCGGTCGCCGGTGAGACGAACGCCTCCTCGCTCAGCGCGGGCTTGCACAGCGCGGCGACGACGTCCAGTTCGCGCCGGGTGAGCTCGGGCATCGCGGACCGGCCAAGCTCGGATTCCGGCAATTGCTCGGCGGCCAGGCCGCCGACTCGGCAGCGCTGCAAGCCGAACGAGAGCACATCGCCGTCCTCGAGCAGTCGCTGTGCCACCACCTTGCCGTTGACCCGGCTGCCGTACCGGGATAACCCGAGGTCGCTGACGTAGGCGTAGGTCCCGCGCCGGACGATCTCGGCGTGCAGCTTGGAAACGCTCGGGTGGTCAAGCCGGACGTCCACCGACTGGCCACGCCCGATCGTGGTGACGTCTGGCCGCAGCCGGACGACCGCGCCGGTGCTCTCGATCTTCAGGTGGGGTACGTCCCTGGGGGTTCCGGGGGGTCGTCCCCCCGACGTCGGCTCTGCCATGACGCTCCTGAGGTGACCCGTCCGCTAGTCGGGTGTCACCTGTGCGTTACCCAGCCGGGGCTAACTCATAACCCGCAGGGGACGCCAGTACACTGCCGACGTGGTTGCCGCAGCCCCCGCTCCGATCGACGCGCGGTGAAGCACTCGGCCCGGGCAGGTGGCGGCTCGGCCGGGCCGGGCGACCCCGGACGTGCCCGGCGCCGGCTGCTGGTGCACCTGCCCTACTGGATCGTGCTGGCCGGGGTGGCGGCCGGGCTGATCACGGTCCGCGGCGGCAACCAGGCGGTCAGGAGCGGTACGTTGGTAGTGGCCGGAGCGCTGCTCGCGGGAGCGCTGGCCAGGCTTGTGCTGCCCGAGAGAAGGGTCGGGATGCTCGCGTCGCGGCGGCGCCTGGTTGACGTGGCGGCGCTGGCCATTCTCGGGATCGGGCTGCTGGTGGCTGGCCTGATCGCCAGGGTGCCCGGCTCGTGAGCCGCCGCACTAGCCGGAGCCCCGGCTCGCCGGCGTGATGAAGGGAATCGCAACCGCATGTCGAAGATCAAGGTAGTAAATCCCGTCGTCGAACTCGACGGTGACGAGATGACCAGGATCATCTGGCAGTTCATCAAGGATCAGCTGATCCTGCCGTACCTCGATGTCGACCTCGAGTATTACGACCTGTCGATCCAGCACCGCGACGCTACCCATGACCAGGTCACGATCGACGCGGCGGAGGCGATACGGCGGCACGGGGTCGGCGTGAAGTGCGCCACGATCACCCCCGACGAGGACCGGGTCGCGGAGTTCGGCCTGAAGAAGATGTGGCGGTCGCCGAACGGGACCATCCGCAACATCCTTGGCGGCGTCATCTTCCGCGAGCCGATTGTGATCTCCAGCATCCCGCGGTTCGTGCCCGGCTGGACCCAGCCGATTGTCATCGGCAGGCACGCTCACGGCGACCAGTACCGGGCCACCGACTTCGTAGTGCCCGAGCCGGGCACGGTGCATATCTCGTTTACCCCGGAGCGCGGCGGCGAGCGCAAGGAATACGAGGTAGCCACGTTCGCCGGCAGTGGCGTCGCGATGGCCATGTACAACTTCGACGACTCGATCCGCGACTTCGCGCGGGCCAGCATGCGCTACGCCCTGAGCCGCGGCTACCCGCTATACCTGTCCACCAAGAACACGATTCTCAAGGCCTACGACGGCCGGTTCAAGGACATCTTCGCCGAGGTCTTCGAGAGCGAGTTCAAGGCCGAATTCGAGGGCGCCGGGATCTTCTACCAGCACCGGCTCATCGATGACATGGTGGCGCAGGTAATCAAGGGTAACGGCGGCATCGTCTGGGCCTGCAAGAACTACGACGGTGACGTCGAGTCCGACATCGTGGCGCAGGGATACGGCTCGCTCGGCATGATGACGAGCGTGCTGATGACCCCCGATGGCCGGACCGTAGAGGCCGAGGCGGCGCACGGCACCGTTACCCGGCACTACCGGCAGCACCAGCAGGGCAAGCCCACGTCCACCAACCCGATCGCGTCGATCTTCGCGTGGACCCGCGGCCTCGCGCATCGCGGCAAGCTGGACGGCACGCCCGAGGTGACCGCGTTCGCCGAGATGCTGGAGCAGGTGTGCGTCGAGACGGTGGAGAGCGGGAAGATGACCAAGGACCTCGCCATCCTCGTCGGCGGTGCGACGCCCTGGCTGACCACCGAGGAGTTCCTGGCGGCGCTGGACGAGAACCTGCGCGCCGCCATGGCCGCGTCCTGACGTCAGCGCAGGTCCTGACCGCAGCGCAAGCAACCGCAGCGCAAGCAACCGCAGCGCAAGCAACCGCAGCCCAAGCAACCGCAGCCCAAGCAACCGCAGCCCGAGGGAGAAAACGGGAATGGCCCGCACAGGAAAGGTGACGGTTGTCGGGGCCGGGTTCTACGGCTCGACGACCGCCCAGCGACTGGCCGAGTACGACATTTTCGACGAGGTAGTGCTCACCGACATCGTCGAGGGCAAGCCGGAGGGCCTCGCGCTCGACCTCAACCAGTCGCGGCCGATCGAGGGGTTCGAGACGAAGGTCACCGGGCAGACCACCGGGCCTGCCGGGGAGGGCTACGACGTCATCGCCGGCTCGCAAATCGTGGTGATCACCGCGGGCCTGCCTCGCAAGCCCGGCATGAGCCGGATGGACCTGATCGGCGTCAATGCCAAGATCGTCCGGAGCGTGACCGAGCAGGTGGTCAAACACGCACCGGAGGCGGTGCTGATCGTGGTGTCGAATCCGCTCGACGAGATGACGGCGCTGGCGGCGAAGGTCTCCGGTTTTCCCGCTCACCGGGTGATCGGCCAGGCCGGCATGCTGGACACCGCCAGGTTCAGCTACTTCGTGGCCGAGCGCCTGGGCGTCCCCGTGAGCTCGGTCACCACGCTGACGCTCGGCTCGCACGGCGACACCATGGTGCCGGTCGCGTCCGCGTGCTCGGTCGACGGCAAGCCGCTGGCTGACCTGCTGGCGGCCGCAGAGATCGACCAACTGGTCGAGCGGACCCGGAACGGCGGTGGCGAGATCGTCGCGCTGCTGAAGACCGGGTCGGCGTACTTCGCCCCGTCAGCGGCCGCGGCGCGGATGGCCAGGGCGGTAGCCGAGGACGCCGAGGCAGTCATGCCCGTCTGCACCTGGGTGGACGGCCAGTACGGCATCTCCGGCGTCTACCTGGGCGTCGAGGCCGAGATCGGCGCCACCGGGGTCGGGCGGATAGTGGAGCGCGACCTCACCAACGCCGAGCTGGCCGCCCTCCGGCAGGCGGCGGAGGCCGTCCGGGCCAAGCAGGCGGACGTCGCCAGCCTCTAGCGCGGAGGGCCTCAGTCGCTTGGCGCCAGGCCGCGCGCGAGTCTGCGCAGCGCGAGCCCGGCGTAGAGCGCGGCACCGTCGGGCAGCGCGGCGTCGTCGAAGACGGCCCGCGCTGAGTGGTTGAA
>JBAUAR010000189.1:0-8880 GCA_049675875.1 Streptosporangiaceae bacterium
CGGCGCCCTTCCCGCCCACCAAACCCTCTTATTCAGCGGCGTCCTAGCCGGCCGAGGCGAACCGGCCGGCCGCGAACCGGGCCCGGAGCCGCGAGTCGGGTCCGTCGGCCGCTCCGGTCGCGAGGTCGGCGAGCCATTCGCCGAGCAGCGGGCCGAACTTGAAGCCGTGCCCCGACGTACCGCAGCCCACCACGACGTTCCCGATCCGGTCCAGGATGAAATCCTCGTCCGGCGTGTTGTCGTACACGCAGCGCTCGGTGGCGGCAGGCGTCGGGTCGTAGCCGGGGAGCAAGCGCGCCGCGACTTGCGACAGCCGGTCGATCAAGTCGGGGTCCGGCGACTGGTCCTGCGCGTCCGGGTCGGCGACCCGGCCACTTCGGTGTATCCCGATCTTGTACAGCGGCGAGCCGGGTACTGGCAGCCCGTACGGCGCCGGCTCGTCATGGCAGATGAAGATCGGCGTGCTGCCGAACGCGGTGCTTGCTGGAGTTGCGGTGCTTGCTGGAGTTGCGGTGCCTGCTGGAGTCGCGGCTGGGCTGAGGTAGCCGACCTGTTCCAGCGTCGGGGTGGTCAGCAATGTCGCGCCGAGCGGCGCGAGCAGGCCGCGCGACCAGGGGCCCGCGGTGACGATCGCGGTCTGGGCGGTGACCGGTCCCGCGGACGTGTGCAGCGTGACTTGCCTGCCGTCATCGGCGATTCTGAGCACGCGCGCTCCGGTCCTGTAGTCGCCGGCCCGCGCCGCGAGGACGTCGAGCGCCACGTCAGCGGCGAGGACTGCGGACTGCGGCTCGAACAGGGCGGGTGCGTTCACCCGGACCGCTCCGAACCGCTCTGCGACCGCCGCCGCGGGCAGCAGCTCGCCCGGCGCGCCGGCCGCTTGCAGGGCGTGCTGCACATCGGCCAGTCCGGATCCGAACGTAAGCTGCGGCGTCGGCCACCGGATCTGCCGCCCGGACTCGGCTTCCAGGTCGCGCCACAGTTCGCCGGCCCGGCGCGCCGCGGCGACGTAGTCAGGATCCGGATAGCCCAGCCGGAAGATCCGGCAGCTGCCCTTGGATCCGGCTCCGGCGTGACCCACCTCGGCCTGCTCCAGCACGACGACATCGCGTCCGCGGTTGGCGAGGGCGCGGGCCGCGGCGAGCCCGAGCAGGCCGGCCCCGACGATCGCCACTTCCCGCACTTCGGTCATCACCGGGCAGACTACCCGCCCGGTTACATCGCCTCCTTGATGCCGACCCGGATCAGCCACGCGTTGACCGGCCACGAGGTGGCGAAGCCGATCATCATGCCGAGCTGCATCAAGAACCAGAACACCGGGCTGCTGGGTGCCAGCTGGTGGGGAGCGGGGAACAGCACGAACGCCATCACCGCCATCCACCCGAACAGCCCGACCTCGAACGCGGTCAGCGACGCCACGTCCGCCTTGGCGGCTGCTGCCAGCCCCTTGCGCAGCGAGAGGCCGCGCATGGGCGCGATGGCGAGGTACTGGAAAACGATGCCGAGGCTGATGGCGGCCAGGTAATCGGCGATGTACTCAGCGCCGAGGGTGAGGCCGGCCACGGTCGCCGCGAGCGCGAAGACGGTGAATTCGGCGACGATGTCGCCCAGCGCGCAGCCGGCACCGCAGTGCGAGACGCCGACCGCCGTGCTGGCGTACCCCCGCGTCACCTGAGGGTCGCCATGCTGCTGCTGCCAGCGACGACTCTGCGGGCGGCCCCACGCGCGGTAGGCGACCACCGCCGCCGGGCCAAAGTACAGCGCGGTAACCGGCCAGACCACGTCCATGATCTTCATGTGCTGCCGGTAGCCGCGCACCCCAATATCGAAGGAGATCCACGCCGCGCTGGCAAACGCTACAGCCAGGGCGAACCATGCCAGCGCGACGAGCCAGGCGGCGGGCACGGATCAGCTACCAGCCGCGGGCCCGCCACTCGGGCACGTGCGGCCGTTCCGTTCCGATGGTGGTGTCCCGGCCGTGACCGGGATACACCCAGGTGCCGTCGGGCAGCTCGGCGAAGACCCGGGTTTCCAGATCGGTCATCAGGCTGTCGAACCGCTGCGGGTCGTTCTGGGTGTTGCCGGGCCCGCCGGGGAACAGCGAGTCGCCGGTGAACAGGTGCGGCTGGTCGGCCAGCTCGCCGTCGGCGTCGTAGCACAGCGCGATGCTGCCCGGCGTGTGGCCGCGCAGGTGGATGACGGACAGCCGCGCGTTCCCGACCGTTACCGCATCTCCGTGCCGTACCGGCCGGGTTACCGGGATGGGCAATCCGGCCGCGTCGTCGGGGTGGGCGATAGTCGCGGCGCCGGTCGCGTGCTGCACCGGACGCAGCGCGGCGTGATGATCCCAGTGCTGGTGCGTGGTGATGATCGCGGCCAGCGGGGTGCCGTCGATCAGGTCCAGCAGCGTCTGTTCGTCATTGGCGGCGTCGATCAGCGCGAGCTCTCCGGTCTGGGTGCAGCGCAGCAGGTAGGCGTTGTTGTCCATGGGACCCACCGCCACCTTGGTGACCGTGAGGCCGGGCAGTTCCCTGGTGTCCGCCGGGCCGCCCACGCTGACGTTTCCTGTGTAGCTCATCCCTGATACCTACCACGGGGGAACGGTCGGCAGCGGGCCGGCCGGCGTTGCGATCACACCGGCGCCGTCGCTGCGGCCTACCAGCCAGGCCAGCAGCGCGTGCGACGGCCCGGTGACCGTGACGACGGGTGCGTGCCCGGGCGGCCCGATGCGGTGCTCGGCGCCATCCTCGGTCGCACGCAGGAGCGCCGCGGGGGAGTCCGGCCCGGAGAAGCTGGCGGTTGCCTGCTGCAGGCAGTCCTGCGCGAAGTCCAGCGGCCAGTCCACCGGTCGGTAGCCGGCGTCCAGGTCGACGTGATGGATCTCCAGCTCGGACAGCCGCCGCCAGAACGTGTACCAGGCCGGATGCGGCGCGCCGCGGATGGCGCGCACTTCCGCGGCCCAGTCCGGGTCATGCAGCCGGGCAGCCTCGGCGTTGAAGTCCGTCGCGGAGTCGGCGAAATCGACAATAAGCTCGCGAGCGGGTCGGCCGGCACCGGCCGCGATCTCGTCGTTGCGCGCCTCCGCGCTCGCGTACTGCGGGGTCACGACCCCGGTGCGCGCCCAGATCAGTAGGTTCGCCAGCCCGTCGGCGTTGCGCGCGAGATGGGTCAGCACGTGCCCGCGGGTCCAGCCCGGCAGCGCTGACGGCGCGCGCGCCTGCTCGTCGGTAATCCCGGCGGCGGTGGCCAGCACGCGCGCGGTCGCAACGTCCACCCGCTGGCCCAGTTCCGCTGCCCTTGCCGCCGCGTCCGGCACCGATGCGCTCATGGCACCGACGCTAGCAAGCGCGGCTGGACGATCGCGGGCCAGCCGTGACGGCCGTGCAGCGCTCCTCAACTGACCATGGCTGGCGTAGGCAGGGGCGGTCGGCCGGGGGCTGAAGATGGCCGGCCGGCGAGTGTGACCGTTAGCGTGGAGCAGACCACCACATACCGGGCGCGATTTAAACGCTAGCGGTCGCAGTCTCACGATCGGCGGGTAGTGCGCGCCGCAGGTTGGTCTCACGGCGCGACTGGCTGCTCTCGGCCTGGCCCGGCCGCCGGCCGCTCCGCTGCCGCCCTGGCGACGGCCGACGGTGCAGCTGACCTGGGAATATCGGCTAGCCACCAGTGGTTGGCGAACTGCGGAATGGGTCCATTGCCGCGACGGGGTGCCGCCGCTGGGTGAAGGCCGGAGTTTTGTCAGAGCCCCCGGATAGCATGACGTACCAGGGTCGTGCCCCGCTAGCTTGCCCGTTCTCAGCCGTACGTACCGGGAGAAACTGAGCGTAAATTGGCAGATCGTCTCGTTGTCCGTGGCGCGCGCGAGCACAACCTCAAGGACGTCTCGCTGGACTTGCCGCGCGACGCCATGATCGTGTTCACCGGGCTGTCCGGCTCGGGAAAGTCCAGTCTCGCCTTTGACACGATCTTCGCCGAGGGCCAGCGGCGGTACGTCGAGTCGCTGTCCGCTTACGCCCGTCAGTTCCTTGGCCAGATGGACAAGCCCGACGTCGACTTCATCGACGGGCTGTCGCCCGCGGTGTCGATTGACCAGAAGGCGGCCGGGCGCAACCCGCGGTCCACGGTGGGCACTATCACCGAGGTCTACGACTACCTGCGGCTGCTGTTCGCCCGGGTGGGCAGGCCGCACTGTCCGGTCTGCGGCCGGCCGATCGCCCGGCAGACGCCACAGCAGATCGTCGACCGGGTACTGGAGCTGGACGAGGGCAGCAGGTTCCAGGTGCTGGCGCCTGTCGTGCGCGGCCGCAAGGGCGAGTACGCCGAGCTGTTGCGCGATCTCCAGGTCAAGGGCTACTCGCGGGCCCGGGTGGACGGCACGATCATCCGGCTCGACACGGCGGTGACCGGCGAGCTGCCCGCACTGAAGAAGTACGAGAAGCACGACATCGAGGTCGTGGTCGACCGGCTGGACGTGAAGGAGACCTCCCGGCGCCGGCTGACCGACTCGGTCGAGACAGCGCTGTCGCTGGCAGGCGGGGTCGTCATTCTCGACTTCGTCGACCTGCCCGAGGACGACCCGAACCGCCAGCGGATGTTCTCTGAGCACCTCGCATGCCTCTACGACGACCTTTCGTTCGACGAGCTCGAGCCACGGTCGTTCTCGTTCAACTCGCCGTGGGGCGCGTGCACGGACTGCACCGGGCTCGGCACCAAGATGGAAGTGGACCCGGAGCTGGTGGTCTCGGATCCGTCGCGGACGCTCGCTGACGGCGCGATCGGTGCGTGGAGCGCCGGCCACGTGAGCGACTACTTCCTGCGGCTGATCGAGGCGCTCGGCGACGCGCTGGGCTTCAGCGTGGACACGCCATGGGAGCGGCTGCCCGCTAAGGCCCAGAAGGCCCTGCTGTACGGCTACGACCAGCAGGTGCACGTCCGGTACCGCAACCGGTACGGCCGGGAGCGCTCGTACTACACCAACTTCGAAGGCGCGATCCCGTACATCGAGCGGCGGCATTCCGACGCCGACAGCGACTACAGCCGCGAGCGGTACGCGGAGTTCATGCGCGAGGTGCCCTGCCCGTCGTGCAAGGGCGCCAGGCTGAAGCCGGTGTCGCTCGCGGTCACCGTCGACAGCCGGTCGATCGCCGCGTACTGCGAGCTGCCGATCGGCGAGCTGGCCAAGCTGCTGCTGGCGCTCGAGCTGTCCGACCGCGACATGCAGATTGCGGGCCGCATCCTCAAGGAGGTCAACGCCCGGCTCGGCTTCCTGCTGGACGTGGGCCTTGACTACCTGACGCTGGATCGCGCGTCGGCGACGCTAGCGGGCGGCGAGGCGCAGCGAATCCGGCTGGCCACGCAGATCGGCTCCGGGCTGGTTGGCGTGCTGTATGTGCTGGACGAGCCGTCGATCGGGCTGCACCAGCGGGACAACCACCGCCTGCTGGAAACCCTGCTCCGGCTCCGCGACCTGGGGAACACGCTGATCGTCGTGGAGCACGACGAGGACACCATCCGGGCGGCGGACTGGGTGGTGGACATCGGGCCCCGGGCTGGGGAGCACGGCGGGCACATCGTCGTGTCCGGTCCGCTCGAGGAGATGCTGGCGAGCCAGGAGTCGATCACCGGCGCCTACCTGACCGGGCGGGAGTCGATCGCCGTCCCGGCCCGCCGGCGTAAGCCAGTCAAGGCTCGCGAGGTCGTGGTGAAGGGTGCGGTCGCGCACAACCTCAAGGGCATCGACGTGGCGTTCCCGCTCGGCTGCTTTATCGCGGTCACCGGGGTGTCCGGCTCGGGCAAGTCGACGCTGGTGAATGACATCCTCTACAGCGCCCTGGCGCGGGAGTTGCACGGCACCCGGATCGTGCCGGGCAAGCATTCGCGGATCACCGGAATCCAGCACCTCGACAAGGTCGTGCACGTGGATCAGGGTCCGATCGGCCGGACCCCGCGGTCGAATCCGGCTACCTACACCGGCGTGTTCGACCACGTGCGGAGGCTGTTCGCGCAGACCACGGAGGCGAAGGTGCGCGGCTACCAGCCGGGCAGGTTCTCCTTCAACGTCAAGGGCGGCCGGTGCGAGGCGTGCTCGGGTGACGGCACCATCAAGATCGAGATGCAGTTCCTGCCCGACGTCTACGTGCCATGCGAGGTCTGCCACGGCGCCCGGTACAACACCGACACGCTGCAGGTGCACTACAAGGGCAAGACCATCGCCGACGTGCTGGAGATGCCGATCGAGGAGGCCGCCGAGTTCTTCGAGCCGGTCCCGGCGATCCACCGGCACCTCAAGACGCTGGTCGACGTTGGCCTCGGCTACGTCCGGCTCGGCCAGCCGGCGCCGACGCTGTCGGGCGGCGAGGCGCAACGGGTCAAGCTCGCGTCCGAACTGCAGCGCCGGTCGACCGGCCGGACCATCTACGTGCTGGACGAGCCGACCACCGGCCTGCACTTCGACGACATCCGCAAGCTGCTCGGCGTGCTCGGCAGGCTGGTCGATGGCGGCAACACGGTGATCGTGATCGAGCACAACCTCGACGTGATCAAGACCGCGGACTGGATCATCGACCTCGGGCCGGACGGCGGATCGCGCGGCGGCAGCGTCATCGCCACCGGAACTCCCGAGGACGTGGCGAAGAACGAGGACAGCTACACCGGCCAGTTCCTGGCCAAGGTGCTCGCCGGGTAGCTGGCTACCCGCGGCTGGCGTACGGTTGCCCGCATGACGCGCCGCGCGGGTGGGGCGTTACTGGCCACCTTCCTGCTGCTGACCGCGGGTTGTGCCACTGCGGGTTCGTTCACGGGCGCGCCTTTGAGGGGAACGGGGTCGTCCAGCGCCGGTGCCGTTAGCACGGGCGCGGTCAGCCGCGGCGAGCCCCGGTGCAGCACCGCGGCCCAGCCCGGGCCGTCCCTGCCCGCCGGGGCGACGGCAATGACCAGGGCGGATGCACCCGGCACCCCCGCCGGTGTGCTGTCTGAGGGCTCACCCTTCGGTGTGGCGGTCGCGCCCGGCGGGCGGTGGGCGTTCGCATCGGTGGGCGCTGCGCTAGTCGTGCTCCGGCTGTCCGCTGGCCGGCCCGCAGACCCGGTCCACTCGATCGAGCTGCCGGAGGATACGGAGGGCGTGGTCCTCGCGCCGGACGGACGTTACCTGCTACTGGCGGGCGGCAACGGTGCCACCGTGGTCAGCGTGTCGGCGGCAGAGCAAGGCAGCTCGCAGGCGGTGCTCGGTGAGCTGTCTGCGCCGGGCGGATCTGGTACCACGAATGCGATCGAGGTCGCGGTGTCGGCGAACGGCCGGTATGCGTTCGTCAGCCTGGAGTACTCCCATCAGATCGCCGTGTTTGACCTGCCCGCAGCGGTGGCCGGCGGCTTTAGCGGCGACGACGGGTACGTGGGCACAATCCCGACACGGGCCTACCCGGTCGGGCCAGCGGCGTCACCGGACGGGCTGTGGCTGTACGCCACCAGCGAGGATGAGAATGCGCACACCGAGGTCGGCACGCTCGCGGTCATCAGCGTGCCGAGGGCAGAGTCGGATCCGGCGGTTTCGGTCGTCGCCACCGTCCCGGCTGGCTGCAACCCGGTCCGGCTGGTTACCTCCGCCGACGGCAGCGTCGTCTGGGTGACGGCCAGGGCGAGCGACGCGCTGCTGGCGTTCTCAGCCGACCGGCTGCGCACCGATCCGGCACACGCGCTGCTTGCGGATGTGAGGGTCGGGGAGGCGCCGGTCGGGCTGGCGCTCGCCAAGAACGGAAGCCTCGTCGTGGTGGCCGACTCGAACCGGTTCGGCGCGGCCAAGTCGGCCAGCCTTGCGGTGGTCGATGTCGCACGGGCGCTGGCCGGCCGGTCGGCACTGGTCGGCTACCTGCCCGCCGGGCAGTTCCCGCGGGACATGGTCGCCAGTCCGGGCGGCGGCACGGTGCTCGTGGCGAACTACGACTCCGGGCAGATCGAGACCGTGAACCTGGCGACGCTGCCCTAGCAGAGCCCAGCCCGTGGCATATCGTGCTCCCATGCGCGTCGCCGGCCGGCCTTCCTGGCGGTTCGGTTCGGGTAACGGTCAGTGCTGGCACCTGCTCGCGGCCCTGTTCGCTCGGGACTCCGCCGGACTGGTGGTAGCGCCCTCGCCCGACGTGCCGCCGCCGCTGGCAGCGGAGTGGCTGGCCGGCGAGTTGCCGTCGGGACTCGCGGCTATTGCCCCGGCCGACCTGGCGGTCGCCGCCGGGCAGTGGCTGGAGTGGTGGCGGGCACTCGTCGCGAGCACAGTGGCCGAAGCCGGCTCACGTCCGCCGGCCGACGCCGAGCCGGCTGAAGTCCTCGCCTGGCTCGCGAATCGGCACGCGACCGTGTTTGATCCGCCGGAGTTCGGATCACTCGCGACCATGCCGGAGTTGCGGGCCGTCGCCCGTGCGGCGCAGCAGACTCACCCTCGCGTGCCGGACCGGTCCGGGTCGTTCGACTACCAGCTCATCCGCAGCATCGCGGAGCAGACCGCGGCGGACTTCGGCGTGCCGATCGACGGCATCGACGGCACCGCGCACGTCCTCGACGTGCAGGGCTTGTGGTGGCACGTGGCCGGGCCTGGCTGCGTGCTCTGCTCGCCGCAGGCCACGGCCGACCCAGCGGTGGCGGCGCAACTTCTGCGGGCCGTGTTCGCCAGCCGGCTGGCTTGACTGTCGGCCGGGCTAAGCTGCCACGGGTGGAGATCAGCACGCTGGCCGGGCCTGCGCGGGTCGAGGTCGACCGGCCCCCGGCGGCCTCGTTCCTCATCGCTCTCACTCATGGCGCAGCCGGGGGAGTGGCAAGCAAGGATCTGCTCGCGGTGCGCGACGCCTGCCTGGAGTTGGGCGGCGCGGTCGCCCGCGTGCTGCAGCCCTACCG
>JBAUAR010000190.1:0-7067 GCA_049675875.1 Streptosporangiaceae bacterium
CGGCGGCCCAGTTCACCGCCAGCGGGACCGGCCACGGCGCGGCCGGGCCGGTGCCGGTGCTCGCCTCACCCGGCCTGGCAGCGCAGCTCGGCCACGGGGCACTCACCGTATTGCTGAACGCCGTGCGGCCGGTCACGGTGCAGGTAGCCGGCCAGGCCCCCGCCATGTCGGCGGTGTTTGCGTCGGCCGGCGGCTACCTTGTGCTCACCCGGCAGGCCGCGGCCGGCCTGCGCGCAACACCGACCGCGCTGCTGGTGTCTGGTCAGTCGCTGAACGAGCCGGCCCTTCGGGCGGCGGTGGCGGGGCACGACCCGGGGGCGACGATCGTGTTCCGGTCCGCCTTGCTGGCAGGGCTCAGGGCGGTGCCGCTGCGGCGCGGGGCGTACCTGGCGCTGGAACTCGGGGCCGCAGCCGCAGCGTGCTGCTGCCTGCTCGTGCTGCTGCTCAGCCTGCTGCTGTCCGCTTCCGCGCGGCAGCTAGTGCTGGCCAGGATGAGCACCATGGGCCTGACCGACACCCAAGGCAGGCTCGTGGGTCTGGTCGAGCTGCTGCCGCAGCTGCTGGCGGTGCTGGCGGGCGGCGTGGTGTGCGCCGTCGCGCTCGTCCCGGTGATTGGCCCGGCGCTGAGCCTGGCGGTCATCACCGGGTCTGCCAGCAGCGTGCCGGTCCGCATCGAGCCCGCGTGGCTGGTGGTCGCCGGGGTCGGGCTGCTGCTACTGGAGATCGTCACGCTGACCGGCCAGACAATGCTGGCAGACCGGAAAGCACCCCGTTCCCTCCGAATGGGCGATTGACGGCAACGGCGACCTGTCGCTTTGTTGCTAGCCAATCCGTGCCAATCGCCGGAAGCGATGCGCACCGCTGAGTACCGTTCTGTACTAGGATGCAGCGTGTTACGTATCACGGTGCTTGAACCGCCAATATCACCGTGCTCGCCGATAGTCGTGTGTCATTTCGTGCCCAGGTTTAGTTCGCTTTTTGTGTCAGCACGCGCATTGACCACCAAGCTGGGGTGACGGACACTGAGAGTCCTGGTGACCGGCGGAGCTGGCTTCATTGGCTCGCACCTGTGCGAGGCGCTGCTCGCCCGCGGCAGCGCTGTCGCGTGCGTGGATGACCTGTCAACCGGCCGACGGGCGAACGTTGAGCACCTCTTCGGCTGGCCGGGCTTCGAGTTCGTTGCGGCCGACGTCACGGCGGGCATTCCGGTCCAGGGCCCGCTCGACGTGGTCGCGCACCTGGCGAGTCCAGCATCACCGGCCGATTATCTGCGCCGCCCGCTCGCCACCCTGGCCGCGGGCAGCCACGGCACCGAACGCGCTCTTGCCCTCGCCCGCGACCGACGGGCACGGTTCGTGCTGGCCTCAACCAGCGAGATATACGGAGATCCGCTGACGCACCCGCAGCCAGAGGATTACTGGGGCAACGTGAATCCGGTCGGACCGCGAAGCGTCTATGACGAGGCCAAGAGGTTCGCCGAGGCGCTCACCGCGGCCTGGGGCCGCGAGTACGGCCTTGACGTGGGGATAGTCCGGATTTTCAACACCTACGGACCCAGGATGCGGGCGAGCGACGGCCGCGTCGTGACGAACTTCGTAACCCAGGCGCTATCCGGTCAGCCGATTACGGTATTCGGTGACGGAACTCAGACGCGTAGCTTTTGCTTCATCGACGACATGGTCCGCGGCCTCATCGCGATGATCGATTCGGCCGAGCACGGCCCGATCAACCTGGGCAACCCCGAAGAGCTCACCATCGCCACGGTGGCGCGGCTTGTCCTGACCGTGAGCGGGTCCGGGTCGGCCATCAGCTATTTACCTCGTCCGGTCGACGACCCGAGCCGACGGCGACCCGCCATCAACCGGGCCGTGGAGCTGCTCGGCTGGCACCGGCAGACAACCTTCGCCGAAGGACTCCGCCCGACCATCACCTGGATCGAGACGCAGCTAGATCAACTGACCGGCTGCCAGCTTCCTGCGGCCCGCGCTAGCTGGTGCGCCGATTGCGGTCTTCGACGGTCGCCAGCCGCGGCAGCAGGACCAGCGCGCGGTTATGCGGGCCGCGGAAGGCCAGGCGAGCCCGCTCGGAGGTGCCGTACCCGGCGTGGTGCTTCTCGATGGCGTCGAGAAGCTCATCCCGGCCGAGCTTGATATCCCGCCGCCAGAAATTACAGCATGGCACGACGACCACCGGTCGCACCTGCGCCGAATTCACCACTTCGCGCAGTGCATCGTCCGGATGCAGACCGATAATGACGTCGTAATAGCTCGCCATATCAGCACGGTATTCTTCGGTACGGCTCGAAACTCCGCGAAGAACCCAGCCGCGCGGGTCCACGACATCGCAGTCAACGTTATGCCGCTTACGCAGCAGCCGCGCGAGCATTCCTTGGCCGCCCGCAACGTCGGCCGCCGACCGGGCCTGCGGGAACCGCGCCGCGACGAAGTCCGCCGTGACCTCGAACCGCCGGTCATCACCGTGAAACCGGTGTGTCGCCACTGCCAGACCTCAGAATTTGCCTACCTCGGCGGCTGTCATCGCTCCCGAAACCGCTTGTGGATTTCCCAGACGTTGCCCTCGGGGTCCTT
This sequence comes from Streptosporangiaceae bacterium, assembly GCA_049675875.1. Taxonomy (GTDB): domain Bacteria; phylum Actinomycetota; class Actinomycetes; order Streptosporangiales; family Streptosporangiaceae; genus JAJYUU01. The sequence continues at coordinate 2,589 of JBAUAR010000190.1, forward strand.
GAAATGCGCGCAGCGCATTCCCCAGCTGCGGTCCTCGGGTGCGCGGATGAACTCGACGCCCTTAGCGCGTAGCTCAGCATAGGCTGCGTCAACGTCATCGACGACTGTGACCTGCACCGACCGTGCGCCGCGCGCGTCCTCGTGGTCGACGTCCGCGGGACTCAGCAAGTCGTCAGCGGCAGCATGGTTGACAAGCAGCAGCCCATCGGGGCCGAGACTGAATGACGCTGACCTTTCATCTCCGTGATCGCACTCCAGGCCGATGACGTTCTCGTAGAAGTCTCGTACGCGGTCGAGGTCCTTGACGAACAGGACCGTCAGATAGCCGTCGAACTTCACTGACACTGCGAGTCTCTCCCTCGGTCCGAGTGGTGTTTCGCTCGTCAGGTGACCCGGCCGGGCCACCCGTCGTTCCGACGTACAGCGGGGCCGGAGATGGACAGCGCGGCGCGGGCTAGCTCGGCCGCCAGCCCGTCAGCTACCAGCCGGTGCCAGGCCGGCGTGGGATGCGAGTCTGAGGTGAAGAACATGTCGCGCCGCCGGCGCCTGCCGTCATCGTACTTCCGGTCCAGGTCAAAGTGCGGCACCCCCGCGATGGCTAGCTCGGCGCTCATCCTCGCCACGGTCGCTGATTCGTCCTCGTCGCGTACGGGCGGCAGCACGATGAAGAACGGTACGTCGCGCGCGGCGGCCGCGGAGCGCATGGCCGTGCAGAGTTCGATGGTGACACGCCACTCCATGCGCTCGATGAGCCGGAGCGAGTCAGTCGCCTCGGCGACCGCGCCCTCGAGCCCGATCAGCCCGCCGTGCACCAGCTCACCGTGCTCGAGGTCAAACACCGGATGCGTGCGGCCGCCGGGTTGACCCACGAGTTGACTCGAATCCAGCTGTCCCGTCGCCACGCTCGGAGCAGCTGATCCGGACACCAGCAGTACAGCCATGCCGCACCGTCGGCGGCCCGGCGCTGCTTCTGGCGCACGGAACCGTGCCGCCTTCTATGGTAGGAATGTCCCCGGCCGGTAAGGAGTACGCAGCCATGCCGCAGGTTCAGACCGTGCTCGGCCCCGTCGACGTGTCTGCACTGGGCCCGACTTTGATGCACGAGCACATCTTCATCCTGACCGCGGACGTCCAGCAGAACTATCCCGACGAATGGGGCGACGAGGATGACCGGGTGGCCGACGCGGTGGGCCAGCTGCGGGCGCTCGCCGCTGCCGGAATTAACACGATCGTGGACGTCACGGTCATCGGCCAGGGGCGGTACATCCCCCGCATCCGGCGAATCGCCGAGCAGGTGCCCGAGCTGAACATCGTGGTGGCGACCGGCTGCTACATCTTCGATGAGGTGCCACTGTTCTTCTCGCGGCGCACACCGGAGGTCGAGTCATCGCTCGCGCGACCGCCGCGCGACGTCATGACCGACTTCTTCGTCCGGGACATCACCGAGGGCATCGGCCGTACCAGGGTGAAGGCTGGCATGCTCAAGTGCGCCGTGGACGAGAAGGGGCTCACTCCTGGCGTGGAACGGGTGCTCCGCGCGGTGGCGCGGGCACACGCGCAGACCGGCACGCCGATCACCATTCACACCCACGCGGCGAGCCAGCATGGCCCCGCCATCCTCGACGTACTGGACGACGAGGGCGCCGACCTGTCTCGCGTCGTGCTCGGCCACAGTGGTGACGTGACCCAGCCGGATTACCTGGAGTCCATGGCCGGTACCGGCCTCGCGCTCGGCATGGACCGGTTCGGCATCGACCACTTCGCGAGCTTCACCGAGCGGGCGGACCTCGTAGCCGAGCTGTGCCGCCGCGGCCTCGCCGACAGGATGGTGCTGTCCCACGACTACTCCTGCTACCTCGACTGGTTCCCGCCCGGCTCCCTCGACGGCCTGCGCGATTGGCACTACCTGCACGTCAGCCGCGACGTGCTGCCCTACCTGCGCGGTCACGGCGTCACGGACGATCAGATCGACGCCATGCTCGTGCGCGCCCCGGCGCGCATCCTCGGCGGCTAGCGCGGCCGCCGTTGCTGGCAATCCGGGGGCCGGGTGCACCAGAATCAGCGGGTAAGCCCCGGTGGTCACGGTTGCGCGCAGGAGGTAGCAGTTGACCAATGACGCCCCGGCCGAGCAGCACGTTGACCTCGCTGGCGGTCGCGTCCACCTGTTGCGCGGCGGCACGGGCGAGCCGCTGCTCTTCCTGCATGCGGCCGGCGGTGCCGGGGCGTGGCTCGACTTCCACCGGCTACTGGCCGGGAGCTTCGACGTCATCGCCCCCGACCATCCCGGCTTCGGCGGATCGGACGAGTTCCCCGCCGTGGAGGCCGTCGATGACCTGGTCTTCCACTACCTCGACGTGATGGACGAACTCGGCCTGGAGCGCCCGCACGTGGTCGGCGCCTCGTTCGGCGGCTGGATCGCGGCGGAGCTCGCCGTGACCGCCCCGCACCGCATCGCTTCGCTAGTCCTGCTGAGTCCGGCCGGGCTGCGGTTGCCGGACCACCCCGTCCCGGACATCTTCCTCATGCCGCCGGACCAGCTGGTCGCCACGCTCTTTCAGCACCCGCCGGCGCCGTCCGACCCGCCGCCGGCCGCACCGGACGTCGAGGCCATCCTCGCGGCCTATCGCGACCAGACCGCGCTCGCGCGGTTCTGCTGGTCGCCGTACCTGTGCAATCCGAAGCTGGAACGCCGGCTGCACCGGATCACCGTGCCGACGCTCGTCGTCGCGCCCGCGCACGACCGCCTCATCCCGGTCGCGCACGCCCGGCGATACGCCGAGCGCATCCCCGGAGCGCGCTTTACCGAGATCGCCGACTGCGGACACGCGATGTACTTCGAGCGGCCGACCGAGTTCGCGGACGTCACGACCGACTTTGTCGTGACGAGCGGGCTGTCGAACGGAGCGAGCCGGTGAAGTTCAGCTTCTTCCACCTGATGCCCTACCCGTACCTGCCCGACAACTTCGACACGTACCCGTCGTCGTCGCTGACGTTCCCGAACAAGCACTTCGACCGCAAGCTCGGCAATCAGCTCTACCACCGATACCTGGATGAACTCGAGCACGCCGAGCAGGTCGGCTTCGACGGGCTCGCGGTCAACGAGCACCACCAGAGCGCCTACGGGCTCATGCCCTCTCCGAACATCATGGCGGCGGCGCTCGCCCGGCGCACCGAGCGGGCCCGGATCATGGTGCTCGGCAACGCCATCGGCATCCGCGGCAATCCGCTGCGCGTCGCCGAGGAGATCGCCATGCTCGATCACCTGAGCAATGGCCGGGTGGACTCCGGGTTCGTCCGCGGCATCGGCTGGGAGTACTTCGGTCACAGCATTAATCCCACCCGGTCCCGGGCCCGCTTCAACGAAGCTCACGACCTGATCATCAAGGCGTGGACGTCCGACGAGCTGTTCCAGTGGATCAGCCCCAACTACGAGTACCGGTACGTGAACCTCTGGCCGCGACCGCTGCAGGAGCCCCACCCGCCGGTCTACATCCCCGGCGCGGGCAGTACCGAGACGATGCGGTTCTGCGCCGAGCACCGCTACACGTACATGTCGGTGTACGCGCCGACGCGGGTGGTCCGTCGCTGGTTCGACGGCTACCGGCAGGCCGCGGCTGACCTCGGTTACGTGCCCGACCCGGAGAAGATCGCGCTGTCGATCCCCATCGTCGTCGCCGACACCGACGGCGAGGCGCACGCACATGCGAAGCCCGCCGTCGAGTGGCTCTTTTACCGGGGGCTCAAGCAGCCGATGGAGCTGGTGAATCCGCCCGGATACATGTCCCAGTCCTCGATGCGGGGGTTGCTGATGACCGAGCGGAAACCGTTCTCCCAGCTGAGTTACCAGGACCTGCTGACGGAGGGCTACGCAGTCGTCGGCAGCCCGGCCACGGTTGCGAGCCGGCTGCGCGAGATGTACGACGAGCTCGGCGGGTACGGTCAGCTGATCGGGCTGTTCGCGATCGGCCCCAGCACGCACGAGCAGACCACCAGGAGCACCGAGCTGTTCGCCGCCGAGGTCATCCCGGCGCTGCGCCCCCTCGGCTTCGGCGCGGACGCGATGACCGAACCGACCGCTCCGCCGTCCGCATGACGCCCGCCGACGCGACGCCGCTGCCGGGCGGCGATGCCGGGATACCGGGCACGGCCACCACCGTGCGCGGCGGCCTGCTCGCGGGCATCCGCGCGCACCAGGCAGAGTTCGAGGCGGCCGGCGAATTGTCGGAACGGCTGCGGACGCTGCCTCCCGACACCGTCGAGACGCTCCGCGGCCTGGGCGTGTTCTGGCTCAAGACGCCCGCCGAGCTCGGCGGGAACCCGCTGGACCCGACGGATTTCTGCGACGTGATCGAAGAGCTGGCATACGCCGATTCGTCGACCGCGTGGACGGCGATGATCGGCGCCGGGTGCGCCGGGCTGGCGGGCGGCTGGCTGCCGGAGGCGGGCGCCCGGCGGGTATTCGCGGCCGAGCTGCCGCTG
>JBAUAR010000191.1:0-1908 GCA_049675875.1 Streptosporangiaceae bacterium
GTGCTGGCGATCCGCCGCACCGACACCGGGCCTGCGGTCCGGGTCGTGCTCGGCGACGGTCATCTGGACGCCGACGCTGCCGTGCTCGCCGTTGGCAACACCCCGGCGGCGCTGCCGTTCGACGCGCCGGCGACGAGCCGGGTCATCAGCGATCCATGGCGGCCCGGCGCCCTGGCTGGTCTGCTCGGCTGCACTGAGCCGGGCTCGGTCGTCATCGTCGGCACCGGGCTCACCATGCTGGATCTGGCCATCGCCATTACCGCCGTCCGTCCCGAGGTGATGGTGCACGCGGTATCCCGGCACGGCATGCTGCCGCGCACGCATCCGGGTACCGGACCGCCGCCGGGCCAGCCGGTCTGGCTCCCGGTCATGTCCCGGGATACCGAGCAGGTCCGGCTGACCGAGCTCCGCTGGCAGATCCGCACCGCGATCGCGGCGAGCCCAGCGCACTGGCACGACATGCTGTGCTCGCTCCGGCCGTACGTGCCCGGCCTCTGGCACCGGATACCGGTCGAGGACAAGCGCACCTTCCTCCGGCAGCTCGCCCGGTACTGGGAGATCCACCGGCATCTGGTCCCGCCGCCAACCGCCAGCCGGATAGCCGCGCTGCGCCTCAGCAGCCGGCTCGCGATCCACCGGGGCAGGGTGCAGGCAGTGCGACCGGACGACGAGCGATTGCGAGTTCTTGTCGATTCGGCGGACGACACCCTCGAACTGCAGGCCAGCTGGCTCATCAACGGCACCGGCGCGACCACTGACGTCACCGCGAACGCGAGCCCGTTGCTGCACGATCTGTTCCGATCCGGGCTTGCCAGACCCGATCCGCTGCGGCTTGGCATCGACGCCAGTACGCACGGAGCCGTACTCGACTCGGCCGGAACGCCCAGCGACGTCCTCATCACGCTCGGCCCGCCGCTGCGCGGCCTGTGGTACGAGACCACCGCGATTCCCGAGATCCGCGAGCAGGCTGCCGCGCTGGCGCGGCTGATCACCAGCGACGGCCGGTTAGCGCGGCACCGGCCCGGCTCCGCGGCGTGAGCCGGGCTCCGCGGCGTGAGCCGGGCTCACCAGCAGGCTGCCGGTCACGTGGGCCCGGCACGGTTCGGACTGGCTAGCCGCGCCTGCTGGGGTTGGCGAACAGCAGTAGTGCGCGCAGGCCGGTGTCCAGGGTGAGGCTGACGGCCCGATCGTGATGAGTCCGGCGAAGGCAAGGGAGAGGTCGAGGTAGTCGCCCGGCTGAGTAATCAGATAGCCCAGTCCGCTGGTGGCGGCGATCATCTCGACGGCGACGATGCTGCTCCACGATCCGGCCATGGCGATGCGCATGCCCGTGATGATGGCTGGCAGCGCTGCGCGGAGCTGTACGTGCAGCAGGGTGTAGCGGCGGGTCGCGCCGAGGGTGCGCGCGCAGAGCCGCAGGTCCTCCGGAACCTCGCCGAGGGCGGCGACGGTGACGACCGCCATCAGCGGCGTGACGCCCACGATGATGAGCACTTCCTTGGGGAGCTCGCCGATTCCGAGCCAGACGATGAACAGCGGTATGAAGGCAAGCGGTGGCAGCGGCCGGAGGACTTCGATCACGGGGTCGATGAGGTGCCGCAGGACTTGACTGGCGGACATGACGGCACCGAGCGCTACGCCCACGGTCACGCCGATGGCGAAGCCGATCAGCACCCGCTGCGCGCTGATGTACAGGTCGAACCACAGGGGCTTGCCCTCCGCCGGGTAGGGACGGCTCAGGTAGTGCGCGAACTGCTGGACGGTCTGGCTGACCGATGGCAGCGCCACCCGGTCGCCGATGATCATCGCGGCCAGCTGCCAGATCAGGATCACGCTGGTGAGTCCGGCCAGGCCCGTCAGCAGCCGGGTGGTCCGGGCTCGGCGGCGGGCGCGGCGGTGCGCGAGGAG
>JBAUAR010000192.1:0-20939 GCA_049675875.1 Streptosporangiaceae bacterium
GGCAAGCGCAGCGGCTGATCCCGCGGCACCCGGCCAGCTGCCGCCGGGCGACGGCGCCCGGAGCGCTCAGCTGCCCGGTAACGGCACGAGTCGGTGGTACGACGCTGGCGATGGTGGCGGCGGGGGAACGTGGCGCGATGCTGGCGATGGTGACGGCGCGGGAACGTGGCGCGATGCTGGCGACGGTCATGGCGCGGGAACGTGGCGCGACGCTGGCGACGATTACGACGCGGGAAGGTGGCCGGACGCTGGCCCGGGCTCCAGCGCGGCTTCCGGCGATGCGGCTTCGGGCGATGCAGCTTTCGGCGCTGCGGACTCCGGCAGGCCAGCCGCCGACGGTCTAGCGGACGACCGGCGCTCTCCAGACACCAGGGATGAGGCGGCCGGCGGCGTTGGCTGGCAGAGCGTCCCGGCCGGCAATGGCGAACCGGCGGAGGGCACGTGGCCGACGGGGTTCGGGGCGGCCGTCGGCGGGCGGTCGGCTGCAGGCAGCGTGCCGCCGAGCGTCAGCGGAAGCGACTGGGGCTGGTTTCGGACGACAGCCGGAAGCCAGCCGGAAGCTGGCCGCAGCGGCGATTCTGAGCACTACTGAGGCCGGTGTCTGGGTGTTGTCGTGACGATCCCTTGACTTCGGCTCTACCATCCGTGAGCGGCAGCCTGACCTGCGCTTTCGCGTGGTGCGACGCAGGCATTCGTCACGGTAGGTGACCTCGCGCGCGGCCTTGTCAGAGAGCTTGTGATATGTTTCACGAGCACCCAGCAAAAGACTGGGGGAGGGGCCGTGATACGTTGCGCTCACGCGGCCAGAAGGCCCGACGGCGCGGCGTGACCGGACACTCGGACAACAACGACGTCGTTCCCGCTGGACTGATCCCAGCGGCAGAAGATCACCCGGAGTAGCCCAGACAATGCTGGCGAATATCGCCCCGACGGCGCGGCGATCCGCACTCGTGACTGCCGCCGCAGGCGCGGTCATGCTTGCGATCAGCGTCACGGCCGGTGTCAAGGGCGTGCTCGGCGCTGCGATCGCCGTCGCGGTCGTGGCCGGCTTCTTCGGTCTGACGGCGCTCGCGTTCGTCCTCGGGGCGAAGGTCAGCCCACAGGCCATGGCGGGCGCCGGCCTGGCCATGTACTTCGTCAAGATCCTGGCGCTGCTGGTGCTGATCTCCATCTTCCGTAACAGCACCGCGTTCAGCGGACTGCTCTTCGCACTCACGGTCATCGTCCTTGTGCTCGTGTACCAGGCTGCCCTGGTGATCACCTGGCAGCGGACGAAGATGCTCTATGTCGAGCCGGACGGAGAACGATGACCCGTGGCTGCGACATGGACCCCGGACGGCGGATCGCGGCCCGCGGCCGATGCTGCGTGCGGCCGGCCCGCCAGGGATGGCGGCCATGACGGGGCGCGGCGGGCCGGCCCCAGAGCAGCCTCCGCCGCGCGCAGACGACGGCTGGCGCGTCTTCAGCTACATGATCGGCGGCATGGTCATGTACGGCGGGCTCGGCTGGCTCATCGGACACTGGCTCGGGATCTCGATCCTGTTCCCGCTCGGCATGCTCCTCGGCCTCGTGCTGTCGATTCTCATGATCATCTTCCGGTTCACCAGGTCCTGAGCTGCCCGGATTCGACCGTGTTTTTCGTTCCGGTGACCCCGGCTGCGAGCTGGCCGGCCATTTACGCCATGATGACTCACCTTGACCTGCAGCGGCGCGCGACGGCTTGGCTGCGACGGCCCGGAGAGGTAACCCGGTGAATCACGTAGTAGCGGTCCAGGCCGCGAACACCTGCAGCCACATCGGGGAGGGCTGCGGCTACCCGGCGCCATCGATCCAGGACTTCTACTTCCGGCCGCTGTTCAGCATCGGCGATTTCCACTTCGACAAGCCGATGCTGCTGGTGCTGCTCAGCACCCTGATCGTGGTGGGGTTCTTCTGGGCCGCGTTCCGGAAGCCGCAGCGCGTGCCCCGCGGCGTCCAGAACCTCGGCGAGCTCGGCATTCTGTTCGTCCGGGACCAGATCCTGCGACCTCAGATGGGCAAGAAGGGCGACAGCTGGCTGCCGTTCCTGACCGCGCTGTTCTTCTTCATCTGGGTCAACAACATCTTCGGGCTCATCCCGATCCTCTATTTCCCGGCCACTGCCCGATTCGAGTACCCGGCCATCCTCACCATCATGGTGTGGGTCCTGTACATGGGCATCGGCATGTGGAAGCAAGGACCGATCCGCTACCTGAAGAACCTGTCGGTGCCGGCCGGCTCGCCGTTGTGGCTCCTGCCGCTGCTGGCGCCGCTCGAGCTGCTCTCCAACGTCTTCGTCCGGCCGCTGACACTGTCGGTCCGGCTATTCGCGAACATGCTGGCGGGCCACGTGCTGCTGGCGGTGTTCGCGTTCGCCACCTGGTACCTGCTGACCTTGCATATTCAGCTGGTGTTCTCGGCCGTGTCTTTCCTCGTCCTTATCGCGCTGACACTACTCGAGCTGCTGATCCAGCTGCTGCAGGCATTTATCTTCACCATCCTGACTGCCTTCTACATCTCGGGCGCCTACGAGACCGCGCACTGATTCGACCACTTTTTAGAGAAAAAGCCGGCCTGGTCGCCGGCCTGACCAGAAGGAAACACAACAATGCAGCTCGCGATGCACCTGCATCACCTGCTCTACGTCGCGGCGGGTGGGGCGCCGGGAACCACCGGTAACCCCTACCAGCTCCACATCATCAACCTGGGTGCCCTCGCCTACGGCCTCGCGGCGATCGGCCCCGGCGTCGGCATCGGCATCATCTTCGGGAAGTTCATCGAGTCGATCGCCCGCCAGCCCGAGGCACAGGGCCGCCTCACCGGCTTCCTGTGGATCGGTTTCGGGCTGACCGAGGCGCTGGCGCTGATCGGTTTCATTGTCCCCTTCATCCTGAAGTAACGGCCGCCCGGAGGTAGCCGCCATGTTGTACCACCTGGCCATCGTGAACCCCCCGCAGCCCGGGAACCCGCTCGTCCCGAGCTGGACTGAGGTCATCTGGGGTGGCATCGCGTTCCTCATCGTGTTCGTCGTGCTGTGGAAGCTGCTGATGCCCAGGATCACCAAGACCCTGCAGGACCGGACCGACGCCATCGAGGGCGGCATCGAGCGCGCCTCCCGCGCGGAGGATGAGGCCAGGCGACTGGCCGAGCAGTACCGGGCCCAGCTGGACGAGTCCAGGCACGACGCCGCCCGGGTGCGCGAGGAGGCCACGGAACAGGGCGCGCGGATCATCGCTGAGCTGCGCGAGCAGGCGCAGGCCGAGGCGGCGCGGATCACCCAGGCCGCGCAGGCGCAGATCGCGGCCGACCGACAGCAGGCATTCGCGTCGCTGCGGGCCGAGGTCGGGACGCTCGCGGTCGAGCTGGCCAGCAAGATCGTCGGCGAGTCACTCGCCGATGAAGCCAGGCAGAGCCGGGTCGTGGAACGGTTCCTGGCCGAGCTAGAGGCCACCGAGGGCGAGCGGTCGGGAGCCAGGACGTCGTCATGAGGGGCATCAGCAGGGCGTCGATCGCCGGGCTTGCGGAGCGGCTGGAGTCGCTGACCAGGGACCCGGTGACCGCGGCCGACCTCGGCAACGAGCTGTTTGCCGCGGCGGGTGTGCTGGCGACCCAGGCTGCCCTGCGACGGGCCCTCAGTGACCTGTCCCGATCGGCCGCTGCGCGCGGTGCGCTGGCCAGGTCGGTATTCGCCGGCAAGCTCAGCGACGACGCGCTTGGCGTGGTCGAGGCGGTGGCCGGGGCTTCTTGGTCTGCGGCGGGTGACCTGACCGATGCGGTCGAGCAACTGGCCGTGCAGTCCACCGTTGCCGCAGCGGAGGCGAACGACCATCTGGACGAGCTCGAGGATGAGCTATTCCGGTTCGGCCGGATCGTGATTAGCACGCCCGAGCTGCGGATCGCGCTCACGAACCCGTTCGCCTCGGCGCGGGCAAAGCAGGAGCTGCTGTCCGGGCTGCTCACGGGCAAGGTGACGCCGGAATCGCTCCGGCTGATCACCGAGGCGGCCGTGAACCCACTGGGACGTAGCCTGGATGTGAGTCTGGAGTCGTACGCGCGGCTCGCTGCGCAGCGCCGCGAGCGCCTCATCGCCGAGGTGCACGTGGCGGCGCCGCTGACTGACCAGCAGCGGGCGCGGCTGGCGTCGGCGCTGGCGGCCGAGTACGGCCACCAGGTGCACCTGAACGTCGTCATCGACCCCAAGGTGGCAGGCGGCATGACCGTCCGGGTCGGTGACGACCTGATCGACGGCAGTCTCGCGACCCGGCTAGCGACGGCCAGGCGCCGGATGGTGGCGTAGCGATGAGCCGTGCGGCCGGCGGGGCAGCTACACCCGACGAGCCCGTTCCGCAACTCAATCCAGCCGACCAGACAGCAGCGATGTACGAGCAACCGCCGGCCACAGATCCGGCGCCCGTAACGGACACGAAGGACGTAAGGAAGATGGCGGAGCTGACAATCCGGCCGGAAGAAATCCGGGACGCACTGGAGCGTTTCGTCGAGGCCTACGAACCGGGAGCGGCCGCCACCGACGAGGTCGGCGCGGTCGTTGAGTGCGGCGACGGCATCGCGCGGGTCTCCGGGCTGCCGTCGGCCATGGCCAACGAGCTGCTCGAGTTCGAGGACGGCACCCGCGGCATCGCGCTGAACCTGGATGAGCGCGAGATCGGCGTCGTCGTGCTCGGCGAGTTCAGCCAGATCGAGGAGGGCCAGCGGGTCCGGCGGACCGGCGAGGTCCTGTCGGTGCCCGTCGGCGACGGCTATCTCGGCCGGGTGGTCGGCCCGCTGGGCGAGCCGCTGGACGGCCTCGGCCCGATCCAGGGCACGCTGCAGGAGCGCCAGCTCGAGCTGCAGGCGCCCTCGGTGGTGCAGCGCAAGAAGGTGAGCGAGCCGCTGCAGACCGGCATCAAGGCCATCGACGCCATCACCCCGATCGGCCGCGGTCAGCGCGAGCTGATCATCGGCGACCGGCAGACCGGCAAGTCCACGATCGCCATCGACACGATCATCAACCAGAAGCAGTACTGGGACTCGGGCGACCCGGCGCGGCAGGTGCGCTGCATCTACGTGGCCGTCGGGCAGAAAGGCTCGACCGTCTCCTCGGTGCGCTCCACGCTCGAGGAGGCCGGCGCGATGGCGTACACCACCATCGTGATGGCGCAGGCCTCCGATCCGGCTGGCTACAAGTACATCGCCCCCTACACCGGCTCAGCCATCGGCCAGAACTGGATGTACCAGGGCAAGCACGTACTGATCGTGTTCGACGACCTGACCAAGCAGGCCGAGGCCTACCGGGCCATCTCGCTGCTGCTGCGCCGCCCGCCGGGTCGCGAGGCCTACCCGGGCGACGTGTTCTACCTGCACTCCCGGCTGCTCGAGCGCTGCGCGAAGCTGTCGGACGAGATGGGCGCCGGGTCGATGACCGGGCTGCCCATCGTGGAGACCAAGGCCAACGACATTTCGGCGTACATCCCGACCAACGTCATCTCGATCACCGACGGCCAGATCTTCCTCGAGACCGACCTGTTCAACTCGGGTGTCCGACCGGCCATCAACGTCGGCCAGTCGGTGTCCCGGGTCGGTGGCGACGCGCAGATCAAGGCCATGAAAAAGGTGGCCGGCGGTCTCAAGCTGTCGCTGTCGCAGTACCGCGACCTGGAGGCGTTCGCGTCCTTCTCCTCGGACCTTGACCAGGCGTCGCGCGCTCAGCTTGACCGCGGCGCGAGGCTGGTCGAGCTGCTCAAGCAGCCGCAGTACAGCCCGTATCCGGTCGAGCGGCAGGTCGTGTCCCTGTGGGCCGGCACCGACGGCTACCTCGACGACGTGCCGGTCGAGGACGTCCGGCGGTTCGAGTCGGAGTTCCTCGAGGACATCCAGCTGTCGCACGCCGGCATCTACGATGCCATCCGGGAGACCGGCGAGCTGAGCGACGACACCGTGGTGGCGCTCAAGGACGCGATCAACGAGTTCCGGTCCCGGTTCGAGAAGACCGGGGGCGAGCTGCTGGTCGGCGCCGAGCACGAGGAGCCGCTGGAGGACTCCGACGTCCAGCCCGTGGCCATCCACCGGCAGCGGCCAGCGCCCCCTCCGCCGCCGCAGGACCAGCCGGCCCAGAAGCAGTAAGGACGGTCAGGCCAGCATGGGAGCCCAGCTTCGCGCGGTCAGGCGGCGGATCAGGAGTGTCCAGTCGACCGCCAAGATCACGCGCGCCCAGGAGCTGATCGCGGCATCTCGGATCATCCGGGCGCAGCAGCGGCTGCATGCTGCCGCGCCCTACGCTCGCGAGCTCACCCGCGCAGTCGAGGCCGTGGTCAGCATGTCGGCGAGCGTCGACCACCCGCTGACCAGGCCGGAGCAGAATCCGCGCCGGGCCGCCGTGGTCATCCTGACCAGCGACCGCGGGTTCGCCGGCGGGTTCAACGCCAACCTGCTGCGCGAGGCGCAGCGGCTGCGCGGGCTGCTGACCGAGCGTGGTCTGGAGACGGTGTCGTTCGTGTCGGGTCGCAAGGGCATCATCTGGCACCGGTTCCGTCAGCTGGAGATGGCCGGAGAGTGGAGCGGCTTCTCCGACACCCCGCGGCAGGCGAATGCGGCCGAGCTGACGAATGCGCTGCTGGACGCCTATGCGCTGCCGACAGACGAGGGTGGCGTCGACGAGATCAACATCGTCTATACCGAGTTCGTGTCCATGCTCACCCAGCGACCGGTCGTGCGCCGGCTGCTGCCGCTGGAGATTGAAGAGTCAACGGATGTGCCGTCATCGGGACCGCTGCCCAGCTACGAGTTCGAGCCGTCGCCGGAGGATGTTCTCGACGCGCTGCTGCCGTGGTATGTGGAGAGCAGGCTGTTCCACGCGCTGCTGGAGTCGGCGGCGTCGGAGATCGCGTCGCGGCGCCGGGCGATGAAGTCTGCCACCGACAACGCCAATGAGCTGGTCGAGCAGCTCAGCAGGGAAGCGAACAAGGCACGGCAGGCTGAGATCACCCAGGAGATCAGCGAAATCGTCGGCGGTGCGAATGCGCTCGCCGGCGCGACCAGGGAGTAAGAGAGCAGCAACATGAGCGCTATCGCAGAGACCACCGCCAGCGGGGAGGCACGCGCCGCGGCCACGGGCCGAGTAGCCCGGGTGATCGGCCCGGTCGTGGACGTCGAGTTCGCGACCGAGGAGATGCCGGAGATCTACAACGCGCTGCATGTGGACGTGACGCTCGGCGACACGACCCGGACGCTCACTCTGGAGATCGAGCAGCACCTGGGCGATGACACGGTCCGGGCCATCTCGATGCAGCCGACCGACGGCCTCGTGCGCGGAGCCGCCGTGACGGACACCGGCGGGCCGATCACCGTACCGGTCGGGGACGTCACCAAGGGCCACCTGTTCAACGTGCTCGGCGAGCCGCTGGACGTGCCCGCGTCGTCGCTGAAGGTCACCGAGCGCTGGTCCATCCACCGGCAGCCGCCGCCGTTCGACCAGCTCGAGCCGCGCACCGAGATCCTCGAGACCGGCATCAAGGTCATCGACCTGCTGACGCCGTACGTGAAGGGCGGCAAGATCGGCCTGTTCGGTGGCGCGGGCGTCGGCAAGACGGTGCTGATCCAGGAGATGATCACCCGGGTTGCGAAGAACTTCGGCGGCGTGTCGTGCTTCGCGGGCGTGGGGGAGCGCACCCGTGAGGGGAACGACCTCTTCATCGAGATGACGGAGTCTGGCGTCATCAAGGACACCGCGCTGGTGTTCGGACAGATGGACGAGCCGCCGGGCACCCGGCTGCGGGTCGCCCTGTCCGCGCTGACCATGGCTGAGTACTTCCGCGACGAGCAGCAGCAGGACGTACTGCTGTTCATCGACAACATCTTCCGGTTCACCCAGGCCGGGTCCGAGGTGTCCACGCTGCTCGGCCGGATGCCGTCGGCGGTGGGCTACCAGCCCACGCTCGCCGACGAGATGGGACAGTTGCAGGAGCGGATCACCTCGACCCGCGGGCACTCGATCACCTCCATGCAGGCGATCTATGTGCCGGCCGACGACTACACCGACCCGGCACCGTCGGCGGTGTTCGCCCACCTCGACGCCACCACGGCGCTATCCAGGGAGATCACGCAGAAGGGCATCTTCCCGGCCGTCGACCCGCTGGCGTCCACCTCCCGCATCCTGGCTCCGGCCTACGTCGGCGAGGAGCACTACGCCGTGGCCCGCGAGACTCAGCGGATCCTGCAGCGGTACACCGAGCTGCAGGACATCATCGCGATCCTGGGCATCGACGAACTGTCGGAGGAGGACCGCGTCACGGTGCAGCGCGCGCGGCGCATCGAGCGGTTCCTGTCGCACCCGATGTTTGTCGCTCAGCAGTTCACCGGTCAGCCCGGCGTGTTCGTGTCGCTGAAGGACACCGTCGCCTCGTTCAAGGCGATCTGCGAGGGCGACTACGACGGCTATCCGGAGCAGGCGTTCTACATGGTCGGCGGAATCGAGGACGTGGAGAAGAAGGCCAAGGACCTGGAGCGGCGATCATGACATGCGGAGTGCGGAGTGACTCCGTCGCGACGGAGTCGCGCTCAGCTCATACTTGCGTCGGGTCAGGCCGCGCGACGAAGGAGTGCGGGGTGACCCAGTGACGCTGGCTGTGGAGCTCGTCCAGCCCGAGGGCGAGCTGTGGGCGGGTAACGCCGAGATGGTGATAGCCAGGACCCTCGACGGTGAGATCGGCATTCTCACCAATCACGCGCCGGTGATCGGCATCCTGTACGAGGGCAGCCTCGTGCTGGTCCGGACGGAGAACCCGGCCCAGCCCGACGTCGTCGCCGCGGTATCCGGCGGCTTCCTGTCGGTCGCGAGCAACCGGGTGTCGATCCTCGCCAGGGAGGCCGTGCTCGGCGCCGACGTCAACGCCACAGAGACACAGGCACTACTCGACCGCACGCTGCAGGACCTGCCGGCGCCGCCAGGCCCGGAAGAGCCTCCCGACGTGCGCTACTACCGCGCGCTGCTGGCCGCTGCCGACCAGACTGGCTGACCGGGCGCGCACTCTCGCAACCGCCGGCGGGCCGGTTGCGCCGCGCGCGGGCGAGCTCAGCCAGCCCCGCTGGGCCGCCGTTCCCTCTCATGGTGGTGGCTAACGCTCCCCGCCCGGCTTCCACAGCACGTCGCCGATCGCCTCGTTGGCCTTTCTGGCCAGGATGAACAGCAGGTCGGAGAGCCGGTTGAGGTACGTCGCCGTCAGCGGGTTCATGGTGTCGCCGTGGACCTCGAGCGCGGACCAGGCGGACCGCTCGGCGCGCCGGACCACGGTGCGGGCCACGTGCAGCAGCGCTGCACCCGGCGTGCCGCCAGGCAGCACGAAGCTCCGGAGCACCGGCAAGTCAGCGTTGAACTCGTCGCACGAGCGCTCCAGCGCCGTGATGTAGCGCTCATCGACGCGCAGCGGGGGGTAGGCGGGATTCGCGGTGACCGGATTGCACAGGTCCGCCCCAACGTCGAACAGCTCGTTCTGAACCCGCAAGAGCGTCTGGCGGATGTCGTCGGGCAGCTGACCGAGCGTCAGCGCGACGCCGATCGCGCTGTTGGCCTCGTCAGTGTCGGCGTAGGCGGCGAGTCGTGGATCGGTCTTGGGTGCCCGGCTCATGTCTCCGAGCGCGGTCGTCCCGCCGTCGCCGGTGCGGGTGTAGATCCTGGACAAGACGACCGGTGTGTCGCGATCTGGAGGCATGAGACTCACCGTAGCGCGAGCCGGCTGACGGGTGACCGTCGGTAACCTGGCGATCCGGCCGGAGTGGTCCGAACGCCAGGGCAACTCGCCACAAGAGTCCCGCGGGCATCAGGGTTAGCAATCCAGACCAGGGGTATTCACAAACTCGAACACGATGTGGCATCGTATGAATACGAAGAGTGACAGAGCAGAGTCTCGGTCTCGAATTGTCGGCCTCGGGGGGAGTTGGCAGCGAGCGGCTCGGCTCTCACTCGGACCTCGGACCCGATCTGGGTCCGGAAGGAGCCGCTAGGCGGCTCGCGGCCCACAGCGGCAAGTCGGTGGTTCTCGGGGGCCCGCCGGGTTTGCCAGGGTCGCACAGGTGGGGGGAGCGCGCTCCCGGTCCTAGGGCCGGGAGCGCGCTGTTGTGCGGTGGCGGTCGCCCGATGCGGGCTCGCCGCCGCCCGCGGACGCTCTCGCAGCCGTACGCGGACGTTCTCGCAGCCGCGCAGTGCACCGACCGCACCCGGGGAGGGCTCCGGCTTAGTAGGGTATTGATCGATTTTCCGGGGCTGAGCGGGAGGACCGGTCGTGTACGACTATGTCATTGTTGGTGCTGGCAGCGCCGGCTGCGTGCTGGCCGCGCGGCTCAGCGAGAATCCTGGCGTCCGCGTCCTGCTGCTCGAAGCCGGTCCGCCAGATACCGCGGACGAGATCCACATTCCGGCTGCGATCAACCTGCTGTTCAAGACCGCCTACGACTGGGACTACCAAACGGTCCCGCAGGATCGGGCGCTCGGCCGCTCCATCTACTGGCCGCGTGGCCGGGTGCTGGGCGGGTCGTCGTCGATCAACGCGATGATCTACATCAGGGGCAGCCGGCACGACTACGATTCCTGGCGGGACGATTACGGCTGCGAGGGCTGGGGCTACACAGACCTGGTGCCGTACTTCCTGCGCGCGGAGGGCAACGCTCGTGGCGCGTCGGCCTATCACGGTGACGCAGGTCCCCTCAGCGTCCAGGATCTGAAGTTCAAGAGCGAGCTGACCGGCGACTTCATCGCGGCCGCCCGGAACCATGGGCTGCCTGCTAACGACGACTTCAACGGGCCGGACCAGGTCGGCGTCGGCTACTACCAGGTAACCCAGAAGGGCGGCTGTCGCTGGTCGGCCGCGGACGCCTACCTGCATCCGGCCGCCGACCGGCCCAACCTGACGATCGTGACCGATGCCCTGGTGACGGGCGTGGAGATCGAGGCGGGCCGGGCCACGGGCGTGCGCTACCTGCACCGGGGCGTCGAGGAGCTGGTCAGCGCCGAGGCCGAGGTCATCGTGTCGGCGGGTGCCATCGGCAGCCCGCAGTTGCTGATGCTGTCGGGCATCGGCCCGGCCGATCACCTGCACGAGCACAACATCGCGGTGATGGCGGATAGCCCCGGCGTCGGCGCCAACCTCTCCGACCATCCGATGGTGCCGGCGATGTGGGGCGCACCCAAGGCGCGGAGCCTATGGGAACGCGCCGGGCGGCGGAACCTGGCCCGCTGGCAGATCACCCACAGCGGCCCGATGACGACCAACATCGCCGAAGCAGGCGGCTTCACCCGCACCGATCCGGCGCTGGTGGCACCCGACATCCAATGGCACGTGCTGCCAGTTCCCTTCCTGGACGGCGGCCTCGCGGACCCCGCGACGAGGGCACTGTCGGTGCTCATCACGCTGGTGAGCGTCGGGAGCCGGGGCCGGATCCGGCTGCGCAGCGCCGACCCGCGGCACAAGCCCGCGATCGACCCGGCCTACCTGTCCGACCTCGCCGACCTAGACCCGCTGGTCACGGCCATCGGCATCGCTCGGCAGATCGCGGCGACCAAGCCGCTGGCCAGGCAGCTTGCGGCCGAGCTGGCGCCAGGCCCGGACGTGCAGAGCGAAGCTGAGCTGCGCGAGTGGATCCGCGGCAGCATCTCGACGATCTACCACCCCGTCGGCACGTGCGCCATGGGCGGCGACTCGAAGCTCGCGGCCAGCAAGCTGACCAGCGTCGTGGACAGCGAACTGCGCGTTCGCGGGGTCGAGCGGCTGCGCGTGGTCGACGCCTCGATCATGCCGACCGTGCCGCGCGGCAACACCAACGCCCCGACCATCGCGCTCGCCGAGCGGGCGGCCGACCTTATCCAGGGCCGCGCCCCGCTGGCGGCGGTGGAGCCTGCCGAAGCCCAGCTCACTGCCGCCGCGTCGCGGTAGCGTCGCCGGCGCCCCCGGCAGCCGTTACTTGTACCGCTTGCCGTGCAGCAACTGCGCCAGGTTGAGGATCTTGCGCAGGTCGGCGTCGGTCCGGTCGAACGAGGTTAGGTTCACCGGCGACTTCATCCGCTGCCTGGTGATCGCCTTCGGGCGGGCGAACTCACGCAGGCCGTCGGCGCCGTGGATGCGCCCGAAACCCGAATCGCCCGATCCGCCGAACGGCAGCGACGGGACACTGGCGAACGAGATGACAGAGTTGACGGCCGTCATCCCGCTCTTGAGCGCTCGGGCGGCAGCCATCGCCGCCTTCCTGTTCCCCGCGAAGACGGTGCCGCCCAGGCCGTAGCGGGAGTCGTTGGCTCGCTCCACGCCCTCCGCCAGGCTGGCCACCCTGGTTACCGTGATCGTCGGGCCGAACGTCTCCTCGGTGACGGCTTTGCTCTCTTCGGGCACATCGGCCAGGATCACCGGGCCCACGTAGGGCCGCCGGATGCTGCCGATGCCCCCGACGACGGGCCGGCCGCCTCGAGCCAGGGCGTCCGCGATGTGCTTCTCGATCACTTCCGCCTGGTCCGGCAGGGTCATCGGCCCGTAGTCGGCCTCTCGGTCGTCACCCGGCCTGACCCTCGTCACGCGCTCGGTCAGTTTCTCGAGGAACGTGTGATACACGTCCTGGACGACGTAGACCCGCTCCACGCCGATGCAGGTCTGGCCGGCATTCGAGAGCGCTCCCCAGGCGCACGCGTCGGCCGCGGCGTCGAGGTCGGCGTCGGCGCCCACCAGGAACGCGTCCTTGCCGCCGCACTCGGCCACCAGCGGGGTCAGGTTCTCGGCGCAGGCGGCCATGACCTTTCTGGCGGTCGCGGCCGAGCCGGTGAACGCGATCTTGCCCACGCCGCTGCGGGCCAGGTGGCCGCCCGTCCGGCCCATTCCGGTGACCAGTTGCAGCACCGGCTGCTCGGGCACCACCTCGGCGAAGGAGCTGACCAGCCATGCGCCGACCGCTGGGGTCAGCTCGCTCGGCTTGAAGACGACCGCGTTCCCGGCGGCCAGCGCGTAACCGATGGATCCCATCGGGGTGAAAACCGGGTAATTCCACGGGCCTATCACGCCGACCACGCCGACCGGCTGGTACTCGAGGGTGGCCGCCTGATTCAGCGCGACCAGGCCACTGCGCACCCGGCGAGGGCGGAGCACCTGCCGAGCGTGCTTCGCGGCCCAGTCGAGGTGCACGATCGCCAGCAGGATCTCCAGCTGGGCGTCGCCCAGTGGCTTGCCCGTCTCGGTGTGCACCAGCTCGGCGAGCCGGCCGGAGTACCTGGTCAGATACGACTTCCAGGCCAGCAGGCGCTGCTTGCGACCGGACCAGCCGAGATCCGCCCACCACTGCGCGGCGGCGTGTGCGCGCTGTACCGTGTCCGCGACGTCCTGCTCGCCGAACTCCGGGTAGGTGCCGATAACCTCGCCCGTGGCTGGATTCAGCGTGTCGAAGGTTTCCGTCGACCGCACGAGCGCGTGGTTCCCGAGCGTTGCTGTCATGGCTGCACCAACGTTCCGCGACGATTTCGAGCGATTCTACGCCCGGCGTGCCCGCCAGCCGGGGGGCCGGGCGCGGCCGCAGCCCGATGGGCATCGCACCCAGCGCTAGATTGCTGCATGGCATGGACACTTACCGCCTCGACGCCGATCTCCGCTGGCTGAGCGCGGCGATCGAGCTGTCCCGGTGCTGCGCGCCGTCCCCGGCTGCCTATTCGGTGGGAGCGCTGCTCGTCGGGGCGGACGGCAGCGTGCTCTCGACCGGCTACTCGCGGGAGACCGACCCGGCCGACCACGCCGAGGAGGTGGCGCTCGCCAGGATCGGCCTGCCGAGCCTGCCCGGCCTGCCCGGCCTGCCCGACGGGTTCGGCGGGTTCGGGGGCGAGCCGCCGCCGGGGGCCACTCTGTACAGCTCGCTCGAACCGTGCGCGGTGCGCGCCTCGCGTCCGACACCGTGCGCGGACCTGATCATCGCCAGCGGCATCTGCCGCGTCGCCATCGCCTGGACTGAGCCGCCGATCCTTGCCCCCGGCGGCGGGGCGGGCAGGCTGCGCGCAGCCGGTGTGGAGGTGGTCGTCATACCCGAGCTGGCGGACGCGGCCCGGCAGGTCAATGCGCACCTGCTGGGGGAGTGAGAGTGGTCCGCGGTCAGCTTGCGGGTACCGCGGGATTGGCCAGGTGGTACATCACGTGCGGGCGCAGCAGATGCCCTGCCGGGATGCGTGGATGGTCGAACCGGGCGACCTCGGTCAACCCGATCCGGCGCATGACGGCCTGAGAAGGCTCGTTGCGAACCGAGGTGAACGACCAGATCCCGGCGAGTGCGAGACCGGTGAAGGCGACGTCCAGCGCGGCAGCAGCCGCCTCGGTCGCGTAGCCCTGATGCCAGGCGTGCCTCGCCAGCCGCCAGCCGATCTCCACGCCGCCAGCACCCGGAATTCCGGCTGGCATCGGCTGACTCAATCCGGTGAAGCCGACAAACTCGCCAGTCGCGGCGATCTCCAGTGCCCACAGGCCGTAGCCGTGCAAGGCGAAGCGCGACTCGACGACGTCGATGAAGGCGTCACTGGCGGCCCGGTCCAGCGTGCTGGGGAAATACCGCATCGTCTCAGCGTCGCCGTTGAGCGCGGCGAACGGCTTGCGGTCGGCGTCGCGCCACCGGCGCATTACCAGCCGCTTCGTCTGGATCGTGTCGAATCGCGTGGTCAAGGCGTCCTCCTGACGGTCCTGGGGCAGCCGGTCCAGGATGAACGCACTCAGAAATTCCGTCAAATCGGTTATTTAGGCCTCCGTGCCGGGCTACTTGAGGAATAAGGCGGCCCGCGGCCCCTGCCAAGGGCGCATGTGCGCCAGCCACGCCGCTGTGCAGCGGCGTGGCTGCCGCGGTCGCGGCCCTTCGGATGCCGTGCCGACGGGGGCGACGGGAGACGCCATCTCCTGATTCAGAACAACCGCAACATGCCGTCGTCGGCGCCGCGCATGGAGGCGTAGTCCAGCGTGACGCAGCGGATGCCCCGGTCCTCAGCCAGCACCCGGGCCTGCGGCCGGATCTCCTGCGCGGCGAAGACGCCTCGCACCGGCGCTAGCAGCGGATCCCGGTTGAGCAGCTCCAGGTACCGGGTGAGCTGTTCGACGCCGTCGATCTCGCCGCGCCGCTTGACCTCAATGGCCACGCTGACCCCGGCCGAGTCCCGGCACATCAGATCGACCGGACCGATGGCGGTGGGGAACTCGCGCCGCACCAGGCGCCAGCCCGCGCCTAGCACGTCGAGCTGCGCGGCGAGCAGTTCCTGCAGGTGCGACTCCACCCCGTCTTTCACGAGCCCAGGGTCAGTGCCGAGATCGACCGAAGATTCGCTGATGATCTCTGTTAGTTCGATCGTCAGCGTCTCGCCGGACTTGCCGGTGACGACCCAGCGACCCGGCTCCTCGGTCAGCTTGCACGGCGGGGACATCCAGTTCAGCGGCTTGAAGGAACCCGTGTCGCTGTGTATCGAGACGCTGCCGTCAGCCTTGATCATGATCAGCCTCGTGGCGAGCGGCAGATGCGCTGCCAGGCGGCCCGCGTAGTCCACGCTGCACTGGGCAATGACGAGCCGCACGAGAAGCACTATAGGGAGTCTGTTCCTTGCTCGCGCAGACTCGCAGCCGAGTGGTAGCCATGTCACAAGTCGCCCCGGGCAATTCGTCTCCTTGTCGGACCGCGACGAAGGAGGATCCCGCATGAATCTCGCGCTGTGGATCGTTGCCGGGCTGCTGGCCGTTGTTTTCCTGGTCAGCAGCACTACCAAGCTGTTCGTGCCCCAACAGAACCTCGATGGCCTCCTGCACCGCCTCGGCGGCGCCGCTAAGGCCGCCGGGGAATGGACCCGAGAGTTCAGCCCCGTAGCCCTGAAGGCCATCGGAGTTCTCGAGTTCCTGGGCGCGGTGGGCCTGATCCTGCCCGCCGCACTGGACATCGCGCCGGTTCTGGTCCCGGTGGCCGCTTCGGGTGCGGTGTTGTTGTTTACTGGCGCCGTGATCATGCGCCTTCGCCGTGGCGAGAAGGCAACAATAGTGATTGACCTGGTCTATCTCGCCATGGCCGCCTTCGTGGCGTCGGGCCGATTCGGTCCCTGGTCCTTCACCGGCTGATCTCGCACTTCAGGGCTCGAAGTCGGCTTCGCCGGGAGGCAGTTCTCTCCTGCAGCATCGGCAGGGCCAGGTGGCGACGCGGCGTTCGGTGTACTTCTTCCCGGTCGCCGGTCAGGGCTGGATGTTCTCCAGGTCCGCCAGCAGGCTCGGGTGCTTCGGCTCCCAGCCCAGCGCCTCCCGGGTGCGGGTACTGGAGGAGGGCTGGTCGGTCGCGAAGATCGGGCCGAGAGGCCCGTAGGTCTCGGCCGACACCACCTGGACCGGTAGGCCCAGCCGTCGGCCGATGACGGCGGCGATGTCACGCACCTGGTCGCCCTCGTCGGCCACGGCGTGCCACGAAGTCCCGGCCGGAGCCAGCTCCAGCGCCAGCCGGAAGAGGACTGCCGCGTCGAGCGCGTGGACGGCCGGCCAACGCTGTGTGCCGTCGCCGGGGTAACCGGACACTCCGGTCCGCCGCGCGATGTCGGTCAGCAAACCGGCGAACCCGCCCCTGCCCTCGTTGTGGACCGTACGCGGCATGCGTACTGCCGTGCTCCGGACCCCACGCGAGGCCAAGCGCAGGACCGCCGTGACCGCGCGACCGCGACCACCGACCGGGCCGTCGGTCGGCAGCGGGTCGACCTCGGTGGCGACGCGGCCCGGCACATAAGGCGTGCCCGAGACTGTGACGAAGGGGCGGTCGCTGCCGACGAGTCCCGCACCCAGGGCCGCGAGGGCGGCACTTTCCTCCGCAACCGCAGTCGCGACGGCGTCCGGGCTGCTGAAGTCGTTGCCGAATGCCAGGTGGATCACCGCGTCGGCCTGAGCGACGCCGGCGCGAAGGATGTCAAGATCGGCGAGACCTCCCCGCAGTGGCTCCGCGCCGGCCGACTCGGCGGAGAGCGCGGACGCGTCGGAGCGGGCGAGCGCAAGGACGGTGTGGCCGTTGCCGAGGAGCTCGGCGACGACGGCGGACCCGATGAGACCGGTGCCCCCTGTGACAAAGACGTGCATGGAGCTCTCCTGGCGGGTGATGGGACTGCTGTCCCATCATCCTAGCAGGGTGACGGGATAATAGTCCCATCACCTATGATGGCCCCATGGGTCGGTGGGAACCGGGGGCTCGCGAACGCCTCGTCGTGGCTGCCGTCGACCTGTTCACCGAGCAGGGGTACGACGGCACGACGGTCGCACAGATCGCCGAGCGGGCCGGGGTCACGAAAAGCACCTTCTTCCGGCACTTCCCCGACAAGCGCGAGCTGCTGGTGGCCGGACAGGAGACGCTGAGCCGGCTACTGGCCGAGGGGATCGCCGAGGCACCCGGAAACGCCAGCCCGCTTGAGGCGGTTGCCGCCGGTCTCGAGCGCGCCTCGAGCGCGATGGGCCCCGTGAATCGCGAGCTCGGCCCTCGGCTGAAGGCGGCCGTCGCCGCCAGCTCCGAACTTCAAGAGCGTGACGCCCTCAAGAGCGTCAGCCTCGCGGCCGCCATGACAACTGCTCTGGTCGGCCGCGGCGTGCCCGACTCGACCGCGGCTATCGCAGGTGAGCTCGGCGTCCTCGCCTTCAAGCGCGGGTACGCCGAGTGGTCCGAGGGCGACCGTGACGCCAAGGATGAGCTCGCTCGGTACACCCTGGCGGCCTTGGACGAGCTTCGGGCCGCGAGTGCATCGCTGTCCTGACCGGTGCCGGCCACCTGCATTTGTGCCAGCCACCCCGGCACCTTGACGGTGTCAGGTAGCGGCGCCAGACTGCGTCCGTGGACAGCGCCGGGATTGATGAGGCCTACCTCGCCTTTGCCATGACCCTCCGGGCGGGCGGGTTTGTGCGGCCCGATGATGGCTGGGACGCTTCGCTGATCGCAGCGCACGTCGCTGCCAACAATGACCTGATTGCGTCGGTGGCGGAAGACATCGCGGCCGGCCGGCGTCCGTCCTACGACAACGCTCCGGTAATCGACGATGACCGGCTGCGCGAGATCGCATCGGCTGCTGGCAGCCTTGACGCAATGGCTGAGCTGGTCGTGACGTCCGCCGCCCGGCTGGCTCGTGCGTGGGAGTTGCTCGGACCTGAGCTCGGCACGGTCGAGGTGCCGGCGAGGATCGCCGACGGCGGCCAGGTCGTCCGCGATGGGCCCATCCCGATCAGGACGTTCATCGAGGGCAACGCCACGTTCCATCTCCAGCTCCACCTTGACCAGCTACGCAGGCTGCTGCCGTGACGGACACAGGTGCACCCGAGGCGGACCCGCGTCCCACCGCGACCGCTGGCGGGGACCGCCGTCGGCGCCGCCATGGAATGCTTGGCGGGTGGCTACGTCGCCAGATCCCGGCAAGCCACTGTTCGTTGCTGTCGACGTGCAGTATCTGGACGATTCCCTGGCACGGGCGGCAGTCGTCGCGGCAAGCGACAGCAGGTTTGCGGTAATTGCCAGCACCAGCACAGCGGTGGTGGCTGCGGAGGCAGCCTATCGGCCTGGCGAGTTCTACCGGCGCGAGCTGCCGCCGGTGCAAGCGGTGATCCCGCGTTCTGGCACGCTCGCGCTCATCGTGGTTGATGGCTATGTGGACCTGAACGCCGCAGGCCGGCCCGGGCTCGGCGCTCACGTGCATGCCGAGTACGGCGTGCCGGTCATCGGCGTGGCCAAGACGCCGTTCCGGACCGCGACGCATGCCGCGCAGGTCTTTCGCGGGCGGTCTGCCCGGCCGCTTTATGTCACGGCGGCAGGGATGCCGATGGCCGCCGCGGCGCACCTAGTCGATGAGATGGCCGGATCGTTCCGAGTGCCGGATGCGCTCAAGCTCGCCGACCGCCTGGCCCGTGGCCTCGAACTGCCGCGGGCGGGCCATCGGTGCACCGACGGTGGCCAGTCCTGACACCGGCAGACGAGGATGGCCGCACGCGCTTCGAGCAGCTTGTGCAGACGCTCGCCGCGATATTGCCGCGCAAGCCAAGATTGACGGTGCCGTGCCTACGGTCGGGGCATGGCTAAGGTGGCTCGGATCCTGGCGGTACTGGAACGGGACGGCTGGATAGAGACCCGCCGCTCGGGTCTTAGCGGGTCATAGTCCCCAGCCGCCTCAATCGGCGGGCGATGCGGAGTGGCGGCCGGTTATGCGGGGCAGTTCTCGTGCACCCAGTTTCTGCTGACCCGCCTGCGGGCGTCCTGCCCTGGCGCGATTGGCCGTCCGCAGCGTTCGCATCGGCTGCCGGCGGCGCGGGTCCCGATTGCGTCCGGCACTGGGAGCGGAGTCTCCTGCCCGCTGAGTCCTGCCGGGCGGAGGGTCGTTACCGGCAGGCCGAGGCCTCCGGGGCAGAAATGGTCCAGGTGCGCCGCGAGTACCCGCGCGCCGATGTGTGCGGGCTGCTGTCGGCGCATGTCTCATTAAACCCGCGGAATGTCGCTGAGCTGAAACGGGCGCAGCGCCAGCCCGCCGGTGCCGCAATCATGGACCACTTGGTGACGCTAGCGAGTGTCGGGGACAGAACCCGGCGGCGTGATAGAAGCCGGCGGTTCAGAACGCCGGGCCGAAGATCTGGCTGGTGACTATCTTCAAAGACGCCAGCAGTCAGCTGGGGTCAGATGAGACATGGGGCGCAGCCCGAATGTCGCTGGTTGCGGGCAGTGGCGGATCTCGGCCGGCGCTCGACTCTGGAGACAATTATTCCTGGCCGTCCTTTGACGGTTGCATCCAGCGATCCAGATCGCGGCGCGTGGCCAGTGTGTCCGCGTGGTCCGGGCCGAGCACCCGGTCGACATCGGGCAGCAGAGCGGCGAGCAGATCCTTCGCGGCGGCCGGGTCCCCTGCCTCACCGGTGAAGCGCGCCAGGGGCGGCGGGTCGCCAACCTGTACCCAAAGTCATTCAGAACCAGGTAGCCGAGTGCGAGGTGGCGGTCGAAACATTAGTCCCTGTGCTGGATGGAAGGCACCCTCAGGATCGGCTGACGCCAGATTCCTGAGGGCGCCCCGTGCGCGTCTCCGGGATGCTAGAGAGCAACCCCCGGAGGCGTCTGACGATTAGCGAACATCGCGAGCACCTCCTTCCTGATTCAGAGGACATATATTGCCGCGGCGCGCTCACTGTAGGACTGCACGCCGATATGCGGCAACGCTTTTACCGCGGCAAAGATCGTCTCGTGCTCGGCGGTCACGTTGGGTGGGCGCCGGGCACGCTCACCGGACGCGTTATCCGGTCGGTCGGGCGGCGCACCTGGCGCTCGGTCACGCCCGCACTCGTCTTATGCACGCTGAGGTCCGCCATCGCACTGCCGTCGACCAGATCGCAGGTCCGAGCGACAGCGGCATGCGCGGAAATCTGACCGCTACTGGTTCATGAGCTGCTCGCGCAGGATGTCTGCGTGGCCGCAGTGCTGAGCGAGCTCGCGTAGCGCATGGAGGTAGACCCAGCGCAACGGGAGCGGGCCGCGCCGGTTGCCGTGAATCATGTCGTCCAGCCCTAGTGATGAGGTCGCGCGGCGTGATGACTCACATGCCTCACGGTGTGCGCGCTGGATGGTAGCGATGGTGTCGTTGTGATCCAGAATGAAGGAGTCATCGGGTGTTGCGGGAATGCCGATTTCGGCACGTGACCGGCAGGTGACGGCTTCGTCAAACCAGACTTTCTCGACGAACGTGGCATGCTTCACTAGGCCCAGCAGCGTGGTCCTGGACGGCACCAGTGATCGGCGCGCCTGCTCCTCGGTCAGCCCGTCCAAGCACCGGTTGAGAGCGACACGGTGCTCATCGAGGAACACCTCGAACTGGGCTCGCAGTGGCTGATCGATGACGTCCTCCGCGGACATCCTTGGCAGGGAAGACATGCGCACAGCATGTCAAGCCGCTGCCAGCGGGC
>JBAUAR010000193.1:0-5989 GCA_049675875.1 Streptosporangiaceae bacterium
GCGTGCGCGTGCTGGCCGTGCTGCCAGAGCTGTACATCTGGCGCAGCAACTTCCGGGTGACGCCGGTGCTCGGCTGGTGGCACTCGCCGGTTCCGGTGGCGCCGGGAGACCCGGCGGAGATCGCCGCCGTGGTCAGGGTGCCGGTGGCAGACCTGGCGACCCCGGCGAACCGCATCATGATCCGGTATCCGAGTGGCCAAGCTGGTCCCGCGTTCCGGGTAGCGGGCCTCGTCGTCTGGGGTTTCACGGCCGCCGTCCTCGACCAGCTCGTGGCGCTCGGCGGGTGGGAGCAGCCCTGGGACGCTGACCACCTGACGACCCTCGACCCCGCGGAACAACCGGCCGGCTGGCCGCCGCTCGGATCCTGACGTCACGGGCCGATTGACAGTGGCCGCAGCGCTGCCGGCCGCCCGATAAGTTGTTGACGTGCCCGGTGACTTGCTCGACCTGATCCTGATCGCGGTGATCGCCGCGTTCGCCGTGGCAGGCTACCGGCAGGGCTTCATCATCGGCGTGCTGAGCCTGGTCGGCTTTCTGGCCGGCGTCGCCGCGGGAGCATACATCGCGCCGGGGATATCCCGGGCACTGGCCAGGAGTACAACATGGCAGGCATTCCTGGCGATCCTCGTGGTGTTTGCCATGGCGGTAATCGGCATGATGATCGCGTCCGGGATCGGCGTCGCGCTCCGGTCCCGGCTGATCGGCCGTCCGGCGACCGTCGTCGACTCGCTGGGCGGCGCCACCGTGAACGTTCTCGCGGTGGTTATCGTGGCCTGGCTCATCGGCTCGTTCATCCTCAACTCCTCCGCGTTTCCCGCGGTATCTCGCCAGGTCAACAACTCAGCCGTGCTGCGCACGGTCGACCGTGTCATGCCGCGGAGCGTCCTGTACCTGCCGTTCTTCCCGCAGCTCCGCAGCCTGCTGTCGAACGGCCTGTACAGCCAGGTGTTCGGCGCCTTCGGCGCCGAGTCGAGCATCGGGCTCCCTGCGCCGGATCCGTCGGTGGTGTCCTCGGCCGCGCTGAACAGAGCCGAGTCGAGCATTGTCAAGGTCACCGGCGAGGCCACCAGCTGCTCGCAGACTATCGAAGGGTCGGGCTTCGTCATCTCGCCGCAGCACGTGCTGACCAACGCCCACGTGGTCGCCGGCGTCGACCTCGGCCTGTCTGTTACGGCGGACGCGAATGAGCGATTCACCGCTCGGGTGGTGCTCTACGATCCGGAGCGCGACCTGGCGGTGCTGTACGTACCCGGCCTGACGGCGGCATCGCTGCCGTTCGGCGGCCCGGCGTCGGATGGAACGTCTGCCGCCGTGGCGGGTTATCCGCTGAATCACTCGCTCAGCGTCGTCCCGGCGCGGATCGGCCATAGTTTCACTGCGACGGGGCCGGACATCTACCAGACCGGGTCGGTGAACCGGCAGATGTACGCCGTCCGCGCCGTGATCCAGCCGGGAAACTCCGGCGGGCCGCTGCTGTCAGCTGGCGGCCAGGTCTATGGTGTGGTGTTCGCCGCGTCGACCTACTACCCGGACACCGGCTACGCGCTCACTGCCTCCGAGGTGGCCAGCGACGCGGCGGCGGGTAGCCATGACTACGGCGCGGTGCAGACGCAGGGCTGCCAGGACGGCTAGGCCCTAAGCCCCCGGTAGGACCAGCCTGAGGCTGAGCTCGTCCGACCCCAGATTGGTGCGCCCGGATGCCTCGATCAGCGTGGCGAGCTCGGCGCTGCGGGCTCGCAGCCCGGCTACATCGATCCGGTGTGGTCCAGCGTCGGAGTAGCCAGCCAGCCGCTTCGCGCCGCGGCGCAGCAGTGTCACCGCGCCGCGGCCGTTGCCGCGGCGCGCGTGCGTCAGTCCGACGGCGAGCTGGGCAAGCCCCTGCCAGAGGTCGCGCTCGGCGGCCGGCGCGGCCTTCCACGCCGCCTCGAGCACGTCGTGAGCATCGAACGACCGCCCCGCGTCCAGCAGCCGCTGTGCAACCTGCAGGGCCTGGTCGGGCGGCAGCGCCTGGTCGGCGGCCATCGACGGGGTCCCTGCTGCGTCCCTGGCGAGCGGCCTGCCCAGCGCGTCACGCGGCCGGGCGCTCCTGGCCCGGCCTGCCGCGTCCCGGTCCCGTTCGCCGGAGGGATCAGGGCCGCCCATCGCTAGCGCTCCGGTTCGGGGTCTGCCAGCCAGTTGCGCAGCTCGAGGTCGAACCGCTCGGGCGCCTCCTCGTGCGGGAAGTGGCCGACTCCCTCGAGCAGACGCCATCGGTACGGTGCCTCTACATAACTGCCGGAGCCGCGCGCGGCGCTTGGCAGGATGCACGGGTCCAGAGCGCCGTGCAGGTGGAGCGTCGGCACCTGGATGGGGGCTCGCATCGCCCGTGAGTAGCGGATGCCGTCCGGGCGCAGCCGCGATCGCAGGTACCAGCGGTGGTACTCAAGCGCGGAGTGCGCGACGGCCTGGACGGACATGGCCTCCTCGTACCGGCGCTCGGTCTCCGGGTCCGGCCAGCCTGGCCCGGACCAGGCATTGAGCAGCCGCCCCACCCGCTGCGCCCCGTCAGCCAGCAGCTGCCGTTCTGGCAGCAGCGGCAGCTGGAAGCCGAGTGCATAGCCCATGCTCCTGGCGTGCGCGAAGGGTGTCGCGAGCACGGCCGGCCGGAGCCGCAACGGGTGCGGCATCGACACGACCGCGAGCCGCCGTACTACCTTCGGGAAGTAGGTCGCCATGGTCCAGGCGATCAGGCCGCCCCAGTCGTGGCCGACGACGACCGCGTTCGCCTCGCCGAGCGACCGCACCAGGCCGGCCGCGTCCGAGGCGGCGGTCACCAGGTCATAGCCGCGCGGCGGCTTGTCGCTGGCACCGTAACCCCGCAGATCGGGGGCAGCGACCCGGTATCCAGCCTGGCTCAGGGACGCTAGCTGCTGGCGCCAGGCCCACCAGAACTCAGGGAAGCCATGCAGCAGCAGTACGAGCGGACCGTCGCCGCTCTCGGCGACGTGGAATCTGGTGCCGTTCGCGCTGACAGACCGGTGCGACCAGGGTCCCGTGAGGTAGATGGACGCCCCGCCGCGGACCATGGCTAGCTGACCTTGGTCGCGGTTCTGGCTGCGGACTTGGCGCGTCGCAGCAGCGACGTGTCATCGGCAAGCGTGCGCCTGGTCTTGCTCATCTTGGTCAGCCTGCGCACGATCAGCAGTGCGATCAGCCCGGCGATGAGGATGAGCAAGGCGCAGGTCAGCGCCACCCACAGGAAAGCGCCCCACAGGCCGCCCGGCGCGCCGATGGCATTCAGGCCGTAGGCAAAGGCGAAGCAGAGCAGCATCAGCAGCAGGCAGACCGCGAACACGGCGATCGCGACCAGGGCCGCGCTGATGCCGGCTCGCTTGACGTCGGACTTCAGCTCGAGCTTTGCGAGATCCAGCTCGTACCTGACCAGCTGCGAGATGTCCCTGGCCGCGACGGAGACGAGATCGCCGATGGACTGGTCGGTGGCGCTGGACGACACGCGGCTGACCGCGGGTCCGGCCATGAGTACCTCCCTCTCTTCACGCTGTCAACTCAAAGTCTTGCTTATGCCCAATGGCCACAGGAGCCGGCATCCGTTATTTAGCATGCCGGTAATGACTGCACCGTGCTGTGGCGTAGATATGCGATGTATCGCACAACGACGACCGAAGCTGTGACGTTTAGGCACAATCACGCGACAATTCGCTCGGCTGCATACGCATCGCATACGCATCGCAAACGGCGCCCCCACGTGCGGAGGCGCCGTCGCGACTGACACGTCGAGCCCGGTTACCAAGCGTGCACCTTCACTGCCGTGGTAGGCGGACTATGGTCAGCGCCTGGCGGCGCTCCTTCGGCCACTATTCGCCTGCCACGGCACGCCTCCCGCGGCTGGTCGCGCGTGGGTACCTGGCTGCCGTGTACGGACCAGCGGTCCGTGCTTCCTTTCTACTTGCCGCGGCCGGCTTTGGAAACCCCGGCTCGTGATGGATTCGTTATGCGAATCGATCAGCATCCTCACATGCCGCGGCGTGCCTAGCTGCGGCTGTAACAGACAGTCACTAGGTGTGACGATAAGCTCGTTCTGGTAAGAACCGGTCTCGGTGGCTGAAATCCTGTTCACAACGGCACAACCTGGCCCGCGACCGAAACCGCCGGCCCGCAAAATAAGCTCACGCAGTTCTCCGACTGCCCTCGACGGATGTGCCCGTAGTCCGGCAGCATAGGGGGCAGACTTCACGGTTCCGCGAACCGGCT
This sequence comes from Streptosporangiaceae bacterium, assembly GCA_049675875.1. Classification (GTDB taxonomy): domain Bacteria; phylum Actinomycetota; class Actinomycetes; order Streptosporangiales; family Streptosporangiaceae; genus JAJYUU01. Next base: position 4,252 of record JBAUAR010000193.1, read on the forward strand.
GGTAGATTGCCCGAAATGCAACTAAGCTTTCCTGAGTAACGGACCCGGCTCTGCCCCCCCGGAGCCGGACCGTAAGGCGACCCCCGTTCTCCCCCCCGACGGGGGTCGCCGCATTTCCGGAGCTAGGGGCAGGGCTATGGCCTTCAGTCCGGAGCGAGCTGGCTCGCCGGAGCGCGGCCGGCCGGCGGCGGCGCTCCAGAGAGCAGGCAGCGCAGCAGCGTGACCGCGTCGTCCTTCGCGAGCGGGTGGTTGCCGTTGCCGCACTTGGGCGACTGAACACAGGACGGGCATCCTGCTGTGCAGTCGCAGTCGGCGATGGCGTCCGCCGTCGCGCTCAGCCAGGTCCTCGCGGCTGCGAAGCCCCGCTCGGCGAACCCAGCCCCGCCCGCGTGACCGTCGTAGACAAATACTGTCAGCCGTCCGGTCGCAAGGTGCAGGTCGGCAGACACCCCGCCGACGTCCCATCGATCGCAGGCAGCAACGAGGGGGAGCAGGCCGATCGCTGCGTGCTCGGCGGCGTGTGCCGCGCCCGGCAAGTCGACCCCTGCCGTCGCCAGGGCGGCCCGCTGTCCGGCGGAAACCGTCCACCAGACCGCCTTCGTCGGCAGCCGCCGCTCCGGCAGGTCCAGCACGGCCTCGCCGATCACCAGCCCGGTCTCAGCGCTGCGCCGGGCGTAGGAGATCACCTGCCGGGTGACCCGGACATCGCCGAAACACACCGTGGCCGGTCCCCAGTCCTGCCGGGTCAGCTCGGCGGCGACCTCGATGCTGGTTATCTCGCGGGCAATCGTGGCATAGCCGGGATCACCCGCCTCCACCAGCGCTATCCGATCATCCAGGTCGAGCTTCGTCACGACGTATAGCTCGCCCTGGTGACTGTAGACGGCGCCGTCGTGGGCCAGGAAATGTGCCGACGGCTCATCAACGGTGCCCACCAGCCTGCCGGTGCCCCGCTCGACGATCCGCACCGGCCAGTCTCCGGTGCCGCGCAGCCCGGTCCGCAGGCCGAGACCCTGGCGGGTGCTGAACCACCGGCCACCACGCGCGCGCAGCAGGCCGTCCTCGGTCAGTCGCTCGGCCAGCGCCGCGCCGGCCGAGCCGAAGCTGTCCAGGTCGCGACGGGTGAGGGGGAGCTCGGCCGCCGCGGCGACCAGATGCGGTGCCAGCACGTACTCGTTGTCGGGGTCTAGCACGGTCGCCTCGACCGGCGCGCCGAGCAACGCGGACGGATGATGCACCAGATAGGTGTCGAGCGGATCGTCGCGGGCTATCAGTATGGCTACGGCGTCCCGTCCAGCGCGGCCGGCCCGGCCCGCCTGCTGCCACAGCGCCGCCCTGGTGCCTGGCCAGCCGGCCATCAGAACCGCGTCCAGGCCGGTCACGTTGACGCCGAGTTCCAGTGCGGTCGTCGCGGCGAGGCCGGTGATCTCGCCAGCGCGCAGCGCCTCCTCGAGCGCGCGCCGTTCCTCGGGCAGGTAACCCGACCGGTAGGCAGCAACCCGGTCGGCCAGGTCGGCGGTGCCGGCGTTGGCGAGCAGCCGGCGGGCGGACTGCGCCACTGCCTCCGCGCCGCGGCGGGAGCGCACGAACGCCAGCGCGGGCACGCCATCGCGGACGAGGCTGGCCAGCAACTCCGCCGCCTCTGTGGTCGCTGCACGGCGAAGCGGAGCCCCCGTCTCGGCGCTGCCGCCGATGAGCGGCGGCTCCCAGAGCGCGAAGGACATGGCGGCGCGCGGTG
>JBAUAR010000194.1:0-4326 GCA_049675875.1 Streptosporangiaceae bacterium
GATCGGGGCGTCGCTCGTGCTTCGCACGCTGGCATTGCAGGCCGTGCTGGTGATCATGACGGCGCTCGCGGCGCGCCAGTCGGACGCGGCGGTGGCCGCCAGCCAGGTTGCCATGCGCGTCTGGACCCTGTTCGTATACGCACTGGACGCCATTGCCATCGCAGCTCAGGCGATCACCGGCCGGTACCTGGGCGCCGGCGACAGCGCCGGGGCACGCGCCGCGACCAGGCGCGCGGTCGGCTGGGGCGCCGCGTATGGCGCGCTGTTCTCAGCGCTGCTGCTGGCGCTCCGTCCGGTGCTGCCCGGCCTGTTCGGTGTCACGCCCGCGGTGCGTGACCTGCTGCTCTCGGTGCTGCTCGTGGTGATCGTGCAGCAGCCGGCCGCGGGCGTCGTGTTCGTCCTGGACGGGGTGCTCATCGGCGCCGGTGACCAGGACTATCTGGCGGTCGCCGGGGTCGTGGCGCTGGCCGTATTCGGTGCAGCAGCGGCGCTTTCCGTAACCGCCGGCGGCGGGCTGGTCGGGCTGTGGCTGGCCTACGCCGCGTGGATGCTCGCCAGGTTCGTCACCCTCGCCTTGCGCGCTCGTGGCTCGCAGTGGCTCGTGACCGGGGCGGTCCGCACCTAGGACTCCCGGCCACCATGGGCGTCCGGCGGCTCGGCGGCCTCCCGCCGGCGCCAGTCTGCAGGCAGCGTCGCCTCCAGCACGTCGTCGACGGTGATCACGCCGAGTACTCGCTGCCGTCCGTCCACCACCGGGATCGTGATGAGGTTGTAGTCGCTCATCAGCACCGCGACGTCCACCACGTCGGTGTCCGCGAGGACCCGCACTGGATCGGAGTCGGCAACATCGGCGACCGGTGCGGCGGGATCCGCCTGGACCAGCGCGACCAGCCGCGCTGCACCCGCCAGCTGGCTCTGCTCACCCACCAGGTACACGCTGGTCAGTGCCTCGGGCTGCAGCCCGACTGCCGCGGCGACGGCCGCCAGGGCGTCGGCCACGACAGCACCCGCGCCGACCGTGACGAAGTCCACATCCATCAGCCCGCCCGCGCTGGCCGGGTTATAGCCGAGCAGCGTCCGAACCTTGGCCTGCTGGGCTGGCGGCAGTCGGTCGAGCACCGGCTGGCGCCGCCGCTGCGGTAGCTCCGCGATGGCATCGGCGGCGTCATCGGCACGCATCCTGGCCAGCACGTCCGCGATCTCGGCGTCGGTACGCGCGCCGAGCAGCCGGGTTGCCAGGTCCTCATCCAGCTCCTCGAAGACATCGGCCTCCAGCTCCGGATCGGCGTGCACCTGGCCGAGGATCTCGGTCTCCTCGGCCAGCGAGGCGCCTTCCAGCAGGTCGGCGATCTGGGCGGGCTTAAGCCGTCGAATCCGGCCGAACGGCCGCCTGGCCAGCGCGCTGCCGGTGTGCCCGATCAACGGCTCGAACCGCGCCCACTCGCGGAACTGCGGCTCACCGCCACCCTGGCCAGCCGGGCCTGCCAGCTTGCCGAGCAGTGACCGCGGCCGCCGGTGTGTCGCCACGCCGCTCACCACCCACTCGCCGTGTCCAGGAGCCAGCTGGAGGTCGGCGGCCCGGATCAGCCGCGCGCTGCCCACGTCGAGCAGCCGGTGACCGAGCACATCGGCGCGCAGCAGCACTTCACCGTCACGCCGCTCGAACTGCCGCAGGTCCAGCCGGGTGCTGACCAGCCGGAGCTGCGCGCTGCCGAGCACGCCCATTTGGTCGATGGGGACGTACAGCGACCGGCTCCCGACCGTCACCACAAGCCCGGTCACGACGGGGAAGTCGGCTCCGCGTAGCCGCACGATGACGTCGGACAGCCGACCGAGCAATTCGCCGTGGGAGTCGCCGACCGGCTGGCGGAGCAGCTCAGACAGCCGCACGGTGCGGAACCCGCCGACCGGGCCGGGTGCTGCGGCCGGTGTCGTGCTCACCAGACGTGCCTTTCCGCTGGGGCCGCCGCTGCGGCCCACGCACAGGTCTACCCTGCCCGCAGTTCGCCAGCCTGTCATGTGCGGCGCGCGAGCGCGACCGGACCTCGGCGAAGTCAGCATAAGTCCGGCGCGACCCCTAGGCTGAACCGATGCACCGCGCGACGCGGTCTAGCTGCCACGCCGACGCGGTGCCCGCGCCCGGTCTGCGCAGCCCAGCCGGTGCAATGGTATGAAGGCCACGTCACCCCTGGTAGGTGTCGGGGGCTGGGCGGGGCTGAGCCGGGACGGGACAGCGGCGCGTGCCACCGAACGGCCGGGCTGCTGAGAGGGAGGCACCACAGCGTGGCCATGCGACGAGCTGTCGGCTCGCTGGCGCGGCGGGACGACCTGGCCGAGGGCCTGGGTTACGCGCTCAAGAGCAGGCTGCTCGGCAAGCCGCTGATCAACGAGCAGCTCGGTGAGCAGCGGCTGTCTAAGCCAATAGCGCTCGGCGTGCTGTCGCCTGATGGCATCTCCTCGTCCGCCTACGGCACCGAGGAGATCCTCATCGAGCTGCTCAAGGGCGGCCTCGCAGTGACGGCCTTCACTGTGCTGCTGCCGATCACGGGCGTGGTGCTGTTCGTGATGGCCCTCGTGGTGCTGTCCTACCGGGAAGTCGTCATGGTCTACACCCGGGCGGGCGGCTCCTACGCTGTCGCGCGGGAAAACTTCGGTCCCCGCGTCGCCCAGATCGCCGCGGTCGCGCTGATGATCGACTATGTCGTCACGGTGGCGGTCCAGATCGCGGCAGGCACCGCCGCGGTCGCGTCCGCCTGGCACTGGCTGGGGGCCAGCACGACTCGGCTGACGGTGGCGTCGATCCTGGTTGTGCTGCTGATGCTCTACGGAAACCTGCGCGGCATCAGGGAGGCCGGCAAGTCATTCGCGGTGCCGACCTACCTGTTCTCGATCGTGACGATCCTGATGATCGTCGTCGGGCTGATCAAGGAGGCGACGGTCGGCCTGCCGCTGTACCACCCTGGTCCGGGCGCAGTCACCGGCGCGCCGAATCACAACGGCCTCATCACGGCCGGGCTGATCTTCGTGCTGCTGCGGGCGTTTGCCAACGGCGGCTCGTCGCTTACCGGCATCGAGGCCGTGTCGAACGCGGTCAGCGCGTTCCGCCCGCCAGAGGGCCGGAACGCCCGCCGGGTGCTGGTGATTGAAGGCCTGATCCTCGGCTCGCTGGTAGCCGGAATCTCGTGGATCGCGCACGTGACGCACGCCACGCCATACAGCGGCGGGGTGCCGACCGTGATCTCGCAGGAGGCGCATCTCGTCTTCGGCTACGGGGCGGTGGGTGGCATCCTGTTCATCGTGGTGCAGGCGGCCACCGCGCTCATCCTGTACACCGGCGGCAATACCAGCTTCAACGGCTTCCCGTTCCTGGCAAGCTTCGTGGCCGAGGACGCCTTCCTGCCACGCTGGCTGACGAAGCGCGGCCACCGGCTCTCGTTCTCCAACGGCATCGTCGTGCTGGCGGTTCTGTCCATCGCGCTGCTCGCCGCGGTCGGCGCGAACGTCAACAGCCTGGTGCCGTTCTATGCCATCGGTGTGTTCACGGCGTTCACGATGGCGGGCCTTGGCATGGCCAAGTTGCACTACACGACCAGGGAAGCCGGCTGGCGCTACAAGCTAGTGATCAACTTCTCGGCGGGCGTCACCTCGCTGGTCGTCGTCCTGATCTTCGCCGTGGTCAAGTTCGGCGAGGGCGCCTGGCTCGTCATCCTGTTGTTCATCTTCGGCGTGCCCGCCCTCATCATCCTGAACCGGCAGTACCGGCTCGAGGCTCGGGTTCTCGAGGGCATCGGCCAGCGAGGACCGCCGGAGCCGCCCACCTACGCCCGCCGGAGCGTCTACGTGTTCCTGGACGACTACGACCTCGCCGGCATCGCGGCGCTCCGGTACGCCCGTAGCCTGCGGCCGACGGCACTGCGCGCGGTGCACTTCGTGATCGACAACGTGCAGGCAGACAAGCTGCGGCGGGACTGGATGCGGGCGAGTCCGGGGATCCCGCTCGACTTTGTCGACTGTCCGGACCGCAGGCTCGCCACCGCGGCGGCAAGCCTGGTGGGCGCCGAGGCGGCGCTGCCCGGTGTCGGGGTCACGGCCATCCTGCCGCGGCGGAGCTACGCGCCCTTCGTCGGCCGGCTCCTGCACGACCGTACCGCCGACAAGATGGCGTCGGCCATCAGCCGGATCCCGCACGCCGCGGCGACCATCGTGCCGTTTGACGTCCGCAGCCGAGTGGAGAGCCTGACCAGCCGCGGCCTGGCTACCAAGACGGCGGCAGAGACGCCCGCGGCTGCGGCCGCGGGACCGCCGGCCGACCAAGCAGGCGAGGAC
>JBAUAR010000195.1:0-6903 GCA_049675875.1 Streptosporangiaceae bacterium
AGCACCCGCCGGCCGGCGTGCACATCGGCCAGGCCTACGTCACCGCGCTGGTCAACTCCGTGATGGAGGGCCCGGACTGGGACTCCACGGCGATCTTCCTCGGCTGGGATGACTGGGGCGGCTTCTACGACGGCGCGGTCCCGCCGACGGTCGACATGGATGGGTACGGGCTGCGGGTGCCGAGCATCGTCATCTCCCCGTACGCCAAGAAGGGCTACATCGATCACCAGATCCTGAGCCAGGACTCTTACCTGAAGTTCATCGAGGATGACTTCCTTGGCGGCGCCCGGCTCAACCCGGTGACCGACGGCCGGCCCGATCCGCGGCCCGACGTGCGGGAGGCCCTGCCGATCCTGGGCAATCTGGAGTCGGACTTCAACTTCAACCAGGCTCCGCGGGCGCCGGTGCTGCTGCCGACGAACCCGCCCACCGACTCGCCGACCATCAAGGACTCGAGTTACTTCAACGGCATGGGGCCGTGCCAGGGCTGCACCACGCCACCGCCGGGCAACCTGGCGGGCACTTAGCGATCCTGAAAGCCGGGTGTCGCCCGCCATTCCACCATCCTCGGCCGGGGGCCATAATCCACGCCGACCAGCCGCGCCAAGTCACCTGACGAGACTCAGATGGCGCCCGCAGCTCTTTCATAGTGTGGTAGCGGCTGCCCTTGATCCGGTCAGCCAGCGGTCGGCCCAGCGAGGGGGCTCTCATCGGCGAGCTGGTCGATAGTGTCCGCGACACGGTCGGCTGTTTTGCAGCCTCATATTCGGCTGCGGCGCACTCGGATGTGCTTGGGGCCGGAGATGAATGTGGACGGCAGCCACTCGGTCTCGCCGATCTTCTGCAGGTCCGGCAGCCGGGTGAGGATCTGTCGGAACATCGCGTCGATCTCGACGCGGGCGACGTGGGATCCGAGGCAGAAGTGCGGCCCTCCGCCGCCGAACGCCAGGTGGTCATTGGGCATCCGGGTGACGTCAAAGCGCTCCGGCTCGTCAAACGCACGGGGATCGCTATTGGCCGCCCCGTAGTACATGACGACCTTTTGCCCGGCGTCGATGCGCCGGCCGCCCAGCTCGGTGTCGGCCGCGGCGGTCCGCCGCATGTAAATAACGGGGCTGGTCCAGCGGAGCATTTCCTCTATGGCGGTGGGAAGCAGCCCGAGGTCGGCAGTCAGTCGCGCTCGCTCGTCGGAGTGCGTGAAGAGTGCGTCCATCCCGCCGGCCACCAGGTTGCGCGTCGTGTCGCCGCCAGCGTCGATGAGCAGGAGGAAAAATAGGTTGAAGTCGATCTCATCGAGGCGGTGCCCGTCCACATCGGCGGTCACAAGCGCGGAGGCGAGGTCGTCCCCTGGATGCGCTCGTTTCTCCTGCCAGATGCCGTTGGCATAGGTGAACATCTCGACAACGGCGGCTATCCCGGCGCCCTCGGGCTGGCTGGCGGGATCGGCGTGGACCGTCTCGGTCAGCCGGTAGAGCTCAACTCCGTCCTGGTAAGGGATCCCGAGCATCTCGGCGATCACGTACGACGGGAGCAAGCCCGCGACATCCTCGACCAGGTCGAACTCGTCCCGGTCAGCAACGCCGTCAACGATCTCCGCTGCCAGCCGCTCGATCCCGGGCCGCATCCGAACAGCAGCGCTGCGCAGGAACCGGGGTGAGACAAGCTTGCGGTACTGCGTGTGCCGCGGCGGATCCATCGTCAGCATCATCGTGTGATCACCGAGATCGGTCGCGCTGCGGTCATCGATCATGATGGTCGGGCAGGAAGAGAAAAGCGCGGCATTCCGGCCGACAGTCTTGACATCCTCGTACCGCGTCACTGCCCAGAAGCCGGGTCCGGTTGGCTCTTCGTGCCAGTGGATCGGGTCGTTGTCCCGTAGCCACGCGTACTGGTCGGTGGGATGGCCGTGGGCGTAGGAGGACGGCGACAGCAGGTCGGTGACGCCCGTCATGGCGTCACCCTACAGTCGTACATCTGACGCAGGCGTGGGCATTTGGCGGCCAGGTTTCTGTCTGCTCCCGGTCTGGAAACGTGAGCCGCAGCAGTGCGGCGTGCACTCGGCGAGACGAAATCATGGCGTCCGCTGGGTTGGCCGGGGCAAAATGGCCGGGTGACATCCGATCGGCTGACAATGTCGGGATTGCTTCCGTTGCGCGACACGGATCCGCGTGACGTAGGTGGATACCGGCTGCTCGGCCGTCTCGGCGAAGGCGGTCAGGGCGTTGTGTTCCTGGCTGATAGTCCTGCTGGCAGCCGCGCGGCGGTCAAGCTGCTGCCGCCCACTACGGACCCACAGGTCCGCAGCCGCTTCTTGAAGGAAGTTGCCGCAGCGCAGCGGGTCGCCCGGTTTTGCACCGCGCAAGTTCTGGATGCGGGGATCTTCGAACGGCGGCCGTTCATCGTCAGCGAGTACGTCGATGGGCCGTCGCTGGTAGAGGTCGTGGAGCAGTTCGGGCCCCGCGGCGGCGCAGCGCTTGAGCGCATCGCGATCGCGACGCTGACTGCCCTCGGCGTGGTCCATTCCGTCGGCATGGTCCACCGTGACTTCAAGCCCGCCAACGTCCTCCTCGGGCCCGACGGACCAGTGGTGATCGACTTCGGGCTGGCCACGGTTCCCGGTATGACCACGACTGGCATGTCTGGCCAGGTGGCCGTCGGCACGCCGGCGTTCATGTCTCCCGAGCAACTGGCCGGGAAGCGGGTAACCGCGGCGGCCGACATGTGGTCGTGGGGCGTCACGATCGCCTACGCAGGTACCAGTCAGCTGCCCTTCCAGGGCGACTCGCTGACTGCGACGGCATTCGCGATTCTTCACTCCGAGCCGAATGTCGGCAGCCTTCCCGAGCCGCTTGGCTTGCTCGTCCATCGATGCCTCAGCAAGGATTCGGCTGCCAGGCCGTCGGCCCGCGAGGCGCTCGGCGTCCTGGTGGCCGCCGGAGCGCAGCTCCTGGGTCCAATGCCGCAGATAGCCGAGCTCGCCGCGGATGAGAAGCCAGCAACGTCACACCGTGCGTCCACCGGACCGTCCAAACCGCGGCGCCGTGGCGCCGATGGCCGGACCAGCACGGGGTCTGGGGTGCGATCGGGACGGCGCAGGATCGGCCGGACCCGGTGGCGCTGGCGCGCTACTGCGCTGGTGATTGTGCTCGCGGCCGGCGCCGGGGGCCTCGCGTTCACCCTTTCTCAGCGAGGCGCATCAAAGCGGCCACCGGCCGGCCATGTCGCCACCAGCCAGGGCCTCGTAACCGAGGCTGCGGTCAGAACGCAAGCCGTCACCTGGATACTGCACCAGGTCAGTCGCGCGGCACTCGTCTCCTGCGATTCGCAGGTATGCGCGGACCTGACCAACAGTGGCTTCCCGTCCGCGAACCTGTTGCCGCTGGGACCCGCGTCGAATGACCCGCTCGGCTCTGAGCTCGTGGTCGCCACTGCCGATGTCCGAGCCCAGTTCGGCAGTCGGCTGGCCTCCGTCTATGCGCCAGTCGTCATCGCGAGCTTCGGCTCGGGACGCGCCAGGATCGATATCAGGCTGGTCTTTCCCGGCGGCGCCGCAAGCTACAACGCAGCTCAGAGCTCGGCGCTGCAAGCCAGGGAAGCTGCCGACGCTCAGCTGCTGACTAACAGCAATATCACGGTCTCGGCCACCGCCCGCGCACAGCTCCAGAGCGGAGAGGTCGATCCGCTGCTGCCACCGCTCATCGTCCTGATGGCCGCCGGCCACCCGTTGAGTATCGTGGACTTCCTCAGTCAGTCGCCTGGCGGTGGACCTGCCAGCCTTTTGCGGTGGGCGGACTTCGCGACCGCTGTCCCTGCGGCGCACCTCGCCCCCGCCAAATATGCCGACTGGATGCGGTCGTTCATCGACGCGCAGCGAGCTCAGTACCGCCCTGCATGGGCGCAGCAAGTCACGCTGCCTGATGGCCAGGCCGTGCTGCGAATTGGGTATGGCGCGCCGAGCCCGCTGCAATAGCCAGCCACCGCAACTTTTGCATCCTTGTTCCGCGGGCGTGTGCACCAGCTGCGCTGGTGGCCCCGACTGAGGTTCATGAACGTCTCGGAAGAAATGAGAAGCAGTTAGTAGTTTAGCTTCCGAGTAAGTATAGACAGGAAGCAAAGAGTATGAATAGGATGCATCAGGAAGGTTCGGAACCAGATCCTTCCTGCGAGCTGTCGCAAGAGTGGGTAGACTCTTCTATCCTCTTCGAGTAAGGACAGTCGCTGGCCAGTGGGGGGACTTGCGGCAGCTAGCAGGAAGGACGGTCCACGTGGCCGCTGAGGACTGGCTGCGGCTCGCCGACTACGTCGTCGCACGCCGCGTCGAGATTGGTATTCGGGACAGGCGGGCATTTGCCGAGGCGACCGGGGTGACCGAGCGGACGCTTGGAAAGCTTGAGAACGGTCAGCGGGTGTCCCCAACCACTCTGGCAATGGTAGAAAATCGCCTCAGCTGGGCACCAGGTTCGTACCGACGGATACTGGCTGGCGGGGAGCCGACCGCGGCGTCGCCGGACCGCGGGCATGTCGAGTATGAGGACCCGACGCTGTTGCACCTCTCGAGTACCCCCGGACTGCCCCCCGACGTAGTCCGCGGCCTCGTGGCTCTCGCGCGGAACTGGCGGGAGGGCAACGAGAGCACCGGCGAGCAGGACCGGCGGCGCGCTTGACCGTCGACTGCGAGGCTCCCGCAGGCTGACTCCGGGGATCTGCGGCCAGCGAAGGCTCTTGACTTTCGACCCGCAGCGGTAACATTCCCGGCACGATCCGGGCGTATGCAGCGGCTTAACAGCGCTGAAATGCCGATCGAGTACCTTGCCCTGCGTGAGTGCGGACCAGCAGATTGCCGTAGACGACCCGCGCCAGCATGAAGTCCGGGCGCTACTGGAACGGCATCTGCAATTCGCACTGGCCCAGACCCCGTCGGAACACAGCTTCGCGCTGGATGTGGAGGGGCTGCTCGATCCGGCGATCACGTTCTTCAGCGTCCGGGCCCACGGCAGCCTGCTCGGTGTCGGGGCGATCAGGCGCCTTGGTCCGCACCACGCAGAGATCAAGTCCATGCACACCGCTGAAGCTGCGCGCGGCCGAGGAATCGGGCGGGCCATGCTGAACCACCTGATCGATGTAGCCCGAGCCAGGGGTTACCGTCGGGTGAGCCTGGAAACCGGCACTACGGCGGCATTCGCGCCGGCGAGGGCGCTGTACGAAAGCGCGGGCTTTGCCCCGTGCGGCCCGTTCGCCGACTACAGGCCAACGGAAGACAACGTCTTTATGACGCTCGACCTCGACGCGGTCCGCGTACGGACCGGATGACGGCCGTCGGCCAGCCGAGGAGCCGGCGAGGGCTCCTGTCATGGTGCACCCATGTTGCTGCCGACCCGCCCGGCGTCCTAGCCTCGGCCTGTGCGCGAGCGCCCGCCGAATGTACGCGACAGCGATGTCGCCGCCGCGCTGGCTCGCCAGTGGGCGCTCACGATGCAGGACCTGTCTTACCTGCCCGTCGGGTTCGGCGGGTACCACTGGCTCGCGGTCGACCAGACGGGCTCGCGATGGTTCGTGACCGTTAGCGATCTGGCTGCGCCCTGGGTGCCCGACCTGCCGGCGGCCATGCAGACAGCGGCCTGGCTCGCAACGGAAGCGGGGCTCACGTTCGTCGTCGCTCCAGTGCCGACGAGTGCTGGTCCGGTGGTCGGCTCTCTGGACAGCCGGCATGCCCTGACGCTGTTTCCCTACGTCGACGCCGCGCCTAGTCGCTTCGAGGACCCGATCGACGACGGGGACCGGGCCGCGATCATCGACATGCTGGCCGCGCTGCATACCGCAACCCCGCAGGGCATCCAGGTGCCCAGCCGCCCACTGGAGCTGGCCAGCCGCCAGGCCGTCGATCAGGCTCTGGCCAGCCTGGGCGTCCCCTGGAACGGCGGTCCGTACTCCGAGCCCGGCCGTGATCTTCTGGCCCGATACGAACAGCCGCTGCGTCAAGCCTTCGCCCGATTCGACGCACTGCTCGGCCGGGTCCGGGCGGCTGGCGGGCCCTCTGTCATCACGCACGGCGAGCCTCACCCGGGCAACCTGCTGCGCACACGGGCCGGACTGTGCCTGGTCGACTGGGACATGATCGCGCTGGCTCGGCCGGAGCGAGACCTGTGGTGGGTGATCTCAGGCGACCAGGACGCCGAACGGTACTCGGGGCGGACTGGGTGGACGGTCAACCAGGAGGCGCTGGCGCTGTACCGGCTGCGCTGGGGCCTGGACGACACCGCGGAATTCCTGGCCAAGATCCGCGGTCCGCACGTGCGGACGGCGGACACCCTCCTGTACTGGACGGGACTCCAGGAGACCCTGGAGGCAATCGCGCACGGAGTGAAGACTCCATAGCGGCAACCCCGGTCGGCCGCCGCGGCGGCATTGGTCAGGACGGGCCCGGCTCGGGGTCGGCGGGCCGGGTTACCGGGACTACCTGGGGGCTCGCGAGGCCGTTAGCGTCGGTCTTGCGGTGCCGCCGGGCCAGCATCCGGAGCTGGATGATGCGTCCGGTTCCCGGAATCAGAACCAGCAGCACGCCCAGGATCGCGGCGAGAAGCAGCGCGATCCCCAGCGGCAGGTGACCGTGAGCGCCGAAGAAGCCGATATTGGCCCGCTGGCCGTTCTCCAGGATGAAGATCAGCAGCAGAAGCAGCACCAAGGCGAACAGCGCCGAGGCAACCCACCATCCGCCCATGCGCGTGCGCCGCACCACATGCTGGGCAGGTCGCTGTGCAGGTGCCGGGAGCCCGGCTGGGCTTGGGGAGCTGGCGTGGTTCCCGCTTGCCGTCGGCGAAGTCATCGGGCATCACGCCCTTCCTGCACGGGCCGCTCCCGTGCTGACTGTTTCGCTAGCTCCCGCGTTTGGCGCAGGTTAATCAT
>JBAUAR010000196.1:0-4618 GCA_049675875.1 Streptosporangiaceae bacterium
GGCCGACGAGGAACGCGCGGCGCCTGCCGATGGTGTCGGCGACGCGGCCGCCCAGGATCAGCAGCCCGCCGAAGGCGAGGGTGTAGGCGGTCACGACCCACTGCCGCTGCGGATCAGAAATGCCCAGCGCTCGCTGCGCCGACGGTAGTGCGATGTTGATCACCGTCGCATCGAGGGCGACCATCAGTTGCGCCACCGAGATGTACGCCAGGGCGAGCCAGCGCCGCGAGGTAGCAGCGCCAGGCTCGGCCGCCAGCAGGGAGCTGTTGGACTGTCCTCCTGTAGTCATGCGCAGAAGCATAGATGTCTAAGAGTTCGAAGTCAAAGACTTAGACATCTATGCTTTGTGCTACGCTAGGTGCATGAGACCAGCGCGAACTCCCATCGGCCTGCACCTGGCCCAGGCGGCCCGGCTGGTCAGCCGTGCGTTCGACGAGGCCCTCGCGGCAGCTGGCGGCTCACTGCCGGTGTGGCTGGTGCTGCTCAACATCAAGACCCGGCAGCTGGCCAACCAGCGCGAGCTGGCCGAGGCGGTGGGCATCAGGGAGGCGACCCTGACTCATCACCTCAACGCCATGACGGCCGACGGCCTGCTGACTAGGGAGCGGCATCCGACCAACCGCCGGATCCACGTCGTCCAGCTGACCGAGGCAGGCGAGGCCGCGTTCGCGCGGCTGCTGAACACGGCGCTGACGTTTGATCAGCGGCTCCGGGACGGGTTCACCGAGGCGGAGCTGGCCGGGCTTGGCGACCTGCTGGACCGGCTATCCGCCAACGTGGATCCGCAGGCCGACGGAGCCGCCCCGTGGGCGGGGCTGGCCGAGGACCGGGATCAGCGACTGGCTGACGACTAGTACGAGGAGGAGTTACCTGCAATGCCCGAGAACACCAAGCCGCCGCTGAGTCGTCGCGTGCAGGCTCGCGTCTTCAAGATCGTGAACGTCCCGATGCGGTTCATACTCGGCCTGCCGGTCGCCACACCGATGGGCCGCAACCTGATGCTCGCGTTCATCATCGGCCGCAAGACCGGCAGGACCTACCGGCAGCCGGTGAGCTACGTCCGGGACGGCGACGCGCTGCTCACGCCTGGCGGCGGGAAGTGGAAGCTCAACCTCGTCACCGGCACGCCAGTGCGGATCCGGCTGCGTGGCAAGGACATCTCCGCGACCCCTGAGCTCGTTAGCGATGTCGACGAGGTCGGCACGCTGCTGCGGACCATGGCGGCCAGCAACCCAGCCGCGGCTCGGTTCGTGGGCATTCAGCGCAGCCCGGACGGCAGCTTCAGTAAAGACGGCGTGACGCGTGCCGTGCAGTACGGGTTCCGGATCGTGCGCTGGCACGTGGCCAAGTCGGCCTGACGGAGCAGCCGCCTTGCTCAGGGGAGTTCGAGTTCGTCGCTGATGCGGACGTGTCTACCTGGCGAGCGCGGTCATCGGGCTTGGCTCCGAGGCTCCACCGGGCGGGCGGAGGCGGAGTGGAATTCTCAGTTCTGGCCGCGTTCATCCTGGCCGCCGAGGAGCACGCCGTCGGCGGCGAGCGCAGCCACCGCACTGCCGTCGAGGTCCAGCCAGTCGGCCAGCGCCTCGGCGTTGTGCTCGCCGCGCCGTGCGACGCCCCGCCTCACTTCGGCGGCCGCGCTGGAGAACTGATACGGCATGGCGACGACTCGGCGGTCGGTGCCGGGCAGCGTTGCTGTGTGGGCGCCGTCGGCGAAGACGTCAGCGGTGTCGCTGAGCTCTGCCCACGCGATGCCAGCCCTCTCGAGCTCGGCGGTGAGGCGGGCGCGGTCGGCGAAGCCCATCATCCAGTTCTGTATCGCGTGCTGGCGCAGCTGCACCTTGGTCGGCAGATCACTTCCGGCCGGGGCGGGATCAGCGATCAGTCCGCGCCTGGCCAGCATGACCCAGGCGTGCTTCGGCGGCGCGGCGATGAGCAGCGGACCGCCCGGCGCGGCCCAGATCGTGCCGCGTGAGGAGTACGGCTCCGGGCTGCCGTCAATTGCCGCGTGCGCGTGATCGTCACTGGCGGCGACGGCTGCGAGCATGCTGAGCCCGATGTGCTGACCGCAGCCGGTGACGGCGCGCTGATGCAGCGCCGCGAGTACGGCGATGGCGGCGTGCAGTCCGGTAACGGTGTCGGCGAGCGCCAGCGGCAGGTCCGTCGGTGCTCGGCCGTCGAGCTCCGCCTGCCTGGCCAGCAGGCCGGATTCGGCGTGTATGACCGGCGCCAGCGCGCGCCGCGCCGAGTCGGGGCCGAATCCGGAGACCGACAGCATGATCAGCCGCGGGTTGGCCACTGACAGCTGCTCATAGCCGAGGCCGAGCCGGATCATCACACCGGGCCGGAAGTTCTCAATGAGCACATCAGCAGCGGTGGCGAGGCGGCGGACGAGGTCGACCGCGCCGGCGGCGGCGAGGTCGACGCCGACGCTGCGCTTGCCGGCATTCATCTGCGCGTACATGCCGCTGCGGCCATCCCGCACTGCGCCGAAGTACTCGGTGACGTCGGTGCGCGGGCCCTCCACCCGCAGTACGTCCGCGCCCAGGTCAGCCAGGATGCGCGCGGCGTAGGGCCCGGAGATGGCCTGGGACATGTCCAGGACGCGCCAGGCTGGTAGCGGTGCGGGCGTCGCCCGCTCGGGCTCGGCGGGGTATGTCACAACGGCTCCGGATGGTCGGTATCGGCCAGGCACATCGTACGATCAAGCCGATGCCGGGCGGCGCTGCTGGCGGGAGCGAATTGTGGACGGTGAGTCGTCGTGACACCGGACGAAGCCGGCGCCTTCGAGATGGGTACCGATGGGCCGTCGGTGATTCTCGTCGGTGTCGATGACTCCACTACCTCCAGCCGCGCCGGCTGGTATGCGGCTGGTCTCGCGCGGCGACAGGGCGCCCGGATCGTCGCGGTGTTCGTGTCGCCGAGAGCCTCTTTCGGCGAGTCCGGGCCCGCGGGCGCAGCGCTGGCGGTTGCCAGGGACGAGGCGTTCCGGTCCAGCGCCGCCGGCATGCAACGGCGGGCGGACGAGATCGGAACCGAACTCGGCATCTCGGTCACATTCGTGGCAGCGCGCGGTGACCCTTCACCGAGATCGGCCGGATCGCCGACGAGGTTCACGCGGACGCGATCGTCGTCGGCGCGTCCGGGCACGCGGGACACCGGTTCGTTGGCTCGCTGGCCGTCCGCCTCGTGTGGGCCGGGAAGTGGCCGGTCACCGTCGTGCCCTGACAATGGGCGCGATCGGGTAACCGACGCCCCTGTTGGGCTGTGCTTCGCGGGGCTGCCCGCTGCGTCGGCGCCGGAACTCAGCGAGACGGGCGGGCAGGAACATCCGGTCATGATGGACGAGCTACCCCGCGCCTATCGCCGCCGCGCGGCCCGCTCGGCGCCGCCCTCGAGCTCTGCCAGGTGCCCCGGCAAGGTCATACTCAGGCGCCGGTTCAGGCGTGGCTGCGTCCGCAGCTAACCGGCGGGTACGCCGTCAGGAGGCCTGGTCCCGGTCGGCCAGCAGCCGGTCCGCGATGGCCGGGACTGCCGTGCCGATGGGCTCGCGGATGACGGCAGCGGCGATCGGGTCGTACGGGGTCGCGTCGCGGTTCACGATCACGAGCTGCGCGCCCGAGCGGACCGCGACCGCGCACAGCGACGCCGCTGGCTCGACGATGAGGGTGCTGCCGATCGCGAGGAACAGGTCGGCCGCCCGCGCCGCCGCGGCAGCACTCGCCAGCACGTCTGCGTCGAGGGACTGTCCGAACATAACCGTGGCCGACTTGAGGATGTCGCCGCAGTCCGCGCACGCCGGATCGTCCTCGCCGCGCCGCACCCGGGCTAGCGCATCGGCCATGGCGGTCCTGGCGCCACAGCCGACGCAGATGACGCCGTACATGGTCCCGTGCAATTCCAGCACCCGGTCACCGGGGGCGCCTGCGCGCTGATGCAGGCCGTCGATGTTCTGCGTGATGATCCAGGTGTCGAGACCGGCCGCGATCCGGGTCAGCGCGAGGTGGGCGGCGTTGGGCTTGGCGGTCCACACCGGGTGCGCGAGCCTCGCCTGCCAGGAGCGGCGGCGGACTGCCGGATCGGCTACGTAAGCCTGATACGTGGCCATCTTCTCGGCCGCCGGGTCCCTGGTCCACAGTCCGGCCGGGCCGCGGAAGTCGGGGATCCCGGACTAGCTTCAAGGGGTACTCATCCAGCGGCCCCGTCGCGTGTTACGAGCACAACGACGGGGCCTGACCGAGAGGTTGGTCTCGGCTATGTCCACCATGCCACCACCCAGCGACCCCGAACTCGAAGCACTGCGAACCCTCTACCCGGCCTGGTTCATCAGCCGCGCGATCTTCGGCGGCCTGAGAGCCGAATGGCGCAGCGAGAGCGGCCTGATGATCAGGTACGTCGGCGCCACCAGCGTGGCCGACATGCACAAGAGGTTGCAGATCATCGAGGACGCGCGAGGAGAATCCGAAGCATGAGGATCGGCTACAGCACCCGGGGCGGCCCGTACCTCTCGATGGGGTGCCTGGGATGGCTCGTCGTCCTGGTGGTCGTCATCGGGATCGGCGGCTGGATAGTGATGCTGTTCAGGTAGCCGAGACACGCCGAAGGCCGCGGAGCATCGGAT
>JBAUAR010000197.1:0-16392 GCA_049675875.1 Streptosporangiaceae bacterium
CACCTCAGCCGCGATAACGCGCGGCGGAGGTGCCTTCGCGGGGCCGCGCTAGTGGTCAGCTGGGCAGGCCTTCCGCCTGCAGCCAGCCCTTGGCAACCGCTGTGTAGCTGTCGTGGTTGACGATGACCGCGGTGTCAAGCTGGAGCAGCGCGGCCGTGGTCAGCTTGGCCGAGATCGCGTTGAGCGTCGAGACGATGGTCGACGTCATGGCCGGCTTGTAGACCAGCGGCGTCACGTTCTGCGCGGCGAAGTTGAACTTCGGGTCCGCCAGCGTCACGAAGTGGTCGGTGGCAATCTGCGGTGTGGTCGTGAACACGTCCGCGGCCTGCACGGTGCCGTCCTGCAGCGCCTTGATCGTGATGGGCCCGGACTCGTCCAGCGGGTCGAAGCTCTTGAAGGTCAGGCCGTAGTTCTTCTTGAGGCCGGGGATACCGTCGGACCGCGTCGGGAACTCGGGCGGACCGCCGAAGACCATGGAGCCCGCGAATGGCGCCAGGGCGCCGATCGAGGAGGAGCTGGTCAGGTGGTGGGCGGTGGCAAACGACTGGGAGACGGTAACCGAGTCGCTGTCGAGCGCCGACGACGAGTTGAGGATCTCCAGGCTCTTCGGCAGGCCCTTCGTCAGCGCCGCGTTCACCTGCGCCGTGGTGGCGGCGGTGCTCGTGGGGTCGACGATGACCGTCAGCAGGGTGCCGTTGTACTCCGGGATGATGGAGACGGCGCCCTTCTTGACCTCCGGGTAGTACACCTCGCGGTCGCCGATGTTGAACTTATTGGTGACCTTGACGCCCTTGGCGGTGAGCGCCAGCGAGTAGATCTCCGCGAGCAGCTCGTTCTCCGGGAAGTTTGCCGACCCGATGACGACGGTGCCCTTGCCGGAGGCCGGCGCAAGCGGGTTCGACGACGAGGGACTCGAGCTGCCGCAGGCGGCCAGCACGAGGGACGCCGTAGCGGCGATCGCAGCGATAGCCCCGCCGCGCAGCGTCGGGCTGGGTCTCAACATGTGGATAATTCCTTCCATTATGAGTGGACAGAGCCTATCGAGAGCTCCGGGCCTGCAGCCGCAGGCCCGCCGGAACTGCGAGCCGGCGCAGGCCGGTGAACAGGAGCTGGACCAGCAGGGCCAGCACGACGATCACGGCAGCGCCGCCGGCGACCTCGCCGTAGTTGTTGGCCGCCAGGCCGTCGATGATGTAGCGGCCGAGGCCGCCGACGCCGATCTCGGCGGCGATCGTCGCAGTCGCCACCACGAAGATCGCCGACGTGCGCAAGCCCAGCATGATGAGCGGGATCGCGACTGGTACCTCAACCTTCACGAGTAGCTGCCACTGCGTCATGCCCATGCCGCGTGCCGCGTCCTTCAGGTCCGGGTCAACGCCTGCCACGCCCTCGTAGGTATTGATCAGGATCGGCGGGATCCCCAGCACGACGAGCGGAATCAGCCAGGCCAGCACGCCGAGCCCCAGCAACACGACGACGAGGATCAGCAGCCCGAGGGTGGGTATGGCGCGCCAGACGTTCGTGACGTTGACTGCCACGAATCCGCCCCGGCCGTAATGGCCGATGAGCAGGCCGAGCGGCACGGCTATGAGCGTCGCGATCACCAGCGACAAGGCCGAGTACCCCAGGTGCTGCAGCACCCGGACCGGAATGCCGTCCGGTCCGTGCCACTGCTGCGGCGACCTGAGCCAGTCCCAGGCGAACGTCAGGAAGCTCACCGCGCAATCACCGCCGGCGGACCTGGCATCGGCGGGCTGGGCGCGATGCGGCGGCCGCGAGCCCACGGAGTGAGCAGCGCTCGGCTCAGCACGAGGATGACGTCGCAGAGCAGCGCGAGCAGGATTGTCAGTCCGAGGCCTACATAGATCTCGGTCGGGAAGTCGCGCTGCAGCCCATCGATGAAGAAGTAGCCGAGGCTGCTGACCCCGATGAGCTGACCCAGGCTCGCCAGGCTGATGCTAGAAACCACGGCGACCCGAAGCCCGGCTATGACCACCGGCACCGCGAGCGGCAGCTCCACCTGCACCAGCCGGCGCAGCTGGGTAAAGCCCATCGCCGTCGCCGCCTGGCGGACCGGCTCGGAGACGCTGCGCAAGCCGTCTACCACGTTCGGGATCAGCACGCACAGCGAGAACAGCGTGAGCGGGATGATCACGGTGAGGTTCCCGAGGCCGGTGTAGGCGATCAGCACGACGAACAGCGCCAGCGACGGCAGCGCGTAGATGGCGCTGGCGACCGACAGCACGGGCGGATACAGCCAGCGCCTGGCCACGCAGGCGATGCCGACCGGGACCGCGATCACCAGCCCGATCAGCGGCGGCACGAGTCCGAGCAGTGCGTTGTCCAGCGTGTAGGGCCAGATGATCGACCAGTTCTGCGGAATCCAGGACCACTGCATGTCAGCGGACCTCGGTTACCCGGTCGGCGTCCCGATCGGCCGCGTCCTCGGCAGCCTTGATCGCGTCGCGCAGCCGTTCGTAACTCGTCGTACCGAGAACCTGACCATCGTGATCTACGCCGATAGCGCGCTCGGTGCGGGACAGAATCGTCGCGTCGAGCGCCGCCCGGAGGGAGTCCGTGTCCGGCCGGAACGTATGTCCGACCAGCGCGAGGTTCGCATCTGCGAGCGCCGCGTTCGGCGCGCCCGCCTCCAGGTCGGCCACCGCGGCCCAGCCGAGCGGCCTGCGATCGGCGCCGACGACGAGTAGCCACTGCTCGCCGGCCTGCTTGCCGGCCGTGATCGCAGCGGCGAACGTGGTCGCGGCGGGCAGCACGCTGTCGGTCGCCAGGTCGAGACCGGCGGCCGGGAAGAAGGAAAGCCGGCGGATACCCCGGTCGAAGCCGACGAAGTCGCGCACGTAGTCGTCCGCGGGCGCGCCGAGCAGCCGCTCGGGCGTATCCACCTGAGCCAGGTGACCGCCGGGCCGGAAGACCGCGACCACATCGCCGACCTTGATCGCTTCCTCCACGTCGTGGGTAACGAGCACCACGGTCTTGTGCAGCTCGGCCTGCAGCCGGATGAGCTCATCTTGCAGCGCGGCTCTGACAATCGGATCGACGGCACTGAACGGCTCGTCCATCAGCAGCACTGGCGGGTCGGCCGCCAGCGCCCGGGCGACCCCGACGCGCTGTTGCTGCCCGCCAGACAGCTGATGCGGATACCGCCGCGCCATGGTGGCCGGGTCAAGACCGACCAGGTCCATGAGCTCCCGCGCCCGGGCCCGGGCCCGGGCCTTCTTCCAGCCGGTCAGCAGCGGCACGGTCGCGATGTTGTCCTCGATCGAACGGTGCGGGAACAAGCC
The DNA here is from genome assembly GCA_049675875.1 of Streptosporangiaceae bacterium. Classification (GTDB taxonomy): domain Bacteria; phylum Actinomycetota; class Actinomycetes; order Streptosporangiales; family Streptosporangiaceae; genus JAJYUU01. The sequence goes on from JBAUAR010000197.1 coordinate 3,303, forward strand.
GGTCTGCTGGATGACGTAGCCGATGCCGCGCCGCAGTTTCGACGGATTGGCGTCAGCGACGTTCTGACCGTCCAGCAGAATGCGTCCGGCGGTCGGCTCCACCAGCCGGTTGATCATCCGCAGCGTCGTGGTCTTCCCGCAGCCGCTCGGCCCGACCAGCACCATAATCTTGCCGTCCGGGATGTCCAGGTCCAGCGAGTCGACCGCGACGGTGCCATCCGGGTAGCGCTTAGTCACGCTCTCGAAGGTGATCAACGGCGCTCGGCCTCTCGGTATGGGGAACGCGCGGTCTGACTCGCACGAACTACCCGGTGCGCGCGCGCAGGTGGCCCGCTCGGTCCAGCGTACGGGCCCGAGGCTCGGCAACTGCCTCAGCGCAGTCAGCCTAAACCGCCTCCAGACGTCTGCACTCAATCTGACATCCGGCTGTGACCTATTGGCCCGCCGGCCGTACTATATCTGTATATCTGATCGGCATACTAGGAAGTTACCAGGACGTCGGCCGCCAGGCCCCGTGAGGAGATGCGCATGACCATCGCCGGGACACCGCAGCTTGCGACGAGTACCGCGGCCGCAGCAGGGCCGGCCACCGACCGTGCTGCCGGGCTGCGGTCAGGCCCTCGAGTCAGCACGGAACGCCGGCAAGCGATACAGGACCTGATCCGGGACCGGGCGCCGGCCGGCGTCCGGCTCTCACCCGGCCAGCTCAGGCCGATCACCACAGCGCTGGCGGCGCGCCGTGATCTGTGGTCCGACCTGGTCGTGCGCAATCCCGACGTGCGCTGGTACCTGCCTTTGCACCAGTCAGGCAGCTGGGACATCTGGTTGCTGGCCTGGGAGCGGGGCCAGGATACGGACTGGCATGATCATGGCGGCTCGGCCGGCGCGTTCGCGGTAGCCGAGGGCAACCTGATCGAGCAGTACCGCACACCGGCCGGCCACCTCCGCCACCGCCGCCTGGCACCAGGGCAGTCGGTCGCGTTCGGGCCCGGTCACGTGCACGACGTCGGGCACGCCGACAACGGCTCCGCCATCAGCATTCACGCCTACTCGCCGCCACTGGCCGCGATGACGTACTACACCCCGACGGATTACGGCCTGGTGGCAAGGCAGACAGTGACCGTCGACGGCCCGGAGGACGGCCGCGGAGTCAGCGCCGCCGACAGCGCCCTGGCCAGCGCCACCGCCCCGGCGGGCGGGGTCGCCCCGTCCATGCCGGACGGCCCGCTGGGTATCGACGAACTCCTGGCCGAGGCGCGCAGCGGTCTACGCCGGCTGCGGCCGGAAGCGGCACTCGCGGCGCTCGCGGCCGGAGCGGTGCTGGCGGATATCCGGCCGTTGGAACAACGGATCGCCGAAGGCGAGGTACCCGGCGCGATCATCATTGGCCGCAACGTGCTGGAGTGGCGTCTCGACCCGAGGAGCGAGGCCAGGATCGACGCCCTGGCACAGCCAGGTTTCCCGATCATCGTGATGTGCTCACAGGGCTATGCGTCGTCACTGGCCGCTGCCTCGCTGCGACGATTCGGGCTGGACGCGACCGACCTCGATGGCGGGTTCCTGGCCTGGCAGGCGGCTGGCCTGCCCACCCGCCCGGCCCGGTCGCCCGGCTAGCCGCGGGCAGGCAGCGTGGGCTCCGCGACCGCGGGCCTGCCATTTCGCAACGCGTCTCCTGGCAGGCTGGCGGTGGCCGGCCGAACCGCTGGCTGGGATAATCTGGGTCAAGATCGGCTCTAGGCTTCGGCGCAGGCACCGCACCCCAAGAGCCCGGCCAACGGCATCAGCGGGCCAGCTGCCCGCGCGACGTCGACCCCGTTCCCTGCATGGTGCATAGCGGTACGGACACGACTAACAGGACCAGGCAGGCCTTATGCCATCCAGCAACCCGCACCCGCACGCGGACGGATCGGCCGCGCCGGTGGCGGCCGCGCCGGATGAGGCCGCCGGCGCGAGCGCAGCCGAGCAGCACGGATCGGACGGCCACCAGCACCGCGACGTGTCCGGCGGCTGGCTCCGGCCGGCGGTATTCGGCGCCATGGACGGCCTGGTGACCAATGTCTCGCTGATCTCCGGCGTGGGCGGCGGCGGGCTGCCGCAGCACACCATCGTGCTGACCGGCCTCGCCGGGCTCGCCGCGGGCGCGTTCTCGATGGCCGCCGGGGAGTTCGTGTCCGTCTCGTCGCAGAACGAGCTGGTCGCCTCCGAGGTCGCCAAGGAGCGGTACGAGCTCGAGCACAATCCCGGCGGCGAACAAGCCGAGCTGGCGGCAATGTACCGGATGCGCGGCGTGGACCCGGAGCTCGCGGCGGAAGTGGCCAGACAGCTTTCCCGGCGGCCAGACGAGGCACTGCGCATCCACGTGCGCGAGGAGCTCGGCATCGACCCGCAGGAGCTGCCGTCGCCGCTCACCGCGGCCGGCGCGTCCCTGCTGACGTTCGCGATCGGAGCGTTCATTCCGCTCCTCCCCTACCTGCTGGGCTTCGACGTGCTCGGGGCCGCGGTCATTCTGGCCGCCGTGGCGGCATTCGTCGGCGGCGGCCTGGTGGCCAGGATCACCGCCAGGCCGTTCTGGCGAGGCGCGCTGCGACAGCTCGTACTCGGCGCAGTCGCGGCGGGCATCACCTACGGCATCGGCACCCTGGCCGGCGGCCGGATCTAGCCGGTCCCTCGGCTACCAGGCATCCGCGAACTCCTCGCTGGCATGCGATCCGGCCGCGAGCAGCCGCAGGTCAGCCTCGATCATCATGGTCACCAGCTCGTCGAACCCGACCTTGGGCTCCCAGCCCAGCTCATCCCGCGCCTTGCTGGAATCCGCGCACAGCCGGTCCACCTCGGCGGGCCGGATGAACGCCGCGTCGGGCACCACGTGGTCACGCCAGTTCAGCCCGGCGGCGCTGAACGCGGTGTCCACCAGTTCCTCGACCGTGTGCGTGACGCCGGTGCCGACGACGTAGTCGGCCGGGTCGTCCTGGGCCAGCATGAGCTGCATGGCGCGGACGTAGTCGCCAGCGAATCCCCAGTCGCGACTGGCCGTCAGATTACCGAGCCGGAGCTGACGCTCAAACCCGAGTTTGATCTTCGCGGCGCCGAGCGAGACCTTCCTGGGCATGAACTCGGTGCCGCGGCGCGGTGACTCGTGGTTGAACATGATCCCGGACACCGCATACATGCCGTAGGACTCGCGATAGTTCTGCGTCAGGAAGTGGCCGTACACCTTCGCGACTCCATACGGGCTGCGCGGATGAAACGGCGTCTGCTCGGTCTGCGGTGTTTCCCGCACCATGCCGAACATCTCTGACGTGGACGCCTGGTAGAACCGAATCTGGCCGCGGCCAGGGCTGCGGGACGCGCTGATGCCGCTGCAGACCCTGATGGCCTCGAGGACGCGCAGCACGCCGAGCCCCGTGACTTCGCCCGTCAGCTCTGCCTGCTGCCACGACATCGGCACGTACGAGATCGCCGCGAGGTTGTAGACCTCGTCGGGCTGCACGCGCTCTACCGCAGAGATAAGGCTGCCCTGGTCGAGCAGGTCGCCGCGGATCAGCCGCACATCACCGCGCAGCTCGCGCAGGTGCCGGACGGGCGGGTTCGCCTGGCCGCGGACCAGACCCCACACCTCATACCCCAAGTCGACCAGGTGCTCCGCGAGATAGGAGCCGTCCTGTCCGGTGATTCCGGTGATCAGCGCGCGTCGAGTCAGTGGAGCCTCCGTGGTGTTCCCTACGTCGCGGCAGCTTACAGACACGCGTCCGGTCGGGACAGACCGACGTACGAGTGGGGCTGGCGGGCCCGCACCTTGTTCGCTTGGTAAGGTGCGCTCCGATGGTTCACGCGGGTCGCCCGATGTCGGGTTGCCGGTGGCGAACGAGGAGGCGCGAACTGCGTGAGCACCGCGGCGGCCGGCGAGTCCGGGCCAGGGCCTGAGCAAGCGCGTCAGCGCGATCCTGGCGGCCAGCCCGATCCTGGCGGCCCGCTGCGGGTCTGCCTGCTGTCCTATCGGAGCAAGCCGCACTGCGGCGGGCAGGGCATCTTCCTGCGGCACATATCCCGCGAGCTCGCCGCCCTCGGCCACCACGTCGAGGTGTATTCCGGGCAGCCCTACCCCGAGCTGGAGCCCGGCCCGCGGCTGACCAAGCTGCCGAGCCTGGACCTGTACCGGGATGACGATCCGTTCCGCACCCCGCACCTGCGGGAGTACCGGGACTGGATCGACGTGCTCGAGGTCGCGGGCATGTGGACCGCGTACTTCCCCGAGCCGCTCACCTTCAGCCTGCGCGCGCTGCGGGCACTGCGGCAGCGGGTCAACGACTTCGACGTCGTGCACGACAATCAGGTGCTGGCCTACGGCAACCTCGGGATCGCGCGCCTCGGCCTGCCGGTGGTGACCAGCATCCACCACCCGATCAGCGTCGACCGGCGCATCGAGCTGGCGGCCGCCCGCGGCCTGCGCAAGATCCCCAAGTGGCGCTGGTACTCCTTCATCCGGATGCAGGCCAGGGTGGCGCGGCGGATTGGACCGGTGATGACCGGTTCGGAGTCGTCCCGCGCCGACATCCTCCGCGACTTCAAGGTGCCGCCGGACAACGTCCGGGTCGTTCCCCTGGGGGTGGACACCCGGCTGTTCCGCCCGCGGCCGGGCCCGCGGGTGCCGGGCCGGATCGTCGCGGTCGCGAGCGCCGACTCGCCGGTCAAGGGCGTGGCGACGCTGCTGCGCGCGTATGCCAAGCTCGCCGCCGAGCGGGACGTATCCCTCACCCTGGTGAGCAAGCTGGTGCCCGACGGCCCGACGGAGCGGCTCCTCGGCGACCTGTCGCTGACCGGGCGGGTGCAGTTCGTCAGCGGAATCAGCGACGAGCAGCTGGCCGACCTTGCCGCCAGCGCGGAGATCGCGGTTGTGCCGTCGCTCTACGAAGGCTTCTCGCTGCCGGCTGTCGAGCACATGGCCTCCGGCACGCCGCTCGTGGCCAGCCGCACCGGGGCACTGCCGGAGGTCACCGGGGACGCCGCGATGCTGGTGACACCCGGCGACGCTGAAGAGCTGTGCGCCGCCCTGCGTACCCTGCACGACGCGCCGGCACTGCGTGCCGAGCTTTCGCGCGCGGCCCTGGCCAGGGTGGCCGAGCGATTCGCGTGGACGGCCGTGGCGAGGGCTACCGTCGCCGAGTACCGGCGCGCCATCGCGGTGCGCGACGCGGCCCGGCCGGGAGCGCGGGCTGGGCCGGTCCCGCCATGCTAACCGTGGACTTCCAGCGACTGCCCATTCACACCGGGACGCGGCTCCTCGACCTCGGCTGCGGAGCAGGCCGGCACGCGTTCGAGGCCGGCCGGAGCGGTGCCCGCGTCGTCGCGCTCGATACCGACCCCGCCGAACTGGCCCGGGTCGCGGCCGTCGCTGCCGCCATGGCGGAGGCCGGCGAGCTGCCGCCGGAGGCGTCGATCACCACCGCCGTCGGCGACGCGACCGCGATGCCATTTCCGGACGGCGCGTTTGACATCGTCATCGCCGCCGAGGTGCTGGAGCACATCCGCCCGGACCAGGAGGCGATGCACGAGGTGAGCCGGGTGCTGCGGCCCGGCGGCCTGGCCGCGGTGACCGTGCCGGCCTGGCTGCCGGAGCGCATCTGCTGGCTGCTGTCCGACGACTATCACAACGTGCCGGGCGGTCATCTGCGCATTTTCACCCGGCCCGAACTGGAGACCAAGCTCCGCCGGGCAGGCCTGGACGTAGGCGGCCACCACCACGCGCACGCGCTGCACTCGCCGTACTGGTGGCTGAAGTGCGCGGTCGGCGTGCACGATGACGACCATCCGCTGGCCAGCGCGTATCACAAGCTGCTGGTGTGGGACATCATGCGCAAGCCCGCGGTCACCCAGCTCGCCGACCGGGCACTCAATCCGCTGATCGGCAAGAGCCTCGTCGTGTACGCCACCAAGCCGGCCGACGGGACCGGCGCTTCGCGGCGGACCGCGCCGGAGAAGGTGCATGCCGAAGCCTGACGGACTGGCCGGCCAGCCCGACGTGGCAGGCAAGCCCTGCCGGATTCCTGACGTACCCGGCATCCTGACCGCTGACCAGCTCATCGCGACCGCCCGCGCCATCGCGGCGACCCAGCAGGCAGACGGCTCGATCGGCTGGCCCGATGGGCACGTCGATGCGTGGAATCACATCGAGTGCGCGATGGCGCTCAGTGTCTGCGGGCTACGCGCCGAATCCAGGCGCGCCTACGCCTGGCTGGCAGACACGCAGCAGCCCGACGGTTCCTGGCCGGTGCAGTCCTCGACGGGCCACGTCGAGGAGTGGACGGCCGAGAGCAATCACGCTGCCTATAGCGCGGTCGGCGTCTGGCACGAGCTGCTGGTCACCGGCGACGACGACTTCGCCGCGCGGATGTGGCCAGTGGTCCGGGCCGGCATCGGATTCGCCGTCGGGCTGCAGACTGCCCGCGGCGAGATCATCTGGCGACGGCACGAGGATGGCACCCCGGACAGCTACGCGCTGCTGACCGGCAGCGCGAGCATGTACCAGAGCCTGCGCTGTGCGATCGCGCTGGCCGAGCATCTCGAAGACCCGCAGCCAGACTGGGAGCTCGCCGCCACGCAGCTGGGACACGCCGTTGCGTGCCATCGAGAGGCGTTCGCCGACAAGAGCCGGTTCTCCATGGACTGGTACTACCCGGTGCTGGGCGGCGCTGTCCGCGGTGCCGCAGCCGAGCAGTTGCTCACGGCAGGCTGGGAAACCTTCGTGGTGCCCGGCCTCGGCGTGCGCTGCGTCCGCGACGAGCCGTGGGTGACCGGAGCCGAGACGTGCGAGCTCGCCATCGCACTGGACGCGATCGGACAGCGCGAGCGCGCCGTTGAGCTGTTCGACCGGATCCAGTTCCTGCGTGCTGCGGACGGCGGCTACTGGACCGGCTGGCAGTTCCGGAATCGCAAGCACTACCCGCACGAGCAGAGCAGCTACACCGCGGCCGCGATCGTGCTGGCCGCCGACGTGCTCGCCGCAGACGCACTTGCTGCCGACGCACTTGCGGCCGGCGCGCGGGCCCCGGCGGCCCGCATCTTCGCCGACGCGGCGGCCGGACCGGAGATCTGGCGGCCGTATGACTCCGCGGCCTGCGGCTGCCGCGAGCGGGCACCCGCAGACGCCAGCTAACCGATCCCGGCGCCGGTCCGCTCCAGGACGCGCAGCGATCCGGTGACACTGACCGATGTGAACGCACCGCAGGCCAGCGCCCGCTGGTAGACCCGGTAGGGCCCCTGGCCGCCATCCGCCGGGTCGGGAAAGACGTCGTGAAACGCCAGTGCGCCGCCCATGGCCAGCCACGGCGCCCATCCCTCGTAGTCAGTCAGCACGTTGTCCTCGCTGTGCCCGCCGTCGATGAACAGCATGCCGAGCGGCGTGCGCCACAATCTGGCCACGTCCGCGGAACTACCGACCACCGCTACCACGTGGTGCTCCAGGCCGGCCGCCGCCAGCGTTGCCCGGAAGAACGGCAGCGAGTCCATCAGCCCGGTGGCCGGGTCGACCAGGTCGGGGTCGTGATGTTCCCAGCCCGGCTGGATCTCCTCCGAGCCGCGGTGGTGGTCAACGGTCACGACCAGCTGGCCCGCTTCCTTCGCCGCCGCCGCGAGATAGATCGTGGACTTGCCGCAGTAGCTGCCGATCTCGGCGATCGGGCCGGCCCCGGCGTAGGCCGCCGCGGTCTGGTACAGCGCCAGGCCCTCGGCGGCCGGCATGAATCCCCTGGCCGCCTCGGCCGCTAGCCTGAACTTGTCCGGCATGGGCATGCCGTACAGTCTGCGCGACAGCGCGGGGCGAGGGAATGGAGAGGGCCATGAAGGTGGTGCCCGACTACGACGCCTGCGAGGCCAACGCGGTCTGCGCTGGCCTGGTACCGGAGGTATTCGAGGTCGACGACGACGACAACCTCACCATTCTGGTCGACGAGGTGCCTGACCGGCTGCTCGATGGCGTCAGGCACGCGGTCCGGTCATGCCCGAAGGCCGCGCTGCGGCTGACCGAGTAGTGGCATCCTGGCTCGGCGGATCCAGGCTCCGCGGCCTGCTCGTGGCTGGGCTGGTCGTGGGGCTGCTGGCCGCTGCGGCGGCGCTCGCCGTCGCCCACCAGGCGGGCACCGGGCCGCACCGGCTCGTGCGGGACGCGCTGGTTCGCATTCCGACTGTCCCCGCGCCCATCAACGCCCTCTCCCCGGCGCAGATCCGGACGGCTTACGACGTCGTACCGCTCGCCGCCAAGGGCATTGACGGGTCCGGCCAGACGATCGTCGTCGTTGACTCGTTCGGATCCCCGACGATCGCCGCCGACCTGACGCACTTCGACAGTTACTTTGGACTGCCGGCGCCGCCGTCATTCCGGGTGCTCCAGCCGGCCGGCCCGGTGCCGGCCTACAGCAGGCACAACAGCAACCGCGTCGGCTGGGCGGAGGAGACCACCCTGGATGTGGAGTGGGCGCACGTGATGGCCCCAGGCGCCAGCATCGTCCTGGTAGAGACCCCCACGTCAGAGAACGAGGGGACAACCGGATTCCCGCAGATCGTCGCCGCCGAGCGGTACGTGCTCCGGCACAAGATCGGGCAGGTCATCACCCAGAGTTTCGCCGCGACGGAGCAGACGTTCCCGTCCGTGTCGTCCATCCTGAGCTTCCGCAGCGCCTATCAGCTCGCGGCCCGCGACCACGTCACCGTCCTCGCCGCGACCGGCGACTCTGGCGCGACCAGTGACGAGTACAACATGAAGGACCTCTATACCAGCCGCGCCGTGTCCTGGCCGGCTACCGATCCGCTCGTGACGGCGGTGGGCGGCACGCAGCTGAGCCTGGCCGCCAACGGCACCCGGCTCACGCCGGACGTTGGCTGGAGGGACAGCGGCGGCGGTACCTCGATCGCCTTCCCCCGGCCCTCCTACCAGGACGGCGTGGCGTCGGTGACCGGGAACGCCCGTGGCGTGCCCGATGTGGCGATGGACGCGTCCTGCCACAGCGCGGTGGCGGTGTACGGCAGTTTCTACGCCGCCGGCGCCCGGTGGCGCTCGGTCTGCGGCACCAGCCTCGCCGCGCCGCTGTTCGCCGGCATTGTGGCGCTGGCCGACCAGTATGCCGGCCACGGCCAGCCACACGGCCTCGGCCTGCTCAACCCCGCGATCTACGCCATCGCGGCTAGCCACGAGCCCGGTGTCGTCGACATCCGCGACGGCACCAACTCACAAAGTTTCGTCCAGGGCGGCCAGCAGTACTCCGTCTCCGGCTACACCGCCGGGCTCGGCTATGACCTAGTGACCGGGGTCGGCACCATCGACGCCGCGAGCTTCGTTCCGGAGCTGGCCAAGCTCGCGGGCTAGGTCGCTGACCCTGGGAAGTCGCCCGGCTAGATCAGCCCGCCCGGCTAGATCAGCCGGCCAGGTCAGCTCGCCCGGCCAGGTCAGCTCGCCCGGCTAGGTCAGCCCGCCCGCGCCGATCGCGACGCCGACGCCGATGAGTACGAGTCCCGCGAGCTGACCGCCTCGCTGGCCCACCCGGCCGCCCAGCCGGGCGCCGAGCTCGAGGCCCAGCAGCGCCAGGCCCACGCTGACCGCGCCGATCGTGACGGCGCCAACCAGGATGGCGGCGTGGTAGCTGCCGAGCGCGAAGCCCGCTGCGAGGTTGTCCACGCTCAGCGCCAGCCCGGCGAGCACGAGCCGGCCGAGTCCGGCTGGGCCCGGCGCGGGACCAGCGCCGCGAGTGGCCTCCGCCAGGGCATATCCGCCAACCGCGATCAGCAGCCCCGCTGCCAGCCAGCGCGACGCGTGCCCGAGTGCGGCAGCCGCCTGCGCGCCGAGCAGCAGTCCCACCACGGGCATGCCTGCCTCAAACGCGCCGAAGACCACACCGACACGCAGCCGGGTTCGCGAGTCAACGCCCGCCAGCCCGATGGCAACGGCGGCGGCGAAATTGGACAGGCCTAGAGCGACTGCCACCACCAGCACGGCCAGCATGCATAGACGGTAGCCGGGGGCAAACGCGGCACCAGCCAGCCGTGCAGTCAGTCTTGGCAGTGGCGGCGGTCGCGGCAGTGCCGGCAGTCTCCGCAGTGCCGGCAGTCTCCGCTGTGCCGGCAGTCTCCGCAGGGCGGCCGGATCCAGCTAGGCTGCACGACATGCGCGTGGCCCTCGGTCAGCTGCCAGTCAGCTCAGATCCACGGGTCAATCTCGGCCGCGTCGCTGCGGCTGCTACCGCCGCCGCAGCGCAGGGAGCGCAGCTAGTCGTGTTCCCTGAGGGGACGCAGGCGCGTTTCTCCGCCGACCTGCGGTCCGTGGCCGAACCGCTGGACGGCATGTTCTGCCGCGGGCTCGCGGCGGCCGCCCGTTCGGCCCGCCTCGCCATCGTGGCCGGGCTTTTCGAGCCGGCTCCGGATGGCCGCGTTTTCAACACCACGGTCGGCTACGACAGCGATGGCGAACTGGCGGCGGTGTACCGCAAGATCCACCTTTTCGACGCGCTCGGTCATCGGGAGTCCGATGCCGTCGCGCCCGGCGACGAGGTCTGCATCGCCACCCTGGCGGGCATCCGGGTCGGCTTCATGACGTGCTACGACGTTCGCTTCCCCGAACTGGCCCGGGCGCTGGCGGTCGGCGGCGCGCAGCTACTCGTATTGCCAGCAGCCTGGGCTGCGGGCACGTTCAAGGAAGAACACTGGGTCACCCTGGTCCGCGCCCGGGCGATCGAGAACACCGTGTGGGTGGCGGCAGCCGGGCAGGTACCAGACCCAGCGGAGGCACCGACCAGAGCCCCGACCGGCATCGGCCGGAGCCTGCTGGTTGACCCCATGGGCGCCGTCCGGATCGACCTCGGGCCGGCCGAGGGGATCGGCGTCGGACACGTCGACAGCGAGTACACCGAGCGCGTCCGGGCCACGCTACCGTGCCTGGCGAACCTGCGGGCGCACGTCTTCGCCGGTGACCGGATCGCGGCGGAGGCAGACTAGCCGCTATTCCGCGCGGCGCGCGGCCGACTGGTGGCGGCGGTAGAGCCATACCGCGACTGCCGCGATAACGATCGCCCCGATGGCGATCGCGAGGCCTGCGCCGACCTCACGCTCGACCACCGCGTAAGCCGAGCCGGCCAGATACCCGAGCAGCACGTAGCCGACCCCCCAGATCAGCCCGCCCAGCGCGTTGTAGATGGTGAACGTGCGGTACCTGACCTGAGCCGCGCCCGCCGCGGCGGGCATCAGCGCACGGACGATCGCGACGAACCGGCCGAGCAGCACCGCCATGCCGCCGCGGCTGGACAGCACCGCCCTGGTCCGGTCGACCCCGCCCTGAACTCGGCGCAGCGGCCTGGCGGTGAATAGCCGATCCCCCATCCGCCTGCCGATTTCGTAGCCGATCAGCGGCCCGATGACCGCGGCCGCGACGACGATGATGATCACCAGCGGCAACGACAGGTGGCCGCGACTGGCGAGCACGCCGCCCAGCACCGCCGCGATCTCGCCCGGCAGCACGAAGCCGACGAACACGGCCGTCTCGCCGAACACGAGCGCCGCGATCACCAGGTAGGCCACCCAGCCCGTCAGGCCCGTCACGTCGCCGGCCAGTGAGCTCACCCGGGTGATCCTTCCTGCCGGTTTCGCCGTTGCGGTGCGAACAGCCTGGTATTGCGGATACTGGTCATTATCTAGTAGGAAATCATGCGGTACCGGGCAGAGGGATCAGGAAGGGGACCAGGCAATGCAGGCCTCGCAGCAGTTCCTCGACCGTCCGGCTGCCACTTCCGGCTCTGCCGGATACGTCGGCCGAGCCAGCAGCGGCCGGAGCACCGGCGAGATCGGCGGCCGGATCAGCCGAGACGGTTCGTCCGGTCCTCCGGCTGAGCCTGGGCGGTACCACGTCTACGCCTCGCTGGCCTGCCCCTGGTCGCAGCGCGCGCTCATCGTCCGCCGGGTGCTGGGTCTCGATCGGGTCATCGGCCTCAGCCTGACTGACCCCGTTTTGACCGAGCATGGCTGGCGATTCGCAGATCAGACCGGCGGTCGCGATCCCCTTACCGGTGCGCACTATCTATCCGAGCTCTATCTCGCTACGGACCCAGGCTACTCCGGGCGCGCCACGGTGCCGTTGCTGTGGGACAACCGGGCACAGCGCATTGTGACCAACGACTTCAGCCAGCTCACCACCCAGCTGGAGACCGAGTTCACCAGCTATCACCGGCCTGGCGCGCCCGACCTATACCCGGCTGACCAGCGGCGCGAGATTGACGCGGTCAGCACACTCATCTATCACGCGGTGAATAACGGTGTCTACAAGTGCGGCTTTGCCACCTCTCAGGCCGACTACGAGCAGGCGTTCGACGCGCTGTTCACCACCCTGGACGCGCTCGACGAAAGACTGGCGCGGCGCCGGTTCCTGCTCGGCGGCAGCATCACCGAGGCCGACGTGCGGCTGTTCCCGACCCTGGCCCGGTTCGATGCCGTCTATTACCTGCTCTACAAGTGCAACCTGCACATGCTCGCGAGCTACCAGCACCTGTGGGGCTACGCTCGAGATCTCTTCCAGCGGCCGGGATTCGGCGATACCACCGACTTCTTCCAGATCAAGCGGCACTACTACCAGGCACAGGGCTGGATCAACCCGGCGGGCATCGTGCCCAAGGGGCCCTATGTCAACTGGCTCGAGCCGCACGGCCGCGAACGGATGCCCAGCTAGCTGATCACCAGCGGACGCTGACTGACGGGTAGCCTGGTATGCGCGCAATTTACTGCCAGGCGAGCTCCGGAAGAGGGCGATCAACGCCGTGTCTGCTGAGTCTCCGCGGGGGTCCGCGGATCTCACCACCTCAGCCAGCTCCGATCCGCAGCCGACGAGCGAACCGCCGCCGGACGGCGCCTCGCGGCGCGCGGACTTCGGGCCGAACCAGTGGCTCGTGGACGAGCTGTACCAGCGCTATCTGACCGACCCTGGATCGGTGGACCAGGCGTGGTGGAGCTTCTTCGCCGACTACCAGCCACAGCCCGACACTCCCGCCGGACCCGGCCCGGGACCGGGCAGCGCAGCTGCGGCCACGACGTCATCCGCGGGTGCGGCAGCGCCAGCGGG
>JBAUAR010000198.1:0-11618 GCA_049675875.1 Streptosporangiaceae bacterium
CTGACGTGCTGGCCGCAGGTGATTGCGTCGTGACGCATCATCGGCTGCTCGGGGAGACGTACTTGCCGCTCGGTACCACGGCGCACAAGCAGGGCCGGGTCGCGGGTGAGAACGCCCTCGGCCGCAGTCGGCAGTTCGCCGGCAGCCTCGGCACCCAGGTCGTGAAGATCTTCGACCAGGCCGCAGCCCGCACCGGGCTCCGGCATGATGAGGCTGCGGCGGCCGGGTTCGACCCGGTCACCGTCCAGTCCGCGGCGGATGACCACAAGGCCTATTACCCCGGCAGCCACCGCATCACGATGCGTGTCACCGGGGATCGCCGCACCGGACAGCTGCTCGGCATGCAGCTGTTCGGCCACAAGCACGCCGAGATCGCCAAGCGGATCGACATCGCCGCCACCGCGATCTTCCACCACATGACAGTCGAGGAAATGACCGACCTCGACCTCTCCTACACCCCGCCGCTGGGCAGCCCCTGGGAAGCAGTCCAGATGGCCGCACAGGCCTGGGACCGGGAGGCTCGTCAAGCCAACACGTAAGACGAAGCCGCGAACCCGGGCTCAGCGTGCGGTACGAACCGCGGGCCGGTTAAGCCCGCCGGTGGATGCCTGGCTTATCGACCTGAGCGGCAGGGTAAGCGGAGTGTGAGACCCAACTAGTGGAGGTGCCAGATGGCCGAGCTCCCGCCGCCCCCGGAGGGAATTGTGCTGGCCCACTTCATCGTCTCGGATGATGTCGAGCGTTCCCGGCGCTTCTACACCGAAGTACTCGGCGGCAGGGTGGTCTTCTCCGGCGGGCCTACGTATGTCGCACTAGCCAACACCTGGATCATCATCAATGTCGGCGGAGGCCCGACCGATGACAAGCCGGCGGTCACCCTGGAGACGCCGCGCGATCCCGACCGGGTCAGCAGCTTCCTCAATATCCGGGTCAAAGACATCAAGGCCGTGTACGCCGAATGGAGCGCCCGAGGCGCTCAGTTCCTGACACCCCCGAAACAGCATCAGTTCGAGATCCGTTGCTACATTCGCGATCCCGACGGTTATCTGATCGAAGTGGGGCAAACTACAGACCCAGACGGGGACTGGTCGCCCGCTCACTGGCCGTCGACTAGGGTCGCCGAGGCATCCGAGTAAATGCTGAGCGCACCGGCGAGATCCCGCACATCGACGTGGCCAGTCGTCGGGCACCGAGACGGGCGGGCCGCCGGCGCTAGCACCGTGACGCCGCGGAGCCTTCGGTCATGACCACCGCCATCATCGGCACTGGCGGGATCGGATCGGTCATCGCCCGGCTGCTCGCAGCGGGCGGCGAGAACCTACGGCTGTCCAGCGCCGACCAACAGTCGGCACGAAAACTGGCTGCAGGGATCGGTAGAGCTGCGGTCGTCGCCGTGGACAACCGCGACGCGCTGCGGGGGGCCGACGCCGTCGTCCTCGCGCTGCGGTTTGTCGCGCTGAAGGGCGTCATGGACGAGATAGCCGACCCGCTGGCCGACAAGCTCGTGGTCATTCCGAGCAACCCGGTCGGCATCGACGCCCAGGGAAAGGTCTCACGTCTCCTGCCGGCCGGGCGGTCCTCCGGCGAGGTCGTGGCCGGCTGGTTGCCGACTGGCGCGCGCTTGGCCATGGCGTTGGGAACACTGTCGGCCGCTCTCTTCGAGTCCGCTAGCAACCGGTCACCGGAGCCGGCGGTCCTCTTCTATGCGACCAACAATGACCGGGCTGGCGAGGAAGTCGAGCGGTTGATCCGAACGGCTGGCTTCGAGGCGGCGAAGGTTGGCGGGGTCGAACAGTCGAGTCGGCTCGAGGTTGGCGGCGACCTTCACGATCTCGTTGTCAGTCCTGCAGAGGCACGGTCATTGGTCGGTGCGGCCTGAGTTCAGCCGCCCGTGCTGAATTCGTCCCGACTACCCAATGTGGTGAAATGGTGCGCAAGCGACTGAGTATCCAGGGCAGCGAGCCAGGTCACGTGCGCGGCGCGGGGATGCTGACAACCGGGGAGGCGGCAAATGTCCGGCGCGCAGATGTATGACACCATCGGAGCCGCTTACCTGGTGACGCGGCGCACTGAGCCGCGGATCGCCGCCCAGGTCTGGGCCGCGCTCGGCGCTGCGCGGACGGTGCTGAACGTCGGGGCCGGCACCGGCTCCTACGAGCCCCCTGGTTGTGACGTGACCGCGGTGGAACCGTCGGCGGTGATGCGGGCGCAGCGGCCCGCAGGCGCAGCACCGTGCGTCGATGCCACTGCGGAGAGCCTCCCGTTCGAGGACCAGTCCTTCGACGCCGCGATGGCTTTTGCCACCATTCATCACTGGCAGGACCCGATCGCCGGCCTGCGCGAGATGCGCCGCGTGGCTCGCCGCATCGTGGTGTTCACGCACGACAGCAGTGAGACCGGATGGTGTCGCCGGTTCTGGCTCTCTCGTGACTACCTGCCTGAGGTCGCTGATCTTCTCGTCGGGCGGCCGTCGCTGTCCGAGCTGGCCGGCGCGATCGGAGCCCGGGTGGAGCCGGTTCTCATCCCCTGGGACTGCGCTGACGGCTTCTTCGAGGCCTACTGGCGCCGGCCCGAGGCATACCTGGACGAGCATGTCCGCCGCGGAGTATCGGTGTGGTCCAGGGTCGGGCCGGAGGCAGAGCAGCGGGCCGTGCGCGGTCTTCGTGCTGACCTCGCGTCCGGTCGGTGGGCCGAACGTAACCGCGACCTCCTCGATCTCGAGGCTGCCGAGCTTGGCCTTCGCCTGCTTGTCGTCTGAACGCGCCACAGCTGGGTACAAGCGTGCCGTTCGGGGGGTAGCACGACGGGAGGAGGTCGTGAGATGACCAACCAACGGGGACAGGACCAGTGGAGTGTTGCCGACTGGCACGGCAAGATGCTCCTCGACCGCAACGGGGAAAAGATCGGGAAACTGCAGGACGTCTACGTCGACGTCGAGACTGACCAGCCGCAGTTCGCGACGGTTAAGGAAGGCCTAATAGCACGCCACCTGACCTTCGTGCCGCTGACCGGGATTCAGATCGGGCCGGACGACCTCCAGGTGGCAGTGACCAAGGAGCAGGTCCGCGCCGCGCCTGTCATCGAGCTGCACGGCGAAGAACTATCCCAGGCCGACGAGTCGACTCTCTATCACCACTTCGAGCTGAACTACGCGCCGATTGGCACGCCGAGCGGACGCCGCCTGGCGCGCCGCTGAAGTCGTTATGTGATAGAAGCGAGCTCTTCGGGCACGAAGGACTCGGGATCGGCGTGCTCGACGTCCTCGGGACGCATGGTGACCGCGACGCGTAGGGCCTCGAGGCGACGGTCTATCAGAGCCTTAACTGCGGCGGGGTCGAAGCCTGCCGCGGCCGCCTGGTCCTGCTGTGCCGCGCTGCCGTATCCGCCGGCGAAGCCGTCGGTGAGTTGCTTCCAGCGACGCTCGGTGAACTCCCAGAGTTCCGGGTGCTCGGCGAGAATCTGGCGGCCCAGGTACGTGCCATAGGCGATGTGGCGGCGCTCGTCGCGCTGGGTCAGCCTGATTCCCGCTTCCAAGCCGGGGAGCTTGCCGATACGGCGGAACGTCTCGTCCCAGCGCCGGTACCCGCCGATCGCCGCAACGCCCTCGACGAGCTGGTTATAGACGAGCGTCGCGTCCAGGATCGCCTCGGGCGACTTGTCGGTGTCCAGGCGGCGCATCACCGTCGTCAGCACCCCGTCGAACAGCCCGCCGACCGGGCTACCGCCGTTGTTGCTGCGCAGCGCTTCGTTCCGGGCGCGCACAAGGTCATCCAGTGAGGCTGGGTCGAGGCCCACTGCGTCGAACCAGCGACGGAAGAAATCCGTGTGCTTGGCCTCTTCCATCGCGAACATCGACAGGTACATCGTGTCCTCGAGCCGCCCCAGATCGGACATGCAGCGCAGCAACGGAACGATGTCCATGGTCACGGCTTCCTCGCCCACCATGAACCCGCGAGCTGACATCGCCACGATCGTCCGCGCCATCTCGGGCAATTCGCGCCAGTCGACGGCGTCCTGCGAGAAGTCCAGGTCGGCCGGATCCCAGAAGAGCTTCTTGGACTTCTCCCACAGCTTCCACGGGACCGAGTCGTAGTTGATGCCGCGCGTGGACTTGTACCGCTGGATCTGCGTCTCTTCGATCTTGCCGCCGGAAGCCTGGGTCATTGGGACTCTCCGCCATAAAGGGAACCGAATCGCTCCCAATTCCCGATGCTAGCCAAGCGGTGCCGGAGCCCGCCACTGCTGCATCGAGTGCTGCTGCCGTCAGCCTGGTGACCGGAGCCAAGGGTCTATGACCTCGATTCCGGTTCCGTCGAAGTCGGACACGTTGCGGGTCGCCAGCGCAGCGCTGTGACAGCGGCAGACGGCCGCGATCAGCGCGTCGAAACCGGCGATGGGCTTCCCGGCCCGTTCGCGGTCGCTGGCAATGACCGCATAGTGTTCCGCAGCTGCGGTGTCGACCGGTAGTACCTGGTCTGCGAAGGTCGAGAAGATTTCGTCGGCGGCGGCAAGGAGTACCTGCTTCCTGCGCCCGTCCGGCAGCCGCGCAACGCCATGCCGAACCTCGGCGAGCGTGATAGCGGTGGTGCGCAGTTCGCGCCTATCCCGGTCACGGACCCAGCTCGCGACCTGAGGCGCGGGCTCGGCCCGCATGAGCTCAGAGACCACATTCGTGTCGAGGATGATCACGTGGAGAAATCCGCAGGGCGTGCCAGCTCATCGCGTCCAGGTAGTTGCATGTCAACCCCGCCGAGCGTGCCGAACCGGTCGAGGAGGGCCGTGAACAGCCCCGCCGAGTCTGCGGGCTCGCGAACAGCATCCGCGAGGATCTCCCGTGCCTCTGCCTCCATCGATCTGCCGTGACGAGCCGCACGGATCTGGAGGCGTCGCTTCACCGTCTCATCGAGGTTACGGATGTTTAGCGCCGCCACTGCCATCACCCCTTGCTATCAACGCTACCATAGCTGATAGCAATCGATTGCTGCCCAGCCTCAGTTCCGCTGGGGTGCCGCCTGCTTCTTCGATTTCGTCCCGCAGTGCTGCGGTCATGCCTCAGCCCGCCCCGGTGTCCTATGCGGTGGGCCGGCCATCGGGGTGCTCGGGGGTGCGGTTGGCCAGCTGCCGCGGTTCGTAAGGGCTCCAAGCGTGGCGGCGCGGGCCTGACCAGCGGGCGGGGACTGCGTCGAGGCCGGAGGCTAGCTTGTACGCAGCCGCCTCGTAGTTGATCCGCCAGCCCCGGTAATGCGGCCAGGCCTCCTCGGCGGTCCGCTCGACGGGGAACCCTACGGAGGTGATTCGTTCCCAGCCCTCCAGGAACTCCTCCCAGCTCAGCTCCACCGGGCCGTCGGGGCGCGGGTCCTCGTCGACCGGGATCCGAAGCGTGCGGGTGAGCTTCCGCAGACAGGTGAATCCCATCTGCACGCACAGCCGTGCCGTGAACGGCGCGCTCGCGGGGCAGGCGGCCAGGTGGAGAGCAGCGGCGTCGAGCACCGCCAGCTGTGACACCACCCACGAGCTGTGCGGCTCGGGGGACCGGAAACGTAGCAGCGAAGGGTAGCTGGAGTGGGACTCGGCCACGTCGGCTGACCAGCGCTCCCAGTCGTCGTAGATGACCGTCAGCTGCTCGACGCCGTGCACCATCTGCGCCCTGGCCAGCAACTCCGGCCCCCACGCTGGGCTCCCGGCACGGGGACCGAGCAGCGTGACTACGGTTTCACGGCGGTTGTAGGCCGCGTACAGGGTGGGCAGGTAGGCGATCTGAAGGGCAACGATGACCAGTCCGGATGCAGCCGCGAGAAACTCGGCGACGCTCGGCTCCGTGCCGCTGCGCACGGCGAATCCGAGGGTGAACAGCGATGAGCCCGCCTCGCGAAGGGCTTCAGGAAAGCTGCCTCCGGGCAGCCAGAGCAACAGCCCGTAGCCGACCAGGAAGCCGGCCAGCCAGATAAACAGCAGCAGGCCGAGCGTGACGACGGGCTGGCTGGCGAGCAGAGCGTCGCGCCGGTCCCATCGCCGCACGAAGCGACCGCACCCGGTGTACACCTGGTCGACGAGCCGATCGACGACCTTGATGAACCCGATGCGGCCGCGGGGGATGACGAGGGTGACGGCTACGTTCACCCATACAGCGCCGACAAGTAGTACCCCGAGAACTGCTCCCGCAATGCGCACCCTTGATGCTAAAGCCGGCCGGCCAGGCTACGGCGCGGCGCGTCGCGGGTCCGTTCTTGCCAGGCCAGTCAGGAATCGAGAAGCCCGGCCGGCGGAGCCGCGGCTAGCGTGAGAGTCATGGACGTAACGTTTCACGATCCCAGCCATGTGCACCGACGCGTACCGTGATGCGCTGATACGAGAACTGTCAGGCACCGCGTCAGCCACGGCGCTAGCTCCGCCTACCCTGATGACGGCGCCGAGCCCGCGTGACTCGGCCGACAGAGGAGCAGTGATGGAACCGCCACGCAATCTGGAGCAGCGTAAGCAGGACACGCTGGGTCGGCTCGAATCCGATGCGGACGCCTGGATCGCCTCGGCGGACACCGAGGGTGACGCCTACCTGGTGCCGCTTTCGGTCTGCTGGGACGGCGTGGGCCTGATCGTCGCTACGCCTCGTTCCAGCGTGACCGGACGCAATCTGAGCCGGGGTGGGCGGGTGCGGGTTGGCATCGGGCAGCTGCGAGACGTAACCATGATCGATGGGACCGCAGAGCTTGTGCAAGACGAGCGGACGCAGGATGCATTTGCCGTCAAGTATGGCTGGGACCCGCGCAAAGAGGCCGGCGACTATGCGTTTTTCCGCATCGTGCCCGACCGGGTGCAGGCCTGGCGTGAGGTCAACGAGCTGCCAGGCCGCACGCTGATGCGCGATGGTGCCTGGCTCGCCTGAGGGTGCGGCCAGCTGATACTACGGATGAGTCCCGGTAAAAAGACTGGGCCCTGACGGCGCTGATCGTGTCAGGATGCTCGGCATGTCTGGTCGGGCACGGAGCTTCGGAGTGCAGGCGGAAGCATACGAGCGGTTCCGGCTGGGGTATCCGGTGGAGCTGTTCGACATGGTGATGACGTACGCGGGTCGGCCGGTTCGGACTGCTCTGGAGATTGGTGCGGGGACAGGCAAGGCAACCCGTCTGTTCGCTCAGCGGGGGGTCATGGTCACCGCGACCGACCCTGACGGAGCCATGCTCGCCGAGCTGGTCAAGCATGTACCAGCAACCGTCACGACCATGCAAGCCGCGTTCGAGGACTTGCCTCTGGGCGAGAGCTACGGGCTGGTCTATGCGGCAGCGGCGCTGCACTGGACGAGCCCGGAGGGCCGGTGGCCGCGCATCGCCGCGCTGCTGGAGCCCGGTGGCGTGGTTGCCTCCTTCGGCGGGCCAGCCACGCTGGCTGACCCGGCTGTGGCGGACGCTGTTCGCGCGGCCCGGGCGCCGTTCCTGGTCAGCGACGATGTTCCGTCGCCCGATGGGACGCCGCCGGGAAATGACATGCAGTGGCCGGGCACGGAGCTCCAGCGGTCCGAATGGTTCGCCGACGTTCAGCAGTTCGTGATCGAGCGGCGCCTGATGATGAGTGCGCGCGACTACGTTGGCCACCTGTCGACTGTCTCGGCTTACCTCGAATTGCCGGCCTCGCAGCAAAACCAGGTATTCGGCCAGATCATGGCGGTTCTGCCGGAGGCGGTCGAGCTGGCCGCCGACGTCATCGTCCATCTCGCGCGGAGCCGCGGCGAGCAGGGCGACGGACCGCGAGCCGCAAGCGAGGCGGGCTAGACAACTTGCTCCGAGCCCCAAGGTCTGCGCCCTAGCGAGCGCGGTCACCGAGCGCGCCGCCGCGCCCGTGATCGCCAGGTACACCGGCGTACTGGCCGCCGCGGACATCGAGGCGTTCACGATGACGGCCACTCTGGCGATCATGCAGTCCCTGCGGCTCGACAAGGGCCTGAGCGGTCCGGTCCACCCCTGAGAGCGGATGGTCGTGACGGCCCGCGACCTAGAGCGGCCGCGGCCGGTCCCGGAACGGACGCACCATGCTGCTTAGGTAGGTGATGTGGAGGGAACCGATCGATCCGGGCTCGGAACGCTGCCAGCTGCGATCGGCATCCGCGGCGCCCGGCATAACAACCTGCGCAGTGCTGCACGGCGCCCCCGTGCAGCGGCAGGTAACGCTGCGTTCGGGACGGAACGAGCGGACTGTCCGGCTATCGGTGAACTACGACAATGCCGTTGCCGCGGTGCAGCGGTCGCTGCGCAGTGACAACGAGCGCACTCGCCGGCTGGTGCAGCGTTTCGTCATTACCCGGGTCTGCTCGGTATGTCATGGCACCCGGCTGCGGCCAGAAGCGCTGACTTCTCAGCTCGGCGGGCGAAACATCGCCGAGATCAGCACGCTCAGCCTGGACGGACTGCAAGGGTTCGCGGCCGGCCTTCCCGACGGGCTTCCGGCCGAGCTCAGCCGGGTGACCACCGGGCTGCTCGCGGAGCTGACCGGCGCTCTCACGCCGCTGCTCGACGTCGGCCTGAGCTACCTCACCCTCGATCGGCCCGGCGCCTCGCTGTCGACCGGTGAGCGACAGCGGATCGAGCTCACCTCGACCGTCCGGGCGAGCACCACGGGCATGCTCTACGTGCTGGACGAGCCGTCGGTCGGACCGCACCCCAGCAATGTCATCGGGTTGCGCGCGATGATCTCCGATCTGGCGGGGAACGGCAATTCGGTGCTTGCGGTCGAGCACGAACGAGACCTCATCCGCTCGGCTGACTGGGTCATCGAACTCGGTCCCGCAGCAGGTGCGCAGGGCGGCCACGTGATCGCCGAGGGCACCCCGGGTCAGCTGGCATCCGACCCGCGCTCGATCATCGGACCGTTCCTGGCCGGCGCCCGGCGTTTCCCGCAACCGGCCTGAGCGAGCGGCTGACGGCGGACAGGTCGTCATCGAGGTCGGCGACCTCTACAACCTGCACGATCTCACCGCTGAGTTTCCGGTGAACCGACTGACCGCGGTGGCCGGTCCGTCGGCGGCGGGCAAGACTGCCCTCGTCCTGGATAGCCTCATCCCCGCCGCACGCGCGCGCCTGCGCGGCGCTCCGGAGCCGACGCCGTGGACCGGTTCGCCGGCGCGCCAGCAGTCACTGCGGCGCTGCGGCCCGTCAGGGACGTCGGCCTCGGCTACCTGAAGCTCGGCGAGCCCACCCCGTCCCTGTCTGGCGGTGAGTCGCGGCGCCTGAAGATCGCCGCCAGGCTACGCAGTAGCCAGCGGGGCGCGCTCTATGTGCTCGACGAGCCAACCACTGGCCTGCACCCGCTCGACGTGGCGACGCTGGTGAGCGTGCTCGACCGGTTGCCTGACGCCGGACCAACGATCATCGTCATCGATCACGACCTCGACTTGCTGGCGGCAGCGGACTACCTGATCGACATGGGCCCGGACGGCGGGCCCTACGGCGGTCGCGTTGTCGCGGCGGGGACGCCTGGCGAGGTGGCGCGTGACGCGGACAGCGTAACCGGGCCGTGGCTGGCCGAGTTCCTTGGCTCGCCTGCCGCTAGACCGAGTCCGGCGCGCTCTCGACGTCGCCAGCGGCTATCGCGCTGACTAGCTGGGCGTGATCCCGCTCGTTCTGATCGGCGTAGAGCCGGGCGAACTGACTAACTGCCGTGGTGAAGGCGGCCCCGTTCCCTATGTAGGCATCGATAGCCAGCGGGTCGCCGGTGCGAGCGTGCGCGCGGGCGAGCGCCTCGCCGCACGCGGTAGCGAATTCGGTGAGTATGGGGGCGATGAGCTCGGTGCTCGGGATGATCTTCATGTCACGGAACTGGCGGACGTAATAGTCGTGACCCTGGAACGAGCTCCAGCCGACGAAGATGTCCGTCGCGCTCTGTGTCAGCCGCTTCCCGTTGACCACGCGCGCGCCGTGATTGTCATAAGCGCTCGGCTGCGTGTGTGCCTCGTAGACTGCCGGTCCGGCCTGTTTGGCCTGCAGGAACAGCGGGTCGGCGGCGGACCGGCCCTCGAGGAGCAGCAGGTAAACCCGCATGCCCACGCTGCCCACCCCGACGACTTGCCGCACGACGTCGGCCTCGGTGAACCGGTCGAACAGGGTCCGCCGGTCATCCTGGAGGGTCAGCCGATACCCCGCCAGCAACGTGTCGACGAGAGTAGCCTGCTCGTCGTCACTCATGGTGACCCGCAGCGGCGGTTCGGTCGAGATCCGCGGGCGCCCGTGCGCCATGGTTGTCAGCTTGGCGAACGCCCCGCGACTCGTGCGGCGCTTCCGCTGCCTCTCGATGTGGACCGAGATCCGGCCGCGGTCGGCGGCCTGAAAGTAGCGCATCATCTTGTCGACGTGCATGCCGTCGTACCAGATGTCGAGCTCAGGCGTCGTCGCGTAGCTGCGCATCCGCCGGCAGTAAGCCCGCACCCCGGCGGTAACGGCGTCCTCGGCCCGCCGCGGCTTGATGCGGTTCTCGCGCGCGGCCACGATGACGCTGGCAGCGAAGCGCTTGACGTCCCACTCGAACGGGCCCGGTAGCGTCTCGTCGAAATCCCGCAGGTCAAAGAGCAGGTTTCGCTCCGGAGTCGCCCAGAGACCAAAGTTCAGGACGTGAGCATCACCGCACAACTGCACGGTGAGGCCGCTGTTCGGCTGTCCGGCCAGATCCGCGGCCATCACGGCCGCGGCGCCCCGGTAGTAGTTCCACGCCGAGGTCACCATCCGCCGGTGACGGATGGGCAGCAGGTCAGGAACGCGAATGGCGTTCTGGGCGAGTATGGTCTGCAGCGCATCGTGCCGCCGCTCCGTCTCGTCCCAGTACCCCAGTGCGCCCCGCCGTGCGTGCTTCCGGGCGGCTTTGCCGGATACGCGGCGTTCGCCGGCAGTGGCTGCCAGGTCGTGCCGCGTGCTAGGCCCTGCCGGTGCAGCCGGTTCCACCGCCGAAAGTGATTTCGCCATAACGCATTGTGCTCGCTGCCGGGTCGGCCCTGGCGGGCAGGGTTTCCCGGTCCGCCGGCCGGGGATGCGGCTGTTCGAGGTGTCGAGCCATGCGTGGGCCCCGGTCGCCGGGCTGACGTGATGACAACTAAGTGGAGACAAGCCAATGACAGCTAGCAAGATCGGAACGCGGGAAGAGTGGGCAGCTGCGCGCGAGCAGCTGCTCGCCCGCGAGAAGGAGTACACCCGTCTGGGCGACGAACTCGCCCGGCAGCGGCGCGAGCTGCCATGGGTCAAGGTCGAGAAGAACTACCGCTTCGAAACCGACGACGGCGCACGCATGCTGGCAGAGCTGTTCGATGGCCGTAGTCAGCTGGTGGTCTATCACTTCATGTTCGGCCCGAGCTATGAGGCTGGCTGCCCGACGTGCTCCTCGATCGCCGACGCCGTCAACGGCATCCTTCCGCACCTGCATGCGCGCGACGTGACCATGCTGTTTGTCTCGCAGGCCCCGCTCGGCACGCTGCAGACCTACAAGCGCCGGATGGGCTGGAGCTTCCCCTGGGTGTCGTCAGCCAGCAGTGACTTCAATGCCGAGCTCGGCTTCTCCAGCAGCCAGGAGCAGACGCGCGAGTGGGTCGAGCCGATGCTCGAGCAGCTCCCGCCGATCGCCGCCCGCAACGCGAGCGAGAGCGG